>NC_012623.1:723750-1085625 GCF_000022485.1 Sulfolobus islandicus Y.N.15.51 | reverse complement strand
TTCACAGTTTAAGTATATAGTTGCTGTGCCTGTTGGGGATGTTAAGGTTTATGAGGAGTTTGACGGGGATTACGCAACTAATAGTAAGAGGCATAGGAGGGATGAGCAGGTCAAGTTCAGGCTTCTCGTGTACAGCAAGGAAAAAGTGAGGAGAAAGAAGAAGAGTGTTGTTTATTTTGCTAGGGCTACTAATCTAGACCTACCGAAGGGGGAGGTGTTGGATTTGTACAATAAGGTAAGGGGTCCCATAGAGACCTCTTATAGGAACATTAAGGCTTTTCTTCCATTTACTAGTTCTACTAAGTTTGTTTTCCGCACGTTGATCTTCGTGCTGGCCGTGGCCTTCTACTCCCTGTACACCGTGTTCAAGGGGGAGGTGAGGAGGGAGCAGTTCAGGATACTCCTAATACTCTTGTTTTCTGATGATTTATTCTATCTAAAAGATTTTCTATTTAAATCAATAGAACCGCTTATTAATAATATAGATTTATTTTCAAGGAGGTGATTTTGGGTCTACCGGGAGAGGAGGAGGTTCGGGAAGTGCCACTCCCCCTGGAGGATACTCCAGATCGCCCGGGCCATAGCCCTCAACTACAACCTCTCGACCTGTTATCTCATCATTGTAATAATATTACAAGAACCCTTATTTCTTCGTGATATGATCAAATATATTCAGTAATTCCTTCATTGAATAAGTCTAAACCGAGAGATATATTACAATTTGCAAAGGAGCCCTGAATCACCCTTAAAAACCCTCTCAAGGTTTGGAATAGCTTAATCAAATATATTATTGCTAGCTAGAATAATACTAAGACTATGTTACTGTATATTATTGCTACGTTATTATATATATATTTGCCAGGGCATTGCACGTATTTCATTTCTATACCCCTCTTTTTTTGCTTATAATCTTAAACAAATTTCTATACCCCCGGGCCAGGGCCCGCCCTAATTTGCTTTCTGCTTTTGCTTATTCTTTGCAGCTTTGCTTACTCTAACTCTTTTTCTAAACTCTCTAACTTTCACTTTGCCATACTCTTCTTTTCTGCTGCTTTAACTTCAAACTCTCTTCTTTTCTACTAATTTGCTTCCTTTCTTACTAAGCAGCTTTTACTAACTTATACTCTAGCAGCCTTGCTTTCTGTCTACCTAACAAACACTTCTTTTGCTTTACTATTATCTTTGCTTCGCTTCTTTCTAACTAGCTTTTCTTATTCTTCCGCTTACTCTACTTTTTGCTTAATCTGCACTGCTTACTACTTACTCTCTTCTCTGCTCCTAAACTCTATCTTTGCTTACTCTCTGCTTAGCAGCTCTACTCTCTTACTGCTTTGCTATTCTCTTCTTTTCTGCTCCTACTATCCTTCTAAGCAGCTATTTTGCTTACTTACTCTTATAACATAACTAGTCTTCTAAATAACCCAACCTAATACCCTCAAAAATATCTAATTTTAGTTTATTTATATTTAATTTTTAGTTGAAAAATAGAGTAAATTTTTTAAATAATATTTATGAGAAATTATAGTGTTAAGTGATTTTCCGCTAAATACTAACCCAATGTAAAATGACTAAGATACTATTTAATAAAAAATTTACTTAATAAAAAATAATTTACCTAAAATGTTTTATAATCTTTTTCTAAATATCAGAGCAATATTTGTTAATATCAATATTATAACTAATACTACAAGAATCAATATTGCTGTATTTAATGTAGAAATCTTATTATTTATTCCTTGTTGAACTAACATAATAAGATTATTGGAATTTTCTAAGCCATTAATAGTAGAATTAAACTGAGTAATTTTATTATCCATATAATTAATTTTTGAATTTAATTGGAAAATTTGATTAGACATATTTGTCATTCGATTTAGTATAACTGATATACTTTGATTGTTTGTAAAGGTTTTAGGCAGAACAATTATTGTTCCTGCCATCCCCATATTATCGTGTATTAGGCAGACATAAGTATATATCCCTGGAGTTATAAACGTTAAATTATATGACTGTCCAGCTATTAGAGGACCAGAATTATAGTATCCTGAACCATTAAATATATTTCCACCAATTGGAATGAGGCTTAAAGGACTTCCGAACTCTGGTATTTCCATGCCTTGAGGCACAAAGGTTATAGTGTGAACTTCGTCTGGTGCATCTACTGTCCACACTACAGTATCACCAACATGAATTGTTAAAGTAGTTGGAAGGAATCTCATTAAACTTGCAGAAGGCGCTATTATATCACCTAAAGCTAATGTACCCTTATCGTTACTTATGTTTATGTACCAGCCTGCAGCGGGTATATCATAGCTAGTAGGGATGTAAGGATCTAAGGGATCTATCTTTAACATAGTTATCGAGGATCCAGTACCGTTAGAGTTACCAATTATTGGATTTAGAGTATAAGTCATTTTGCCTCCAGCTTCCGCAGCACCGGTAAATATTTGCACATTATATTTAACGCCTTGTTTAAGTCCTATTAAATTCACTTCAACTTTCATTAATCCAGGCGATATTATTGATAATTGAGCGAACCCACTAACATTATCACTTGAAACTGAATTTAGATTTGCTAACGTGGTTGCAGGTGTCATTACTCCTGCGTCTATATGCCATATTGTAGTTCCGTTAGGACCTGAAGTTGCAGGTAAATTTACTTGTTGAAATAATGATTCCCCTTGTGCTATTGATTGTGATTCTTCAAGTTGTCCTATTACATTATACTGAGCTTGTGTCATAGGATATGGAGTTCCTTTTGGATTTACTATTACTACTCCCATCATTCCTGCATGATAAATACATCTATAAATATATACACCAGGTGTAGTAAAGGTTAGAGTATAATTTTCACCAGGTAGTAACATGCCAGATGAAACTATACCAGATCCATTGTATATATTTCCACCTATTCTCATATTAGCCTCTGGAGAAAATGGATTAATTGGTGGATTTCCACTAAGAAACGTTACCGTGTGAACTTCACTAGAATTGTTTATAAAAGTAATGTTATCTCCAGCATCGATTGTTATTATTTCAGGGAAGAATCCCATACTCATGACAGACATATCGGGGGTACCACCACCAACATAAACTATCCATTCTCGATTGCTATAAACACTACTATTTGCATGGCTTAAAGTTTGTTGCGTCGAGTTACTATAATATATAAATAGCCCAACCATTAACAGTATTACTAGAAGGTATTTAGTTTCAATATATCGTCTTCCTTTAGGCGTTCTGGTTTTCATTTCTTTCTCCTTAAAGCGACTTACTAGTAGATACAAAAAAATATTAGGTTTACCAAAGTTTGGTAAACCCGGAACAATTCACTTTGTATTTGGGTCATTCACGCATCCTTTGCGAATTCAGTTTATTTAAAGAATCGTAATGAATTTAATCAAACACCACCCCACTGACTAGGTGGAGATCCACGCTCAGTAGTTTACTTTGTTTTATCCATATTATTCATAAATTACAATTCGCAAAAGAGACTTGAATCGCCCCATTCACCCAATTTCGCCGGAGCTCTTAAATAACATGATAAGATTACATAGAATTCTGAAAATGTAAAGTTTCAAAATTGGATTGGACAAGAATTGATTAACGTTACTGATCCATTATGGGAATTTTTAACAATCAGTTACGTAGATGGTAGAATATGATTCTAAAATAAGATAGAAAACACATATTAATATTGTAATCAGTGCATGAATGGCTCGTCATCTTTTCTCTGTTTCTTCTTCCTCATCACTTAGGAATTTATTTAGAAATTCGTCCACATATTGTTTCTCTCCAAATATAACTATATCATCAATTGCTTCATCATAATACTTTTTAATTTTATTTATCAGATTTGTCATGTTATATATATCGAAGTCTAGAACTTCTCCTCCAGATAATTTATCCTCTTCGTATACGATTATTATCATGTTTTTATATACGGAAAATCTAAACGCAGATATTATCTTGCCGTCTTCAACTTTTTTATAGAGCATTATTAACATTAGGGGTTCTGTGATTCCATGCCTAGTGTATTCAGCATGTTTTATCATGAAATAATAAGAAGAGAGAGTGAATATATTTTTACTCTTGATTCTTCTGAATGTACTTTTCATAGAACGAGATTGCTTTTCGTAGATTAGACACCTCTTCCTCATAACTGGCTAGCTCTGAATAAGCCCTAGCTAGGAAAATGTAGTCTTGAAGTTTTTCAGCAGTTTCTATTGCCTCTTTAAGAAATTGTACTATCTTCGTCCTCTTGTAAATGTCATAGAGGATGTTTAGCTTGTCTTTACTATCCTCAAGATTTTTTATCTTTTCTAATATTTCCACAAGCAAAGATGGGTCTCTATTCGATAGTTTGTATAGTGGTTTTAATTGACTATTGTAATCTCCAAGTTTTTCATAAATTTGGATAGCTTTTCTTAGATCTTCCTCATTATCTGATATTGAAAGTATATCCGCTAGAATTTTTTCATTTCCTAAAACTGTTGCAATACTTTTCGCCTTTTCTAGTAGTTTAGTGTCATTATAATATTTAGCTAATGCAGCATATGTTATTGCGAGATCCTCAGAGGGAATTTCGAATTCTTCCAACAATTCTCTCGCTTCTTCTACATATTTGATTTCCCCTAATGCTAGACAAACTTTCGCCAATAGTTTTTTGCTTAGCGCATTTATCTCTTCTTTCGAGTTTAATACTAAGCTTTTTAGTGTGTTATACGCGTTTGATAGCTCCCCTTTTTGAAAATAAGCTAAAGATAAATTATATAGAATGATATTTTTATCTTCATTATTTAGATTATACTCGCTAAGTAATTCTTTAAAGGTTAAAATTGCAATATCTGGCTTTCTTTTCTCTAGATATATCAGCCCCAAAAAATTTAGGATAGTAGGGTTTTTCTTCTCAATTTCATTTGCTATAGATAATGCTCTATCTAGGAACTCCATATTTTTATATTTTTTATAAAGATTATAATATTCTTGAATAAGTGTAGTATATAGAATATTTCTCTTCTCCTTGTTCTTCTCCTTTTTTAGTTGTTCTTCAAGCTCTGCTATTCTTTCCATTTTCGTAAAATTAGGAAAGGAGGCATAAAATTATTATGGAAACATTAGTATTTTTCATATAACTGTATAATTAATGCATTATATATTTAATAGTCCTTAATAGTTTCAAGGATTGTCTTTTCTTAGAGTTTGATAAAATATTTAAACCTTCTTTTACTAATACATTTTTATGCCAGTTGAAGAAGTTGTAAAGGTTTCTCGTAACTATCAAGTAACAATACCAGCAAAAGTAAGACAGAAATTCCCAGTAAAGGAAGGAGATTTAGTTAAGGTAATTTACGATGAAAACGAAGGAGTTGTAAAGATTCAGATTTTAAAGAGCTAAAACCAATTTAATAAATCATATATTTTTTCCATGAACATCCTCTTATTTATTTCATAAACTATTTCAGCATTAGGTTTGTCAGACCAGCTAGTGTCGGCATCGAATCTATCTACTAGTGTCATACCTCTTGTAATATTATCAGTGTTGTCTATTGCCACAAACCTTTTCTCTTTCCTTGTTGCTAACCTCTCATCGATAGCTATTGCAGTAGTAATTGCATCAGGGTGTGGATGTCCATTTATCTTCTGAATTGTTGAGGAGTATTTCCTATAATGTGAATACATCAAAACGTAAAGTTCGCTCATTTTGGTCCTCATGTTTTTAATTAGATTCCATTCTTCATCCGTTACTGGATAATTAATTATAACGTCCCACGGTACCATGGTAATATCAAAACCAGCGTTAAATACTATTTTAGCAGCATCTGGATCTACCCAAATATTAAACTCTGCCACTGGAGTAATATTGCCTATTCCAAATACTGCTCCACCCATTATCCAGACTTTCTTAATTTTCTTTATTATCGAATTATCCAATAAGTAAGCTAGAGCTAAGTTAGTTAGAGGCGAAATCGCTAAGAATTCCAATTCTCCCGCATACTTGCTTGCCAAATCTATTATTGCTAATGCAGCATGCTTCTCTTTGGCTTTTAACCTCTTGGGTTCTACCAATATATCGCCTATTCCACCTTTTCCATGAACCTTTTCTACTGTCATGTAATTTTTTATTAATGGCTTTTTAGCACCAGGGTAAACTGGAATTTCACGGTTAACTTGTTCCAAAGCCCATAGCGCATTCTTTATCTCTTGGTCATATAATATATTACCCTCAACAACAGTTAATGCAATTACGTCAATGTTGTTCTTTAACAAAAGATATAGGCTTAATACGTCATCTTCAGCAGTATCACAATCTATTATAAAATGTCTCATGATTATTCTATCACAATAGCTGGACTTAAAGGTAATGCTTGAGACTTCTTTCCTTTTACGTCTGGTACTGTGGGGTCTTCTGCGTTGTATATTACAATCTCTGAAACTGCCAATCTCTTTAATAAGAAATTCATATTCTTCACTATTATTTGCTCTTCATCCACCTCATTTTTCAATAGGTAATCTCTTATAGACTTGTCTAATTTAGAGACCACGACATAAACTTTTTCAGCAATCTTATCTCCAGTTTTCATAACGAATTCCCTTAGAGAGATTCCGTCATTAATTGCACTTATTGCGTTTTTCATTAGTTCTTTGACTTTCTTACTCTCATTAATGTATATTACTACTTTTTCAGCTTTCTTATGTACAAGGTCCTCCAGCTCCCTTACATTTTCTATGATCTCGTTAATATAGGATATCTCAAGAATTGCATCTGGGTACAGATCCAATTCATTTGGGTCTGGATACTTTTCTAAAGAGACAAAAGTGCTTGAGATTTTATGCCATAATTCCTCTGCAATATGTGGTGCAAATGGTGCAAGAGCCCTTATCCATATGGACGATATCTTCCTTATTACCTCCTGATTGGGTATTTCAATTAGATCAAAATAATCTCTTAAAACATCATACATTTCATAAAGGAGAAAATTTACAGCATCTCTAAATTCAAAAGATGTGATGTCATTCTTCACCTTTTCTACTATTTCCCTAATTTTAGAAGAAAGCCACTCGTCTGCTGTTCTTAGCCCTTTAATCTCAGTGTTTATACTTAACAATCTATCAATTAGATCATAAACCTTCTTTAGTTGTTCAGCTATTGGGTTTACCAAATTTTCATTAAAGTCTAAATCTTGCAGTAGATCAGAAGTTGAAGTCAATGTTATTCTCACTGGATCTACCCCAAATTCTTTGATTGCTTTTGATAGTGTATAAATATTTTTTAGACTTTTGCTCATTTTTCTTCCTCCAACCCTCACAAAGCCATTGATTACAATTCTTTTAGGAAGGTATTTCTCACCAAAAATTGCAAGATGATTATAAATATAAAATGGTATATGATTTTGGATTAAATCTCTTCCAGTATGTCTTTGATCTACCGGATACCAATATAAGAATTCTTCCCTTAGCTGGACAAGATCTGCGCCGTACTTCTTTTCCAGTTCTTTAGTATCTCCTTTTCCTAGAAACATAAAGTCAAAGAGCTCATTATCAATGTCGACGGGCATCTTGTAGATTATCGTATATAGGACAGTGTACAATGTGGAGTCGCTCAAACTTTCAACAATCTGCGACTCGTCCCATGGTAATTTAACTCCAATACCCCTACTTCTCCCTATGGGTTCTCTTCTAGTATTGAATATAGTTTTTTCTAGTTCACTTTTAGCTAGATTTGGTATTAACTCAATATTATTAATAGCCTTAAGTACTGACGCTTTCCACTTAGGATTATCATAAGCTATAAACCATTGATTCTTTATCTTTTTGGGTACGATTTCAGCTCCACATCTACAGTAAATGGGACCATTCGAGATTTCATAAATAGTATCGTATATGTTTAGAGATTTCAATAACTCTATTGTATTTTTTCTTGCCTCTTGAACTTGCTTCCCAACGATGTTTTCCTTTACGTATTGTTTTAAGAAGTCTGGAACTAGAGATAATATTGTATCCTTCATATATCCCTTATAGTACTCAGTTCTGTAGATACTTTCCATGAAGTCCTTTAACGCATAAATGTTTTTGGTTTGTAAAACTGCACTTTCACCAGGGATCTCGTCGAGTTCTTCAGTCTCTATTACTGGTATTATTTCAAATTCCTTATTAGCCTCAGTAATTGCCAAATAATGAAATGGATCATGAGCTGGATAACTCATTACAACTCCAGTTCCTAGCGATGGATCAACGTGTTTGCTTTTAATAATCTCAAGCTTTTTTCCAGTTACTGGGTTTATACCGTATAATTTAACGATATCTGATGTAGAAATAGTTTTTATCATTTTCATATCCTTCTGATAGGATAATTTCTTGTAGGCCTTCTCTGATATTATGAAATTCTTGCCCTCATATTCAACCACTACGTAATTCGCGTCAGAGTTTACCATTAGTGCGACTACCCCGAATATTAGCTCCGGTCTTGAGGTAGCTACCATGAAATTATAGGACTCACTACCCTCAAATAAGATAACGTTCATTGTGGTGATTTCCGGTTCTATATCACCTCTTGTATCATGCATGCCAACTGGAAAATTATCATTAGGACAATAGCCAACAACGTCATCTTCAGTAACTAAATAACCCAGTTCTTTTAGTTTCCTTAATTGCCAATGAATAAACTTCTCAAACCTAGTATCAGTTGTCGTAAAAGATCTCCTCCAGTCAATGCTCATTCCAATAGATTTCGCCGTATTTTTCATTTCTTCTTTAAAATATTCAGCCAACTTATATGGATCCCCCAATTCCTTGATTTTATCTTCTGGTACTCCATAAACGCTCTTAAAGAACTCTATCATATCAACATCCCCTCTTCTTATTGAATCGGCTATAGCCAATACCGGAGTACCTGTAAATTGAAACGCAAACGGGAATAGTACGTTATATCCTCTCATCCTTAAGTATCTAGCGTAAACATCTGCAGTAACATAGGTTCTCCCATGACCAACATGCATTGGGCTATTTGTATAAGGAAAAGGAACTGTGATGAAAAATTTTGGTTTAGAGTAATCTATATTTGCTTCAAATACCTTACTTTTTTCCCATTCCGCTTGCCATTTAGAAGCTATGGAATTGAAGAAATCATTATACATAAAACTAAAATGCTTTCTAATCTTAAAAACGTTATAACTTAAGACTTTTTATATGCAGAGAAGTTAGCAGATTTCCGATTTGTTCTAGATAGTCTAGTAGCTTCTTTAATTCCTAGAATTATACTACTAATACCTATTATACCGACAACACTAAGCACTAATAAGAATCCTATATCTATAGCATCAAGATTAGGTATTGGATTTCCGGTTGATATTGCAAAGTTGTCAATAACTGGGAACGCTATTATAAGCAAACCCACCATAGTAAATACCAAACCGCCATAGTAAAGTACTCTCCCTGCAGTTTTCCTCGCAACATATGACATCTCCTCCTCTGTTAACCTTTTTGTACGCAATATATTGCCAAACATTGCACCAAATATCATCTGCATAATCATTGTACCTATTCCAAACATTAGCCCTGGCAACGGCGCATAAACTATTGAGGGCAACTGGGGTGCTAAAACAAACGTTATTATACTAGCATAGGCTCCAAACCCAAAACCAGCAATTAGACCATGAACTATAGTCATTTTTAACGGTATATCATACAATTCTACTCCACTAGTTTTGGTACTATGATGTTTGCTCTTAAATAGAACGTCTATTGGTAAATGCAGATATCTCCCTTTTAGTATATAAGAACCAGCAATAGCCATGACGATTCCAACTATAGTATATACTGGACCATCCAAATTGTATTTTTCGTAGATAGTTGCGAAACCTATAAAACCTAATGTGGTTAGAAATGCCCTCTGAATGGTAAAACCTAGTGAAAATAAAAATCCAGCTTTCATTCCTTCTTTTGAACTATATTTTCCTATCGCATAACTGAACGTTATTGGCCATGTATGCTCATCTGGAGTTGCACCATGAAGCATACCTAAAATTAACGAGATTACAAGTATTTCTGATAGAGTTAATCCTTCTGGTGGATTTAGTAGTGTGGATAGGCTTATCATTTTCTCACAATATTAGGGTTACCCTAATAAAATTTAAATTTTTCTGTCAACAATCTAAGTTAGATGATTGATTCGCCAGCGTCTGAAAAAATGATGAAAGTCTTAAGTAATGACTTTTTTTTAAAAAAAAAATTAAAATAATACCAATTTTCCAAACTTTCCCCTTATAAATACACCCAATACTAAGAATGTTGCTGCAAATCCTACAACTGCTGGAATTGCTTGCCTCCATTGAGGAGCTAGAAACAGTAAATCAACAACCCATATTGTTATTATGAGGAATACTGTTAAAGGAACCAATATTAGCAGCCAAGTTGTAATAAAGTACTTATCTTTCATAATATATCTTACTTCAACTAGGGTTTTAAGCATTAACCATAAAAACAATTTAATTGTTCATAATGGATCTTTTTCATGAAATCTAGTTATTTTTTAATGCTTTCATTATCTCATTGTACATTTCCTTATCTCTTTCCTCTATTCTCTTTAATGACCAAGGAAGCAATCCTTTCTTTTTAACTCCATTTAGTACAGATTTTAACCAAGTTTCATAAACTTTCCCAGATTGCAATTTATAGTAGAACTCCTTTAAGATATTTAATGCAACATCTTCATCAATACCTTTTACATTTACTAAATATCTGGATGCAACATAAAGTATAAATCTTTTCCTTGAGTCTTGTAATCCTTTTTCTAAAACCTTCTCTATCCACGAATAATCTGACGACTTTTTAGGTGGAGGTGGAAATTTTCCTTCCACTTTAAACAAGAAATTTCCCTCATTGTCATAGATTGAGGAAAAACCATCGGCATACTCTATGTGTCCAGCAGGCGTATCATCGGGGTAGTGAAGAATAATTCTTCTAACTTTTTTCTCTTGGCTCACAATAGATGATTGATACTCAAGGAAAAAAATATAGCTTAAAATCTGTACTACTACTCTAAATGCAAATATTAGTAGAACTACATCCCAAGAAAAAAATCGAGAAACTGCTAAAGGAAATAAAAACTTTATCCCCATTTGATGGATTTGATATACCCGACTCACCTCTAGGTATACCATCGCCTATGCCATCATTTATAGCTTCGTTAATTAGATACTCTCTATCTCTAGATAAAAAAACAATAATTATAAACCAAAGACTATTAGATGTTAACGAATTATTTATTCGTTCGTTGTCAATAACTGCTAAGATGTTAGATGTCCAACTAGCTTTTACAAAAGGAGATAAACCAAAATATGGCAAAGAAGTGGGTTATTTGTCGTCAGATGATGCTGTAAATGTGGCAAAGGAATATGGTGTGAAAAGTGGAATGATGATAAGTTTAAGAAAAAACGACAACGAAGTTATGGCTAGATTGGAGTCAAATGCTGATTTCTTCCTAGTTCTTAGGATGAAAAACGTAGATCAGATTAAGTATTATGGTTCAAAGCTTGTTGATAGAGCAATCCCTTATTTAATAGTGATAACTGAAAAGAATAGAGAACTAGTAAAGAATCTTGATCAACCTTATTTCTTAGAGAATGAGATATTTTCAATTATCCATTCGCTTGATAATTTAGGAGTAAAGGCAGTCTTAATTTCATCTCTAGGTGATTTGAGCTTCTTCGAAAGACTATACTCAAAACTATGAAAGAATAGCAAAAGGTTTGAGATTTAAGCCTGAAAAACTAGCTTAACTGAGTACGAATTTGCTTTATAATGTTAAGAATTTCTTGAGCATGGTCTGGCATTTTATTTATTAAATCATTGAGCTCGAGGTACCAATAATTTTCCTTTTTAGCATCAATTAATTGCACGTAAACTTTCCTTCTAGTTGCTATAACTTTCTTTACACATAAAGAACTTTTATTGCATTCTACAGAAACTTCTCTCTTATAGAGTATTGTTAAAAGTTGTTCTAAATTACGTTTAATATCTTCATTTATATTTATCTTTTTACCTTCTACTAAAATTTCCTTTATCCCCTTGTTTTGTTTGTAGCAAATCTCTTGGGTATTACAATTTTCACTCATTAGTACTAAAGATTCATATAATCTGTTTTCTATCGATGCAATATGGTAAATGAATGAATTTGCATCAATCTCATTTCCATCGTAAGTTATTCTATCCTTGTTTACTCTTATATAAAACGGTTTTTTCTTGTTTCCGCATTTTGCACTTATTCTAACAGTCGTATTACTTCTACTTACGACAATTATGATATTACCCACGAAAGCTACTAATTTCGAAGGTGAATAGGATTTTATTGCATACACTGTACAAAAATTTTCGTAAGCGGCTTTCCTAACAACATTAAAAACTATAGTGTCAATATATGCTAATATCGCATACATTCACTTACCCTAAAAGTAATTTTTTCAAACTCCTCTAAGGTAATGCTTGGTACGAAGATTCTCCAACTTTCGTCATTAAGTGAAGGCATACTCATTATTGCATTTAGAAGCTCCCTACAAGACTCCACAGAATCATCCCATTTCTCTTGATTTTCTATTACATAATCCTTTAGGAACATTAGAGCATATAATATCTTCCCTTTTCTCGCCAACTGTAAAGCTGTTTCCATCCAAAAGAGTTTATGAAAAATATGTATAAAAATGGTTAGCAATTATAAAAGGGCAAAATGAAAGAAGAATCTTACCAACTCCTTGAATATATTATAGAACACAGTTTAGAAGGAACTTTTACTGCATTAGAGACGAGTAATGGAACGCAAATCGTTTTAGTCAAGGAAGATCCTCATACGTTAACTGCAATTCTCTGCATTAATGGAATAGCGAAAAGGATAACAAAGAGATTTACCAGAACCACGGTTCCCAAGGCAATATATGAGCTAATTGATTAGATAGAGGATATAATATCGCAACCTATAGAGGAATTAAAGATTTCGCAAAGAGTTTCTTTCGGGAATTGCATAGATGAAAGAGGAGAAGAAGAAAAATCAAAGAGAAGAAAAAGGGAAAGACCAAAACCACCTTCAATTGACGAATACAAGAGAATTGAAATACCACAAAAACACATTATTCCTTTATTGCATTTAGGTGAGAAAAAGTATTTGTATTTAACATTGGAATTGGGTGTGATAGATATTATGGAATTGCCTTCTTCCTCACCAATCATCGTCGAAAGAAATCAAGTCACGCCATATAAAATTAGAGAAATGAGAACAGTATATAACGTTCTTTCATTATTTAAACTAGATAGATTTAATACTTCTAATCCTTTCTCGACCACAAGTTTAAATGGAAAATCGTTAACTTTCTTTACTGCACTATACAACGATGTTGAGTTGTTAGGCCAGACTTCCGTCAGTATGTTGCAGAGAAATCTAAAACTAGTAAAGCATAAAGTGAATATGTTCTCAGTAAGTAAAAAAGGTAGTTTACATACCGAAGAAGTTGAAATATTAAACAATAAAAATAGTTTAGATAGAAATAATGTCAAAGTTGGTTTATTCTTGGGAAGTGATGGTAACAATATTGTTCAGATCGGCGATATAAATCTTGGAGAACTTCATGAGAAGAACGTATTTACGGTAAATGAATATATATATATTCTTCATTATATATACTGAGAAATGAGGATTACTCGTTCTTTGATAACATATTAATGAAGTTACTAAACACTTACATTGCAAAGAGTAACTACTCTAGGTTGACTAAAGATATAATAGAGAGAGAAACTAACGTTAACTACTCGATACCTATAGTGATGAGAACCATGGAGAATCGAATAGAACTAGCGAATCCAATCCTATATTGGTACTCTAAGGAGATTTTGAACAGTGACGAAATATGTACGAATTGTCCTATTACGGAATACGTCAACAAGCTTAACGAATTCTTAAACAATTACGTAAAACTAGGATATTTCAAAAGCGTTTTTCTCTAGCAAAAATATACGCTACCAATAAGAACAAAAGTACAATAAATAAAAATAGTGTATAGTAGTCTACAGTTACATCAATACTTTTTTCCTCAACTGATATGACGTTAGCAGGAATATATAAATTGCTTCCACCTTTTATTAATGGTATTATTAAGGTTACGTTTGTCGATGAATTAACCCAAACGATCCTTACGTATTCATAAGATGTTGTTGAGGGATATATTATGGGTAATGGAAGTGAAAATTGACCATTGGAATCAGTGTGACCTTTATAATAAAGTTGCAAGTTTGATAGATTATCGCCAAGATATACGTAGAATTCTTGATTCGGAACAGCAGTAGCGTTATTTCCTAAAAATTCAAACGTTAGAATGCTTTGTAATCCTATTATGAAATTTGGAAGAACAAAGAAAATTTTTGAGATACCATTATCGGTTCTCCATCCAATATAACTTATATTCGACCAAGGTATAGGTGTAGTAATGTTTAAATAGTATGTTTTACTAGCGTTAATAATTTCATATAAACTTATATTATTATTATTATCCAAAAACACTATACTCAGTAACCCTCCTCTAATAACTGGCAAAGTATTATTGATAATTCTAAAACCTGAGTTTGGTAGCTTAACTTGTAATTGTCCATTATTTACAGAATATAACAAAGCATAAACTTTTTGTGAGAGATCGGTCTTTATCAAATTTAGATTGCTTCCTAAAAGTTCAACCCCAACATCGCTTCCATTATAATACGTAAAGTTAACCGTTAAAATAAGATAATTCAATCGTGATATATTATAGAACTGAGCTACATAACTACCACCCACTAGCCCTTCTACTGTCTCATACGTTGAAGTTATGTTAATAATTTTAGCAACTCCAAGTTTCCATGTTGAAGAGCTAACAATATCTGGCGATAAGTAAGTTTCTCCAGCTATCATTGGTTGAGTTTCCACACACTTAGCTAGTGCAACGTAATATACGTAGGAAAAACCATAATTTTGAAACCAACCAGCATATTTCACCTCAGACCAAGGTATAGGCGTTATATATACTAATCTGGTAATGTTACCGTTTAATGAAATATAGACGACTGTTAAATTACCTTCAACATTTGAAAATTGAATTAAAAGAAAACCACTTACGCTAATTGGTAGATTATTTGCTACAGTTAGCAAACTAGTGTTGGGAGTCTTAACTAATAATTGGCCGGAGGTTACAGAATAAATTAACACATACGGCTGTTGATTTGCTGGTTTTTTCAAATCTACGTTTCCACCTAATATTATAGCGCCTGCTTGAACACCTGATAAGTAACTATATCTAGTTGAATAGTTGAAGTTATAATAATTAGAAAAATTTACCTCTTGTACAGCATAACTATAAGGCGAACCTATTACTGACTCATAAGTCGTATTGTGAATCACTATGGCGGTTCCGTTGGACCATAATGGACTACTGGAAACACTATTTCCAACTTGCTGATACGATAAAACCCTTAATATGTTAGGCGATATTATCACAATCGAGAAAGATGAGATTACGAATGTAGAAAGGGAAAGTGACAATATCGCTAATGCCAGCAATACTTTCATACTCTCATCCCTCTTCTTATTAATAGTACTAAAGATGCTACACTAAGGAATATTGAAGCATAGCTTACATATTCAATCTTTTCATCAGAAATCACGATAGTATACTTGCCTGGAGGGAGAATTATTGAGTGATTTACTACTTTTCCGTTAATAGTTAAGCTCTCGTGTATTGAAAGGTAAATTGAATAATTCGACTCTATAATTTCAGTAATTTCGCCAATCGCTATACTTGTTGTTATTTTAGGTTTATAATAGGATGAAAAGATTGATCTATTATCTACAGTTACTTTACCTCCTATTATGGTTAAGGAACTATTAGTAATAATCTCAACTGTATCGTTCTTTACCAGACCTTTTATTCCACTAATGTTATCAATCTGCGTTGGAAATACTATTGCAATTTTTGATGGTGTCACGTTAGAGTAAAGTATGAGGCCTAACGGTTTATCAAAGGGCGAGTAAATTACCTTAACTGAAGAATTAGAGTAAATGTAAGAAAACGTTAATTGTGGCGTGTAGTTAGGTATAGCTGGAATTGGAAATCCAAAGTAAAGGGGATTCTCAATAACACGTGAGTTATATATAAAGTACCTAACATTATAGGATATTGATTGTGTTGGCATTCCACTAGCAGTTAGGTTTAGATCGTTAACTTGCGTCATAATTCCAAATCCATACTCTCCAGGTTTAGGTAAATTAGGCAGATTGTATGTGTAAAACGCTGTATTTGCGTAACTTGAAATTACGCCGTATGAAAAACTACTAATAGATAGAATAACTAGACCAGTAAGCAAGGTCAAGTAAAGAGCACTGATGTCTCTTAGGCTTCCAAATATTAAAATAGTAGCAAGAAGAATTAATGGTCCCGTATTTATTCCCAATATTTGTAGAATGAATGATATAAAAATCATATAAACTATCTCAATATTTTTAAGCCTCAATTGATATAAAAGAACAGACATTGAAACTAGAATAATTGAGATAAGAACTTCTATGTTAGATACGTTAAATGTAAATCTATAATAACCAAAGATTAAGAAGGGAATTAGCCAAAACGCATTAACACCTAGGGCGTATAATAGGAAGTAATACCTACGGTATACTAATGGAATTACCAGAGTAGATATGAAGATCGGGATAGAAGATGCTGCAGTTAGCGTTAGAATTGAATAGAGTACTTTATTCTTATTATATGCAAAGAATAGGACTAAAGGTAGAAATGCGTATGAAAAAACTGAAATTGAGTGAGATATTATGGGATTAAATATATTAATCTGATATAGCACTGAGAAAAGTAGTGGATATTTCAAATTAAGTCTCTTAAATACATAATATGACGTTAAACCGGATAAGAATGTAAAAATCCACAGAAATACTTCCGCTGTTATTAAAGGGTTCTCTATGAGAAGTGCTAAAAGATAAGCAAAAAACCAGCCCGCGATTAAGTGCTGATTCGAATTATAACCTATTTCGTATATCCAAGGTAAATATAAGTGCGAGAAATAAAATGAGTGTAATGACCAATAAATAAAGGAAGAATCGCTTGGGTATCCTAACATTATTGATGCAAAAGATGCGGGAATGAAAGACAAATATGGGAGAATTTTTCTTAACGTAATTCTAGTAATTCTTTTGTCTTCAACAATTATCCCTATTATTCCAAACATTAGATAAAAGTATGATATCTGTGAAATCTGATTAGCTAGTGCTTCATTATTTGGAAATATTATACCGGAATAGATTAAATATAAAATACCCGAAATGATTATAGTCCTTGGTTCACCTCCAAGTTTTATTAATAGGGGAATCAGTAATGCCAATACAATTAATAAGAGGTAGAGATTATTTATAATTAAACCCGGCGCAAGGGTTATAAGAATTGAATAAATCCATTTATTATTTTTCCCAATAATCGAGATCAACATCAGAATAGATAATATAATCAGTTTTTGTAATTGGATAGTAATAATATGTAATAAAACTAATGATGCGAATAGAACTGTTGGTACAATCAAGGACAGTTGAGATTCATAAAGGATAGACAAGGCGGAGGAAATAAAGAAGAACCCTATGAACGATTCGTATAATGGAAATTCAAATATACCTATAATATTTACTATACTCAATATGATTGTCGCTATACGCTTATCCATATTGAGCGCAATAATTATTTTCGCATGTTATTATTAAGCTTAATCATCACCTCCTTATTTGCTATTATTCCTAATACTCTTGTCAATCTCATTGCCTATTTCAACTGCCCTCTTATATGATGCCTCTATTGTCTCAATTAACGCTGACTTAACGCTCTTAGCTTCCATAACCATGAGTCCCCTTATTGTGGTACCGACTGGCGTAGTCACTTGATCACGTAATAGCATAGGATGATCTATTTTACCCTCCTTAAGCATAATTATAGTTCCACTTATCATATCCAAAACCGCATTGTAGGCTATCTCTCTTTGCATTCCACAAGCAACTGCACCTAAACTTAACGCATCTATAATTTCAGATATAAAAGCTGGACCACTGCCTACTAGTGCAGTCCAAATATCCAAGTATTCTTCTGGAAGCCAGTATACGTTACCTAGTGTCTTAAATATGTTCTCCACTAATTCTCTACTTTTCCCGTTATTCTCAGCAATTGTAGTAGTAGACTTATATACTATTGCATTAATGTTTGGCATGGCTCTATAAACCTCAGCATTATTAAGTAGGGTAGATAATGTAGATAACTTAACTCCTGCCATTATTGAAATTACTACCTTATCTCTCCATGACTCTATGCCAACTTGCCTTAGAACAGTAGGAAAATGCTGAGGCTTAACGCTTAAGATAATTACATCTGATTTATTAACTGCATAATTATTATCCTTAGTAGTCTCTACCTCTAGATCTTTTACATTTCTTAAAGTCTCATCTTTTCTCGCAGTAGCAATTACGTGGATGCTAGGATACTTTAGCCTTATTGCCCTTACTATTGCAGAACCTATTTTACCAGCTCCTAATATTCCAATAGTTAAATCTTGCATAATTTTCAAAATGCTCTGGAACTTAAATATTCAGACGGGTAAGTTATCTTCACCACTCCATGTGGTCCCTTATCATCACACACTTTAAGATTTCTCAGTTAAAATTTTAAGCATATATCTACCATTATCAAGCATCCAATGATTGTTATTAAAGAACACATAAACGTACTTAGGATTCAACGAGATTATTTTATCTGCTAACTCCTTTAGTTCCTTCTCAGAGTAATCATAAGTGTACCAAACATCTCTTCCATGCAATCTTAGGTAAATGTAATCGTTATTCTTTATAACATAAGTACCTATTGGTGAATCTATTGAGACAATTACACAAGTAACATTAAGGGGCTTTAAGTACCATTGAATGTCCCTAAACTCAACGGCCATTTTATCCTTTAATACTTCAGCAAATTGAAATACTCTCTTCTCATTTTCTGAATTCCTCTTAAAAGTTGGTGGTAATTGAAACAAATAAAAATCTGGATTCAATGAGTCAACTATTTGTTGAAACTCTTTCCAAGACTGAAAATCTTTTAGCCTTTTCATGTGCGTGATTCTCCTATTTACCTTTACTATCCATCTAATCTCCTTAAATTTACTCCACCTTTCAACTTGTTTTCTTGTAGGATATCGATAAAACGACATATTAACCTCTACTGCGTTAAGCCCACTATTCTTAACATACCACTCTAAAGTACCATCATCATTCCAGTCATACGTCCAGCCAGAGGTTCCAACAAAAATCTTCATAATACCTTTAATCCGCTACCGGTTAAAACTAATACTGCATCGTTAACACTGTATTTCTTATAAGCAGCAAATACAGTAGCAGAACTATATTCTACCAGCAGTCCCATTTTAGCCAATTCTTTCCAAGCTTCTACTATTTCATTATCGCTTACAACTATGCATTCACTAGAAGCCTTTACCATATAATCTAGTAGAAATGGTCTAGTTGATACTAAAGCGTCTGCAATGGAGGTAACCTTGTCTGGTGGTGTGTAAGAAATCTTTTTGAATTTAGCACAAAGTGGCATAACTTGCTCTGTTTGGACTGCTACGATTTTAGGCATTTCCGATATGACACCAGAATCTAGCAAGTGCTTGAACCCCTTATAAACACCTAAAAGTAAAGTTCCTGCTGATACTGGAATGAAAACATAATTAGGAATTTTCCAATCTAAATCCTTTACAATTTCATATGCCAGAGTTCTAATCCCATCTCTAAATTGAGGTTGTAAAACATGTGATGCGTAATAGTAACCAGAATTCTCTGCAGCTTTTGCTACATCTTCTCTACTCCCCCTTACTCTAACAACGTGAGCACCGTAGGATTCTATTTGCTTAAGTTTTCCTCCTTTTGCCGTTTCAGGAACGAAAATGTATGCCTCAATACCAGCAGCTGCAGAATACGCAGCTATTGCTGATCCTGCATTTCCAGAAGAGTCTTCACTAATTTGTTTTACACCTTTTTCCGCAAGATAAGAGACCAGAGTCACTGCTCCTCTATCCTTGTATGATCCTGATGGATTTAAGAAGTCGAGTTTAAACCATATGTTCCCCTTTTTAATTAATGGAGTTCTTCCCTCTCCTAGGGATATGAAATGTTTGATGTAAGGGAAAATCTTTTCACTATAGGGAAAACCTCTCTCAGAATTCTTATCAAATTCAAAATCTATCAGGATCTCGAATGGTCCTCCGCATTTGTTACACTTAATCTCGTATATACTTTCCCTTTCCTTTCTGCATTTCATACAAACCTCTTTTACCATACTACTAATCACGAATCTAAAGTATATAACAAGTTTGCTGGCTTTGATTATATAGGAACCTAAGAACGGGTTAAATGATAAAACTTATTCATATTATTACTATTAAGCTATAAATTCTCTTCCTAATATACTAAACGTACATTAAGTAAATCAGTTTAATGCCTTCTCTTCTTGAAGGTTAATTAAATTAATTGATTTGTAGGTCAATGATGACAATGTGAACTTATTTTGCCATTTTTCTAACTACGACAAATATTATTGTAACAAGAATTATTAATACAAAAGATGCTCCCCAAGCTACTTCGTTTAAGTTTGAGTAGCCGCTAAACGCATAATTATATATCATTACTGGAATTCCAGTAACAGGTGTATTAAAAGTCTTTATATAAAGGTTAGCAGTGGAAGAAGTGAGGAAAATTATGGGAGCAGTCTCGCCTATTATTTTTGCGAAGCCTATTAATAGACCATTTATTATTCCTCTTCTTCCTATATACATGACTAATTTTATTACTTGCCAGGTGGTTAAACCGAGGGAGTAGGCGACCTCTTCGTAAAGCTTCTTTGGGATTCTTAGGGCTTCGCTAATTTGTATAGTTGAATAGGGCAACATGACAATTGCTAATGCCATAGCGGCCGTAATCCCATTTAATCCTAAACCAATTTCTAGAACTAGAATTGCGAATATGACTATACCTATGACAATAGTTGGCAATTCAACTATTAGCTCTAAACTTGCTCTAATTAAACTAGCTATTTTTGACCTTTCGAAGAACGATAAAAAAACTCCAGTAAATACGGAGATAGGAGCTGAGATTAGCACTGCTAATGAGACCATGTATAAAGAGCCTTCTAGAGCTGGACCTATACCGCCTAATCCCTCGCCAGGATTTGGAGGCAAATCTATAAAAAATCTAGGTCCATAACTAATTATAACCTTTAATCCATTTACAACTACAGTGTAAAAAAGAAATGTTATAGGAAGTAAAAATAATATAACTAATAATGTTATAAGGGAGACAATTACAGTATCTTTTCTTCTCAAGATCTCACCCTCAAGATTAATTTAGAGATTATTATAAATATGAACCCTATTACAACAAGAAATAACGCAAGTGCAAACATTGCATTATACTGGATTCCATACGCAGTTCCAAACTGACTAATAATTAAAGATGGTATCGTATAACCCGGTTCAAATATGTTCGGTGAAATGTTTAATACATTGCCTATTGTAAGGCTTACTGCCACAGTTTCTCCAACTGCTTTTCCAAATGCTAATGCATATGCGCCCAAGAAAGCCTTTTTAATGTAGGAAAACTTCAGCGTAATTAACTCCCACTTACCTAGCCCTAGAGAATACACAGCTTCCTCAAAGGACCTAGGAACTTGAAAGTAAACTTCCCTTATGAGAGAAGATGCAAAAGGTGTTATCATAATTGCCAATATTATTGAGGCCAGTAATATACTAGGTCCATTAGTAGTTTGGTGAAGCCCAACGTGAGAGCTTAGAAACGTAAATAATGTGCGAGATAAAAATGGGCCAAGTGATAGAAGACCCCAGAATCCGTATAGCACTGTAGGAAAAGCCGCCAGAAGATCCGAAAGGTTAACTAGAAAACTTTTAACTTTTTTTGGAGAAATGTCATTAACAAAAATGGAAAAAGCAGTAGCAAATGGGATAGATATCATTACGCTTAACACACTTGTTACTATCGTACCGTAAATCGCTGCTAAACCACCATACTGATCGTAAATAGGATTCCATATATTTTTAGTATAAATCGAAAGACCAACTTTCTCATAAGCAGGAATAGAATTATACACTAATACACTCAGTATCAATATAAAAGTAAAGACTACTACAGATGAAGGTATAAGTAGAAAATAAAAAATTTTTTCTCTTTTTCTTTTAATTGTTATCATTTTTAGCTCACCAAGGTATAAACAGACGTATTATTATATGATATTAGCTTAAGATTTTGTAGAATTAATTGTTGAATATTTGATGGTAATTCAATATACCCCGATGGTAATTCAGTCTGTCCAGTAGTTACAATATACTTCAAAAATAAGTAAATCGCTTCTGCCTTAGACTTATCGGTATAATTTACCTTAATAACTAGCCATGAAAACGACACTATAGGATAAGCGTTATGTGCTTTAACGTTTAAGAAGACTGAAAGATATCGAGACATATCTACTGTCAATGAAGAAGGAAGCGAAGATAAATTAGCGTTTTGAACTGCGGTCTCAATTGAAGCTTGAGTTGGTAAAACATACTCGCCTGTGGATGGATTTAATACGGCCGCTGGAGTTAAATTATTCGATATTGCGTACTGTGCCTCAACATAGCCTATTGAATAAGGATTTTGATATACATACGCTGTAACTCCATCATTTCCCTTACCTGCTAATCCGTTTCCAAGTTTATCTACCGGCCAGTTAACGGTATAACCATAACTAACATTTGAACTCCTCCAAGATTGAGATGAGGTGTAAAGCCAATATGTAAAGATAAAGGTAGTGCCGCTTCCATCACTTCTATGAACTGCTATTATTTTTTGATGAGGGAAATTAAAGTGAGGATTTAATGCTTTTATTGCTGGATCATCCCAATATTGAATTTGCCCTAAGTATATCTTTGCTATAACATCAGCTGTTAAGTTCAAGGTACCAGAAAAGCCTGGAATATTGTATATTATATCCTCTGCACCTACAACATCAGGGATTGTGAGAACTTCACCATATTTTTGAGTAAATTGCTGATACAAATTACTGGGCGGAGGAGCATCTGTAGCTCCTATGTCATAGGCACCTAGTAAGAAATTATTCACTCCTGCTCCACTACCCACTGAACTATAA
Source organism: Sulfolobus islandicus Y.N.15.51 (assembly GCF_000022485.1). Taxonomy (NCBI): domain Archaea; kingdom Thermoproteati; phylum Thermoproteota; class Thermoprotei; order Sulfolobales; family Sulfolobaceae; genus Saccharolobus; species Saccharolobus islandicus. Next base: position 1,062,379 of record NC_012623.1, on the reverse strand, counting down.
GTTACTTGGATTCCATTATAATTTGACTGGAAATCTTTAACCCACACTTGCATTACTGGATTAACAAAAGTAGAACCACCAGCTACAATACTTGCCGAAATTTGTGATGAGGCTGTAGTTTGAGATGATGAAGCTTGTGACGAAGTAGAAAAAGATGAACTTGTTGAAGTAGTTGTAGTGCTATGACCACCTTGGGAATATATCACGAAAAAAATCCCTGCCACTGCAATAACAACTATTATTAATATTATCACAGCTGCCAAAGTTGAAAACCCTTTCATGACCTATCTTGAGATTAACTATTAGAGTAGGATTATAAACATATTGTATATAAAATATAGTATTCTTAATAGGATATAGTAGTATATATAGATTATATAGATTATCTTTTTATATATCAAAAACAGAAGTATGAGTAGAACGCAATGGAAGCTGGAAAAAGCGCAGAGGACGTATTTAACATATCTAGACTATATTTATATATAGACGATAAAGCTATACTGAAAAATATCACTGTTAAAATACCTAATAATTCAATATTTGGTATAATGGGGCCTTCAGGTTCTGGAAAGTCAACATTATTAAAAGTTTTGAATAGATTAATAGAGATCTATGATAGTAAAATAAAGGTTGATGGAAAGGTTCTATATTTTGGCAAAGATATCTTTCAAATAGATGCTATAAAACTTAGAAAAGAAGTAGGAATGGTATTTCAACAGCCTAATCCATTTCCACATCTTAGCATTTATGATAACATAGCATATCCGCTAAAGTCACACGGGATCAAAGATAAAAGGGAAATAAAGAAAATAATGGAGGAGAGCTTAAGAAAGGTAGGGCTATGGAAAGAAGTACATGATAGGCTAAATAGTCCAGCTTCTCAACTCTCAGGTGGACAACAACAAAGATTAACAATAGCCAGAGCACTTGCGCTTAAGCCAAAAGTACTTTTAATGGACGAGCCTACATCTATGATTGATGTAGTTAGTTCTCAAGATATCGAGAAATTAATAACGGAGCTAAAAAAAGAAATGACTATAGTTCTTGTGTCACATAATCCTCAGCAAGCCGCAAGAGTTGCTGATTATGTAGCCTTCTTATACAATGGAGAATTAGTAGAATGTGGATCTTCTAATGAAATATTTACCTCGCCAAAAAACGAGTTAACTGAAAAATACGTTATAGGTAGGATAAGTTAGATTTAATTAATTTCTTTGATGAAAACATAGTTAAGTTATAAAAATTTGCAACCTAATGAAAACTTAACTACATCGTGATCTAATCGAAACATAAGCTTTAACTACAAATACAAATTACTCTGCCTCCCTTTAAACGCTTATTATCCCGTAACATTAAAGAATGTTTTACCGTCAACTTGTATTTTTTTGAACTTTATACCATATACGTTGGAAAGTAGATCGTCAGAAAGATCGCTAACTCCTCCATCATATTCCAATTTTCCTTTATTGATCACGATAGCTTTATCAGCATACCTTAAAGTTTCTAGCTCATGAGAAGTAATCAGAAAGGTCTTATGGTTAAACTTCTTTAAAATATTCATCACAAAGAATTTATTTTTAATGTCAAGATTTGAAAGAGGTTCATCCATTATTACATTGTCTCCCTCAGCTAGAGCCTTTGTTACTAAGATTAGTTTTCTTTCACCAGAGCTTAAGGTGGAGAAATCACTCTCAAGAAACTTCTCCACATTTAACTCCTTTATATATGATTCATAATTAGCCCTTTTTCTACCTGCTTTTAATACATCTAGAACTTTCATACTAGGAGAGAAAAACTCAGCTGGAACGTATGATATTTCACCATCGACTCTTATTTCACCATCATACTTTATCATCCCAATTATCGCTCTTAGTAGCGTAGTCTTACCACTTCCATTTGGTCCTAAAATCACATTAATACCTTTTACTGCACTAAAAGAAATGCTTGACAAAATTAATTTGCCTCCTAATCTTACACTAATATTCCTCAACGTTAACATCTTTTCTCACCAACGCGAATATCATTATTGGAGCTCCCATGATTGAAAGAAGCGCAGTTAGAGGAATAAAATAACCAAATATACCATGAGATAAAATGTTACTTAGAATTAAGATTGTTGAACCTAATAGTGAGGAATACATCACTACCTGGCTTGTGTTTCCTCCAATTAATCTCCTAATAATATGTGGAACTATTATGCCTAAAAATCCTATAATACCGGCTATTGAAACACAGTAAGCTACTACAAGACTTATGAATAATAGCCAGAAGACTCTCTGCTTATTAGGATTTACCCCTTGAGAATAACTAATCTCATCACTTATTGATAGTAAGTCTATCAATCTAGAATTTGATAGGCTAAAGTAAAGTAAGAGAATGGCAAATAATGATAATATTATGGCATTAAACCAGCCAACTACGCTAATATCTCCCAAGAGCCAAAAGGTAAGTGGGGGTATTTGAGGATATTTAGCGCTCATTACTGATAATATGACCGTTACCAGAGATGAGAAAATGAACGAGACTAAAACACCACCAATCACAAGACCAAGATATCCTGATTTCTTTCCAATCATTATGGTTATCAAGGTTGCTAGCGTTGCAGTGAAGAATGCTACCAAAGGTTGGAAGTATATTATCCATGAAAAGGGCAAATTAAGCATCAGCAGTAAATACGTAAGAACTGCCCCAAAAGCCCCACCAGATGCTGTCCCACTTATATAGGGATCTACGAGTGGATTTCTCAATAACATCTGAAGAACTGCCCCAGATGTGGATAAGATTGCACCTATGAGAATTGCCACAGTTAAGGTAGGTAATCTTATGTTAAGCAATATATAAGCGTAAACTCCGCTAGGATGGAAAATCTCGCTAATCGGTATAGTAACATCACCGTAGAGTAACCCAAGCAAAAACGAAATAATAAATCCTATAATTAAAAAAATACCACTTAAACGAACCATCTAAAACACCGGCAGAGTTATATTAAGATTGTTTATCACCCAATTGTCTGAAATGAAATGTGGCGCCTTTCCCTCAATTATGAGTTTAATAACTTGTATGGAATACACCGAAAGTGGTCCTGGTTCATTTAATAGGTTAGTTGCTATATTTCCTATTATATAGACATTACTACTATTTATTCCCTTATATTGGGAAATTAAGTAGTTGGTGTAAGTTAAATTATATACTTCCTGCGCAATTACGACAGAGGGTTTTATTATCAATAGTGGTGACGGGGTTAATAATGGATAGCCAGAGTAGTTCGCAAAAACGTTAATACCGCCCGCTTGAACAATTATGCTATTTATAAAAACGTTCCCGCCAGCGGTGTAGAAACTTAAATCTGGGCATATCCATAATAAATAAGCTACGCTTACATTTCCTACATTAGAGAAATCGCTTATTTTCTGATTCATCCAATCTATTAACTGTTGAGCTTTACTAGTTACATTAAAATACTCTCCTACTTTTAATATACAATTTTCTATCTGGGAATAGGTACTTGCAAAATCATTATTCGTAATTAAGACGTTAAGTCCAGCTTCTTTCATTTGCTCTATGTAACTTCCTATAAGCCCTTTTTCAATTACAATAACCGTTGGATGTAATAGTAGCAGGCCAGAAATATTTGGAGGAGATATTTGAGAAAACACTGTAATATTAGATGGTATATCCTTTGTGAGGTTAAGAGATTGCAATAACTGGTATGAATAGTAATCAGTTCCCACTATATATTTACCTAAGCCTAAACTTATTAGAATTTGTGTATCACTAGGTGCTAATGATACAATTCTAAGATTATTGTTAACAGTAGCCGGTTGTAATGTAGAAGAACTCTTGTAATAATAGTAGACGGAAATTACACTCACTACTATAATTATAGCTACTATCGTACCAATCGCTTTTACGCTTGGCATAATGTCTGGATAGACTATCCAAACTATAAATTTTTTGGCTCAGTTAGAATAAGAAAATATTAAATTGAAGTTTATTCTATCGGCTGCCTTAGTCGTATGGTTAAAACTTCATAAACCGAATCACGTAATTTTTCTAAATTCTTTCCAAAGGTTTCTGGGATTCTTTCTTCCTACCCTTTTCCATAAACTTACTTATTAATGCACCAATAAAATATAGGGTAGATAAGGTTATTCCTATTACTGTTTCTATTATACCTCCAGTTGTACCTGGTGAAATTATCCATGCGATAATAAAGGATACTAGAACTCCCCATCTCCAATTTTTAAGCCACGTAATTGACTTTACAACTCCAACGCCCGTTAAGCCGCCCATTATTAAGGGTAGTTCAAAAGACAATCCAGTAGCAATTAGCAATGTCATTACTGTACTTACAAAGGACCTTAGGCCTAAAGTTGGCTCCACTGCAGAACCTAAAGCAGTAGCATATAAGAGTATTATTCTTAACATTAAGGGAATAAGAAGAAAGTAAGCAAAGGCAGAACCTAAGGCAAACAATAAAAAGGCAGGAAATATTATACTCTTGAAAAGTTTCTTCTCATGTTCATATAATCCCGGAGCTACAAATGCCCAAATTTCCCTTACAATGATAGGGATTGTAGTAAATATTGCCAGATACAGGGAAATATAAAAGGATGCGAAAAGTGGATCGAACAAATTTATGATTATCAATTTCACGCCTTTAGGTAGCTCATTATATATGAAAAGCTGTGTCAGTTGTACAGATATACTATCAAATAGAGATGGGTATAAAACGGGAACTTCCGCTAAAACGTATTTAAGACCAAAGAATGGATAAGGTAAATATACTCTAACTAATTCTAAACCCAGCATGAAATATATCATAAAAGTTATTGCGAGAGCAATTAAAATTCTCCTTAATCTGTACGCCAATTCTCTCAAATGTTCTATTAAAGGTCTTTCTTCAAGCTTTTCAACCTCTCTAGTTCTTTCCGTCACTAGCTTTCAGCCTCTCCAATTCCTCTTGTAATCGTTTTATTTGAGCCTCTAATTCTTTAACTCTTTCTTGATTTGTAACCTTTACGTATTTGAAATTAGACCCAGTAAAAGGAGTGTTATTAGTAGCCTCTACACTATTCAATTCCCTCATTAACTCGTTCTTGAATTCGTTTTGTCTTTTCCTTATTTCACCTAAAAACCTCCCTATTGACTTAGCGGTATTTCCAGCATTTTTATCTCCGGCCATCAACAGTATAAACACAACTACCACTACTAAAAAGTCACTTAAGTTGCTAATCATTCCTATCTCACCTAAGTAAAAAAAGTATTTATTATTTTATTGATTCTGCTTAGATTTCTTTAACTCCTCTAACTGTTTCTGTAATTCGGCTATTTGTTTCTCTAGGTCTTGAACATTAGGTTGCTGTTGTTGAACTAACGGTTGTTGAAGGTTTTGTGCTTGCATTTGCTGCAACTCCATTTCGGCCTCTACTCTACCCTTCTTGAACTCTCCAACAGCTCTCCCCATCGATCTAAATAGTTCTGGTATTTTGGATGCTCCAAAGAATAGTACAGCAATTACTACTAGTATTATGATCCAATCGTAAGGGTTTGTTAACATTTTCCCATCCTTATAAGAAAAGTCGTATTGTGAGATTAAAAACTTTGTTTTCATTCGAGTGGGAGGTTAGATAGTATTAAAATAATTCAAACCAATCCGATATTTCACATAATGAATCCAATATCTTTGCATCGTACTTTCTTGCCTCTTCTACATTTAGAGGAACACTACTCCTTACCACTATAATCTCCCTTATTCCAGCTGAATAGTATGCCATTACATCATAGATTGTATCTCCTACTCCTACGCTTTCATTAGGATCTACATTTAATCTTTTAATTGCCTCTATTACCGGCATAGGATTAGGCTTTCCTAGTTTAACATCATCCCCTGCAATTAGGACATCTGGTTCTACATTAATTACCTTTAAAACTTGAACAGCAGAGTTACGCATCGACGAGGTTACCACTGCAATAGGTATTTCCACATCTCTCAAACGATTTATTAGCTCCATTACGCAAGGTTTAGGTTTTGCCAAAGTTTTCACTAATTCGTTATAAATTTCGGTTTTTACAGAAGCCAATTTTTCCGCATGACTCTCCCCAATCAAAATCTTTGCTATGTCTATCGTTTTCCTACCAAGCAAATATCTAATATCCACTTTAACGTCATATCCCAGTTTTCGTAAAGCAATTTCCCAAGCTAATTTGTGAACTTCATCCGTATTCGCTAAAGTGCCATCTAGGTCAAATATTACTGCTTTTCTCATAAGTTATAACCTTACTGGAAATATTAAAGTTTTAACACAGTAAGTCCTAAATATGAATAAAGAGTAGTATAGTTTAATGCAAGTAATAAGGAAACCAACTAGAATGCTTTCTGGCGTTACGATAGTATCGATAATGACTCACCCGCATTCTTGTCCGCATGGAAAGTGTGTATTCTGTCCCGGAGGAGTAGATGTGGATACCCCCCAAAGCTACTATGGTAGAGAACCCACTTTAATGAGGGCAATAGAAAACGATTATGATCCATTCCATCAAGTACAGTCAAGATTAAGACAATATGTTGAGAATGGACATACTCCAAGTAAAGTAGAGTTAATAATAATGGGTGGTACTTTCCTATCATTACCCATAGATTATCAAGATTGGTTTGTGACCTATGCCTTAGAGGCTATGAATAGATTTCCTAGTTATGATAAACCTTCTTTTGTATATTTAGAAGATGCACAAGTGAAAAACGAAAAGGCAGAAGTACGTTGTGTAGGAATGACGATTGAAACGAAACCGGATTGGGCTAAGGAGTGGCACGCAGATCAAATGCTAAGATTAGGTGCAACCAAAGTTGAATTAGGAGTGCAAACTGTATACGATGACATTTTAAAGTTCACCAATAGGGGTCATACCGTAAAAGATTCCATAGAATCTACTAGAATACTGAAGGATTCAGGGTTCAAAGTGGTCTATCATGTAATGCTTGGTCTTCCTAAATCAGATCTTGATAAGGATCTGGAGGCATTTAAGACAATATTTTCTGATCCTAATTTTAGGCCGGATATGTTGAAAATATATCCTACCTTAGTAGTTGAAACTGCGCCGTTAGCGAATTTATGGAGAAGGGGATTATATAAGCCTTATGGTACGGAGACTTTAATTGAATTAATATCTGAAATGTATAGATATATTCCTAAATGGGTTAGAGTGATGAGAATACAAAGAGATATTCCTGCTAATGTAATCTTAGATGGTAACAAAAAGGGAAACTTAAGAGAATTGGTAGAGAAAAAGGTCTTGGAGAAAGGAATTAAGATTAATGAAATTAGATTTAGGGAAGTTGGGATGATGTGGCAACATAGGGGATTATTACCAGATCATACTAAAATTCATCTTTACAAGGAAGTTTATGAAGCAAGTGAAGGTACTGAAATTTTCCTATCTTTTGAGGATGAAAAAGAGATTTTAATAGGTTATTTACGATTAAGAATAACATCAAATAAGGCTCATAGAAAAGAGATAGATGGAAAGACGGCCATAGTAAGAGAACTTCACGTATACGGGATAGAAGTACCTATAGGAAGCTGGGATGAATTGGGTTTCCAACATAGGGGGTATGGAAGTAAGTTATTAAGCGAAGCTGAAAAGATTGCGAGAGAGGAATTCGATATGCGGAAAATTTCTGTTTTATCTGGAATAGGTGCTCGAGAATACTATGCTAAAAGAGGCTATGTAAAAGAAGGTCCTTATATGTCTAAGCAGTTGATTTGATACCGTAATAAAGGGAATTATTTGGCAATAAACTATTTACTCTATATAACTTATAGATTTTTGTAACGAAACCCTTGCTTTCCATTATTCGCTTTAATTCCCAAGGGTAATAAAGTCTATAGAAACGTCTAACCTCTTTGTCGTTTATGAGACTTCTCTTGATTATATATCTTCTTAAGAAGAAAAACTTTAGTTGTACTAACCATACAGTAACCAGTATTTCACCTTTATCTTTTAGCACCCTTTGAGCTTCCCCTAAAGCTTGAGATGGATCTCTCAAATGATGAAGAGACGCTATATAGGCTAGAGAATCAACTGATGAATCTCTAAATGGTAAATATTCCATATCTGCTTGTACTAAATTTTGACATCCTTTTTTACGAGCTTGATTTAATTGATTTAGTGAAAGATCTAAGCAAATAACTAGTCTTCCCTTAAATTGGTCACAATTTTGACCAGATCCACAACCTACATCAATAATCTTATCTCCATTTATCAATTTGACATAAGGATTAGGCTTTCTTCTATACACTATATTATCATATGCATTTATTATATCTTGCTTTAGTACAATATCGCTCTTACCTTCATTCTTACGTATGGAGTTACACCTCCATGTTCCTCGTCAATAAATACCCCTCTATTCTCTCTAGTAACAGCATCAATTGTAACCAGTTCTTGAAGTGGAATTGCAATCTCCCTAAAGAATATTTGTCCTTGGCCTATTTTAACTACACTTCTCGGAGTTATTCTAATACTATTACGTATTAATTCCGACTTCTTAACACCCATGGCAATGTACGCCCCTCTACTTTCATCAATTAGTTCATTAAGAGACCAGTCTCCTTGCTTTACTTCTAAGGAGAAATAATCTGGTTTTGGTAAAATACCTCGTGCGTTCCCTGCTTCACCGTACTTTGAAGTAAGTGTTCCTAAATAATTTGTAATTATCCCATCTCCAATAATCTCTTTCTTCTTTGTTTTTACTCCCTCATCATCAAAGACTGAAAAGGATGAGGAGAATGAATTTAATGGATTATCATAAATTGTAATTTCACTTGATATTTTTTCATTTAATTTCAACTTAGGTGAGTTACCATTTAAAAAATTCCTAAGAACGTAATGGAAAATGGAGGCTACTATTTCAGAATCTAATATGAAAGTTAGTCTGCCACTCTCAGTTAAGACTTGTCTAGATGGAGAAGTAAGTTGGGACTGACTTGCCCTTAAATATTCTACAATTGACGGTATATCTTTAGGGTTACCAGCATATGAGAAATTTAAATCGTTATACTCTACATAGTTTACTACTTTTTCTTCGCGGCACTCCTTAACATCGTGAATTAAGATAGACTTTGAAATTTTCTTGCTTATAACTTTTAGTTGGTCATCTTCATTTAATTTAATATTAGTGAAGAGTCTGGAATACTTTTCCTTATTCGGCCACGCCTTCACTGATTCATGATAAAAGTCTTCACAAATTTCAAACTCCTTTATTTTTTGACTACTCTCTAATCTGTTACCATCATAAACTATCCATTTACCATTAACTAAAGCTCGACTTAACGTATAAGATCTTTTATAATCGATGAGGCTATACCCTTCAACTGAAAATTCAGCCTCTATCACTTCTTCAGAATATTTAACATCTTGCTGTAACATCTTAATATTATTTAATTTATATGCCTCCCTTTTTAACTTTCTCACATAGTAAGATTGTTTACATTTAACTAGCTAAAAGTAATTAGACGTAATAGTTCCAAGCTTTAGTATAATTCTATATACAATAAAAAAGTTTACATAAATTAAATATTACTCTTTTATACGCCCTATAATGAATACTTTTTATAGTAGGAAAGTAAAATATAATATTATGGCATGGGAGATCATATTAACCGCGGATAAAGGGTCTTTTACAGATTATGGGGGTTCAAGTGTATTAGGTTATGTAGCTTGCATGCCATCAAGACTAATACCCAAATTCTTTATGTATAGATTCTTCACTCCAGATGTCCCAGTGGATTCTGAAGGAAGAGCAATAGTAGCACCGTACGCTCTTAGAAAAGTAGAAAGTACGCTTGTTCATGCGGGATTCGATAGCGTTGTAGTAATACCTCCGCACAGACTAGAGAAAGCAATAAACCAGAAGACTAAAGTAGTGGGATTAACAGTTCATGATCCCTTTGGCCTAAATCCAGTTAGCTTTAAGTTAAGTATGATATTTGGAGGTGGTCCTACATGGACAGCCAAATATTTCGAAGAATTTGGAGAAAAGATCTCGAAGCTTAAGTCAAAGTATAATTTTAAAGTAATAGTAGGTGGGCCAGGGAGCTGGGAGTTAACCAAGGAGAATAAGGATTGGGCAGATGTTATATTCATAGGAGAAGCTGAAGCAGATCTACCACGAGTTGTAAAATCCATAATTGATGGACAAGAAGTCCCTAAAGTTGTCTATGGCAAGAATCCAAAGGTAAATGAAATACCACCAATAATAAACCCTGCAAGACTAGGGGAAGTTCAAATAACCAGAGGATGTCCAAGAGGATGTCAATTCTGTCCAATAACCCCTGAAACCTTTAGAACGATACCATTAGACGTTGTGAAGAAGGAAGTTGAAGTTAACATGAGGGCTGGTGTAAAGAGGGTTGAATTTATAACTGATGATGTCCTACTGTACGGTTCACAGAAATTGAGGGTAAATCACGAAGCTATTACAAAGTTGTTTACCGAAACCATGAATATGGGAGTAGATGGGATATGGTTTCCACATATCTCTGCCCCAGCTGTTAGAAGTAGTCCACAAACAGTAAAGGCTATGTCTGAGATTGCAAGATATGATGAGGATAGAGCTGCTGCTCCAGTGGTTGGACTAGAGAGTGGAAGTGAGAAGATACTAAGTAAGTACATGAGAGCAAAGCCATTCCCTTGGACTCCTAGAGAGTGGAAAGATGTCATACTTGATGCGACTGCGATAATGAACGATAATTACATCTATCCTTGTTACACTATGACAATAGGTTATCCAGAGGAGACAAATGAAGATGTTGATCAATCAATTGATTTAGTTCAGTCCATAATTGATCATAAACTTAAAGCTTGGATATTCCCATTGCCGGTCATACCTATGGGAGTTTCTTATATAAGAAATAATCCATTTCCAGTGTTAGAAAAAATGCCCACCAGATATTGGGATGTACTATACATATCGTGGAAATACGATTTACAGATAACGAGAGAGATGATACCAATTCTCACTGGAGGTATCAAGAACAAATTCGCTCAAAGGACTGTCCAATACATGATAGACAAAATATTCTACAGCATTGAATGGGTATTTAAACAACTAAAAGAGACACAAGGGAAATATGCGTACACTTTCGCAAGTATCAATCTCAATAACACGACGGGAGTGATAAAGGCGATCTACTGGTTATTCAGGTTAGCCTTTAAACCTCTTTGATCTTTTCTACAATTGCATCGGAAATGTTTTTCCAGACAATTTTATAACCTAGATAATCTATAATGTCAACTATATAATTTCCATATTTGTTAACTAATGAAGAAAGTTGCGTATTTGAGAAATCTTCCTTTTTTAGCTCTTCTATAAACGTTTTCTTTATAGCGTAATTTTTAAGTACTATATAATCAGGTCTTTGCATCAACTTGCTTCTAACTATCTTCTCATTAACATTATATTTGGCAGACAGCTCCTTAATCAAGATAATATCGTCATTAACATCACTTAAGTCGATATCCTCGTTAACATTTGCTTGAAAGCCTCTTAAAGCTGAATACAGTTTACCTATATCAATTTTTTTCTTAAATTTTATTACATTTAAAGTATCCGGTATGTAATTTTCGTATGAAAGCTCTTCATTCAAGAGAACTAAAATCGGATATTTGAAGTTTCTCAGTTTCTCTATCTTAGAATTTACATATTCTTTAGTCCAAAATCCCATTATCTCTACATACACTTTGATATTACCTTTACTAAGTACGAAATCCGGAAAATAAAGCCTTTTTTCTATCACTATAGGTTCTGGTTCCCTTACTATATTCCAATCCCTTATGACCCTTCTGAACTCCTCGTAAAACTTTTCCTCAATTGAACTATCAAACCTCTTTTCCATCTCTTCATCATTAATATACTTAAAGAGTTTAGAATAGCCGCTCGAGAGTTCCAGTCTATAGGTTCTTCTTTTATTTTTGCCTAAAACTATATCAGCTATAATAGTCCACTTATTCTTAGAGACTAAAAACGGTACTAATGCAGCTAAATTTCTCCCATATTTCTCTGTCATCTTTACTAGGGACAATGGACCAAAAATCTCTATTCTAAGCGGATTTTCATACGCTAAATACATTAATCCTAGCATTTTTATTCTTCTCGCGATTTCTTTCCAGCCATCACTAACGGAAACTGTAACCTTATACGCGTTGAAAATAATGGTTTGCAAAAGGGAAAGATTATATATTTTTAATAGATCTTCTGGAGAAAATTTAGGGAGTTCCACTATTTTCTTTTCAACGTCAAGGTCTTCATACATAGCCTTTATGGGATCAACGTGAAAAAGGTCACCGACCTCTTTTAATACTCTCTCCTTATCGTTCTCCTCTAATACTGGACCCCTACTAAATAATTGCCTACGCAATTCTATATAATCGATCTTAGTCGCACTTTCAACGATACAATATCTTAGATAAATTTTCCCTAATCCCTTGACTAGTTTATAATCATATATTTTAGATAAATATTTTAAATCTTCTAGAATATCACCAACTTTTGCTCCTATTTTAAACATGTCAATGACTTCCTTTGCTACATCTATGTCAGAATCTGTAGCAAATAGTGGAATTATCCTCTGATTTTCTATCTTAAACCTAGCTAGATCAGAGGTTAGCATTTTGTCTTCGCCTTTTACTTAAATTATAATCACTAGTACCTTTAGTTATTATTTCTATCAATCTAGCTTTTTTATTCTCTTTCTTCCTTAAGATTCTACCTAACCTCTGTATGAATTGCCTAGAGGTTCCATAACCTCCTAGAACTATACCAATAGAAGCATCTGGAACGTCAATACCTTCATCGAGGACACTAGAAGTTACTATTACATTGTATTTTCCAGATCTAAATTTCTCCAGAATCTCTATCCTTTCTTGCTTATTCGTCTTGTATGTAACTGCAGGAATTAAGAATAGTCTTGATATCTCGTATACCATTGACGTATTTCTAGTAAATATTATAATTTTCTCACCATTTAGCTCCTTGAGCAAGTCTTTAAGCTTCTCTAACTTTGCCTTGGAATTTACAGCTATCTTGAGAGCTTCATGCCATGCTAATAATGCCTCTCTAGCTTCCTTATCCTTAACTGCTAGCCTAAGTAGCCTATTGAAATCATTCAATGACTTTAACTTAAGATTACGTTGAGATAAAAATTTCTTTAGGATTCCTCTATAGTGCCTATATAATTTCTCTTCGTCTTCAGTGAGATTTACGTATATACGTTGAATTTCAAAACTTGAAAGATATTTTCCGACTAGGTTAGAAACTGTAATCCTATATACTAAGGGCCCAACGAGTGATGGATACAGTTTGTGTCTTCCGTCACTTCTTTCTGGCGTAGCAGTCAAGCCTAATCTATATGGGGCAGCTAAACCTTGAGCTATTATGGAATATCCTTCTGAAGGTAGATGATGAACTTCATCAAAAATTACTAATCCAAATTTATTTCCTATTTTCTCTAGCTGAGTGTACGCTGAATCATACGTAATTACGGTTATTCCCTTAAGTTCATCATATCCTCCCCCTACCCTCCCCGCCTCAACTCCAAGTAACTCTCTTATATTTTCATACCATTGCTGTAATAAATCGATTGTAGGCACTATTATTAGTGTAGCAAGCCTAATCAGAGCTATGGCCTTCAATCCTATTACAGTTTTTCCACCTCCAGTGGGAATCACTATTATCCCTAGCTTACTCTTTAACCATGCATTCAAAGCCTCTTGCTGATATTCCCTTAATTTTATTCGATCTACAATCAAAGGAAAAGGTAATAACTCTAGGACGCTATCCTCAACTTCAACGTGAGACCTCTTATAGTAATAAAGGACTTCTCGATACTTGTTTGCTTGGCCTATATAGCACTTAAACTCATCATTCCAGCTTAAACCGGGAGCTGAAAAATCGGATAGTAATAAACATTTAAAGTATCGTAATCGTACCACGATATAATGAATAGTTTTCGCAGTTATAAAGGGAGATGTTTAGAAATGTTTAAATATGATTATACTGTACCTTATACTAATGAAAGGAGCAATATTGTATAAATATAATGAGTCATTAATTATTGAGGATAATATTCAAATAGATGAACCTAAGGTAGGTGAAACAAAGATTAGAATTGAGGCAACTGGCTTATGTCATTCAGATGTAAATGTATTTGAAGGAAAAACTCCAGTCCCTCCACCAGTCATTGCGGGACATGAAATAGCTGGTGTTATAGAGGAGGTAGGAAATAACGTTACAGACTTTAAACCTGGCGATAGGGTTATATCAGCATTTATTCATCCCTGCGGTAAATGCAAAAATTGTATAACGGGAAAGGAGAATTTATGTGAAGTCTTTGCGAAAAATAGACTAAATGGGACATTACTAGATGGTACAACTAGATTACACTTTAAGGATGGAACTCCGATAAGGGCATTTTTAGGAGGAGGATTTGCAGAATACGCAATGGTACCTTATACTGCATTAACTAAAGTTCCGGAAGATTTGGATTTAAGAAAGGTTGCAGTATTGGGTTGTGCAGGTTTAACTGCTTATGGTGCTGTAAATTCCGCTAAAATAGAGCCTGGTGAAACAGTTGCTGTAATTGGAGTTGGCGGTGTAGGATTGTCTGTGATACAGATGTTAAAGATTGCTGGTGCCGGAAGGATAATAGCAGTCGGGACTAGAAAATGGAAATTGGAAAAGGCGTTAGAGCTAGGAGCTAGTGATGTAGTTAACTCTAAAGAGACTGATGTTGTTAGAGCTGTTAAGAATATTACTGGAGGAGGGCCGGATGTTGTAATAGAAGTAGCAGGAACTACGGAAACAGTGAAAATGTCTTTAGATATGGTTAGAATAGGAGGAAAGGTAGTACTAGTGGGATTACCTCCAACTACTGCTGAAATTCCAATTAGGATAGCAAGTATAGTTAGAGGGGGTATTAAAATCATAGGAGACTATGGAGGGAGGCCTAGAGTAGATATGCCTAGACTTATTGAACTTGTAAAATTGGGAAAATATGACCCTACTGCGTTAGTGACTGGAAAGTTCAGATTAGAAGAAATTAACGAGGCAGTAAAATTATTGGAGCAAGGAGAGGCAATAAGAAGTTTAATAATTCCTAACTAAAATGGAGCTCTGGTAGTTTTTCTTCCAATTATAAACATTATTAAATAGATGATTAACATTATTATGGTAAATACAACACCTACTATAATTAGGTTACTTAAGACCGATGGTGGGACATTGCCAAAGGCTATTGGAATTGGTCCTAATAACACTAATCCTGCGAATTGCGGAGAAGATGAAGTAGTTGTCTGGGGAGTTTGAACTTGCAATACTACACCTAGGAAGAGTAGGATGAAACCAAGAAATATTAATGTGAGACCAGCCGCAATTAACTTCATATGTTAATCTTTTGTTATAAGCTTTATAAACTTTATATTAAGGTGAGCGTATGTATTACGGGAGTATAATTACAGTCTTATCGTCAGATAAGAATAAACTAACTGGGATAGCCGAAAAACTAGGTAAGCTTCATGAAACCGCCAAGACAAAAATATATTATAGAAAAAAGGGGGAATACATTAGATCAATCCTATTGACTACAGAGTATCCGGAAAAAATTATAGATTTAGCTGAAGCATTATCACTCTCGTCGACTGCAATATTATATATACCAGAAACTTTAACGTGGATGGATGGAGAGCTAGTACTTTTAATTGATTCTCTAAATACGCATAACAAGATAGTAATATCCAACTTAGATCAAGGTAAAATAAATAATATTTTAGGCTCTTTAAGCTCCTTTACTAAATTCGATCTATATAATGATATTCCAGACTTAAGCGAGACCGAAGAGGAGGATAAGGGAATAGTATATGTAGATAGAGTATTCACAGTCAAAGGTGTTGGAACCGTAGTTACTGGATTCTCATTTACCAATGTTGAAGTTCATGAGAAATTAGTGGCGTTACCTTATAATAAGGAGGTTGAAATAAAGAGTATTCAAGTTTTAGATGAGGATCAAAAGAGTGTTTCAACCGGAGTTAGAATAGGGTTTGCTCTGAAAAACGTAAAAGAAGAGGAAATAGAAGATTTACTGTATTTGGTTAAGCCAAATGTTAAGGTTGTAAAGGAAATAGAAGGACAAATAACTAATTACAAATGGTCCACTATAAATCAAGGTCAAAATCACATAATAGTTAAGGGTCATGGAATTGCAGCTAATATAAAAGTCGATAATCAAAAAGCTAAGATTATGTCATCTGTTCCAATACCTATTGTTGACAATAGGATACTTGTCTTAAACGTTAACGTCAGACAGGGAAAACCAAGAGTCGCTGGATATATTAGTTTATAAGTTAATTAGTATTATATGGAAAACGCTATTCTGACTGCATATAAGAAGGCAAGGGAACTAAATAAAGATGGCGAAGTTCACCTTTTTAAAGATGAAAGTGGTGCATACTATCTAATCATAGTTAGAACGGCTAATTGCAAAGAAAAGTCTAAACTAATAGATGCAATTTATGATGAGGTATACAAACATACTGATGAGATAAACCTTACAATTCTAATTATGTCTAAGAGCTCTTACAAGGCCTTTGCTGATCAAAATTTGGAAGAAATAGAAGTACAGTCATAGCTTATTTATTCTATCCTTTAATAAATCTAGATTGTTCTCAGCGGCAAAGAATACTGGAACATCATGAGGGAGAGCCGACTTAAAGCTTACTAATAACCATTGCCCTGGTTCCAGTTCTAGGGTCTTATCTAAGAGCATATCACTAATTCCAAAAGTTTCAGCTAATAATTGTCTATCGTACGGCCTAGGAAGTGTGCTTATGAAGTAAGAGTGTAACTGCTGCAGTGCGTTAGTGTTTAGGTAAGCTAGTCTTTGAGTACTTATTAGTGAATGTAAGTGATACTTTCTTCCATGTCTAAGCAATTTCTCTATGGCAGTGCTTGAGGCTTCACTTTTATCTTTCTGTTTGGTATCATAAGGTATAAACTCTTGAGCTTCATCTATTATGAATAGTACTTTAGGATTGTCGGAATACATTCTCTTTCTCCTATTGTAAATTTGATTAATTACAGTCGCAACTACTTGCCTTCCCTCTTCTAAGTTAGGGAGTTCTAAAATAAATAATCTAGGTGAGTCCCTGGAAGAATCCAAAATTTCAATCGCTAAATTTTCTATATCATAATCTTCAGTTTCTCTGATGCCGAGTGAGATGTATGCTCTTATACCATATATAAATGTAAACAGTGACGAATTCTCCTTTAAATGCGCATCTTTTCCTAAGTTTTCTATTTCATCCAATAAATTATTAATAGAGTCATCTATGATATCATCCACTGTCAATTTCCTTTCTCTCATGAAATTATCTAACTTACTTAGGAAAGTATAGAGTAGTGGTTTCTGCGATATTGCAGTATATTTATCTTCTATCTGCTTTTTGACTAGATCTATTAAATCGGCATAAGTTAAGTAAGTAAAACCTTCAGGTGGAACGTATAACTGTTTCATTTTCCCATTTTGATGTAGAATTTCTGCACTTTTTTTTATCTTATCTCTAATATCTATAATGTCGTCAGGAATCACGTGACTTCTTAAAAATTTTCTACTCGCATCAGCTGGATTAGGGGGAACTCTATCTAAGCTTATAACTCTAGATGGAACTTCAAGCAACTTATCTAAGAGAAGTATTGCGTACTCCATTGATACGTCAAATATTACAACTTTAGTGTCGGGTAGGTTATCTAACACTTTTCTTGCTATCAAGGATGCTAAATTTGATTTACCCGAGCCCGTAAAAGCGAAAATACCTAGGTGATACTTTATTGCTTTTTCTAAATTTATATCTAAAGAAAGTTGTTCATGTAGAATGTTTCCTAAACTTACATTACTATTTGCACAGACAAATGACGCATACGCCTTTTTATTTAAAATCTTTACTGAGGAACCCAATAGAGGTGGGAAATATCCTTTTTTAAATTGAATATTGTTCGAATTTATTTCTAGAATATATCCCAAAGGATAAGTTATTGAATCTATCCATATTTCTTTCTCATCGTTCGAATACCAACTTTCACTAACTTTTTTCATGATTTCATTTCTAATCTCCTTAGGTATTGTAGAGTCCAGATTTATCATACCATAATGCATCGGAATAATATCTGCAACTTCTAAAATCAGATAGTAATTTTCCTTTATTGTATTTACAGCAAGCAATTTTCCTATACCTAATTTATCCTTTAGCGAGAAGGGGAATTCTACTATATAATTTCTAAAAGATATTGTACCCCTGCCATCAGAAGTTTGCCTAGTTATTATTTTGGCTTCTCTTAGCTTTCCCTCTTCTACTTCAAAAATACTTTCCATCATTTCTTAATCTCTCAATCCAACTTCTAAATTCTCTGTATCTAATATTGCTTTGCAAACTGGTGACATTTATGAACTTGCTTAATTTATTTCTGTAATATTTCACTAACTTATCAGCTAAAAACAATGGATAATTATACCCTAAAGCTTCTGGTATTGGCTCCCTTCCTAGATTATAGATTAGAGAAAGCAATTCTTCCGGATTTTCTACAAAAACTTGAGACTCTATGTAGAATACCCATGAGGAGGGAAACAGTTTAAAATATCCATAAATCGTTTCATCATGTTTTTCATTAATTACTAGCCAAGGGGGGTTTTCTACATTGTTCAAATTTTCTCTTTTTACTATATCAAAATCCTTTACAATTCCAATGGAATTTTTAGGAACCGAAATACCTAAAGATTTATCAAATGACAGTTTTCTATCGAAAAATATTAGATCAACTTCATTTTCCTTTATATTGTAGTATTCTAGTTCTCTCATTCTCTTCTCTGCTTCACAAATGCACAGCTCATCATCAACTGAAATATCTTCTATAGTAAATTTAAAATCCTTAAATATTCTGCCTTTGATTATGCCTATTACTATATAACCTCCTTTCTCTCCTTCCAAAATAATGTCAGAGAAGGTTCCATCAATTGCGGCAAACGTTAACTCTCTATTCAGAAAGTAATTTTTGTTTGATCTCAATCTTACTATTGTGCTAAAATCACCACTATCAATATTTGATGACATATTCATAACATCAATTAGGGTATTAGAGGCTAAAAGACTTAGGGAACTACATATGAGTCAAACGAGAATTGCTAATCTATTAGGAGTTAGCCAACCAGCAGTGAAACAATACTTAGATGAAGACGAAAATTCGTACATTAAAAGATTACAGAATTTGGGATTAACACGTGAAGAAATAGACGATTTTCTAGATAAACTTACGCAATTACTAATAAATGGTGACCCTAAACAAGTAATGCAATATATCAGTGTGTTTTTCCTTTCCAATTTAAGTAGGCTAAAATTCTGTAAATACCACAAAATGATTGATAGTGAAATTCCTGTTGATTGCGACATTTGTAAAAGTTTGTACAAGGAGAATGAAGAGGAAATGATGGAACTTGCACTATCAATGCTTCAAAACGAGTCTGTAGCGGAATTAATCCCAGAAGTTCTAAGCAATTTAGCCTTTGCAAAAGCCAACGCTAAGAGGGAAGAAGATGTGCTTGCAATTCCAGGGAGAATAACTAAAATTAGAAACCTACCAACACCTGCTTCTAAACCAATGTGGGGAGGAAGCAAGCATTTAGCTAAGGTACTATTATCAGTGATGAAAAATCATCCCGCTGTGAGGTCAGTTATGAATATCAAGTATGATGAGAAAGTGGAAATGATATTGAAGGAAATTGGCTATAAATTTAAGAAAGTAGGTCCTCAGAACGACCTAGGCAATGAAAGAATAGCCGAAACAATAGCTGCAGTATTTGATGAAGGTACAGATGTGGTAATACATTTGGGCGGTACTGGTATTGAGGCCAACACTTATGTTTTTGGCAGAGATCCATTAGATGTTGTAAAAAAGATTATAAATATATCAGTTAAGTATAAAGAAATTTTCTCGCCTTAAATGGCCAAAAATTATATTTTTTCAGAATTGAAATAATTGCAGGTACTAGAATAGGCCTAACTACAAAAGTATCAAACAGTATTGAGACTCCTACACCTAGACCTATTTCTTGTAAGAATCTCATATTTGCCACCATCAATGAGAAAAAGGCTCCGGCTAAAATCAAACCACAAGTAGTTACTACTAATCCAGTATTTTCTACCGATCTTACTATAGCACTATTTATGTCATCGTCGTTTTTCATCTCATCAAATAATCTTATGATTATGAACATATCATAGTCTATACCTAAACTGAAAAGAAGGGCAAAAATTACAAGTGGGGATAGCCAATATGGCGAGTTATATACTAATGCCACTGTAAATGCTCCCAATAATGAGCTTAGACCTACAGTTAAGGATAACCTCAAGGGAAGTAGAATAGATCCGAGAATCATGAAGAGGTAAATGACAATTAAAATTATAGTAAGTGGTAAAGTATAGCTAAAATAAGTACTAACGGTATTATTAACGATATCTATTCTTTGTGCGTTATCCCCTCCAACTAGGAATCCCTTGCTTATGAGCCAATTTGTTAAATTTATAGCGCCATTGCTAAATACAGGGTACTTTAGGTAAATTATCAACAAGGTGTAATTTCCTTGATGAAAGTGATCATATAAGTTGCTATTATTGACAATGATCTGAGAACCTAAGGACATTGGTCCATAAACTAAGTTACCTTGATCTATAAGAGTTTTAGTTAAATTATAAATGAGAGTGTAGTTAGCCTTAGGGCTTCCATACAATATAATATAGTCTATACTATAATTGTAAAGTTGATTAAGAACCTTTGTACCTACAAGTGAATTTGCATGGGGAGGTAATATTTCATCTATATTAACGTTGGTGTGTATAGAAGGAAAATAAAAGATAAAGATAACGATAGAAACTAGCATAAGAATTACTAATAACTTATTGTGCCTTACTGCAAAGTTGGAAAGCTTATATAAGTACCTTTGCCTTATATCCGTAATACTCGGTAATTTTCGTCTAGGAAAACTAAGATATCTTTGAGGGATTAAGAGCAATAACGTGTACGTAAAGAAAACTGCTGGTATTAATGCTGAAATGGAAGATGTCACTAACGCTATTCCTATGTTTTGAAGTAGTGCAGAAGGGGAAAGGATAAAACTGGAGAACCCAATCGTGATACTAATACCACTTAATAGTATACCTTTTATTGAATTTTTAAGCGCATATAGGAGAGCATCTAAATTATTTTTATTAATTTCTTCAAAATATCTATATATGAGTAATATGCCATAGTCAATGTTAAGACCAAATACAATTGGAGGTGCAACCAAACCCGAAATATAATATATCTTATAACCTAGAAGCGTTTCCATGTACATGAGACCATAAGCTAATAAAAGACTAGTACCAGCACTAGATATTAAAATCAGAATTGGAACAATTGATCTAACTAACAGTATTAGTAATATCATTACAAGAATAATTGTAGTTATATCTATAATTTCAACGTTACTTTGAGTATAATATGCGGATTGTGCATAATACGCTAGGTGACCTATTACATAGGCGTTTCTGAGACTTTCAGTAAATTGATTAATATTTGTTAGGCTTTCATTGCTAGGAACATTTATAATGAAAAGCCATAAAGTACCCTTATGAAAGGATGAGTTAAAGGCTGTAGTTATATTATTAAAAATCACATTGCTTTCATTAACAGACGTTATGTTTTGAGTTTTAAGTATCCTTTCGATTAGACTAGTGTAGTTATTAAACTGTATCAAAAACTTTAATGCCAAAGTGTAATTAGTGTAATTATTAAATCCAAAGTAGAAAAGAAATGGATCTTTAAAGGTTAAGTATCCCGCATATCTAGCTTTCTCTAGTAAACTTCCATTAACTTTATCAAAATTTTCCTTATAGGTAGGGCATATGTTACTAGTGAAATTATGAAGTGGAAGACCAAATGTAATATTTAACTGATATTCAAAGTATTGAAAATTTGAAATTAAATAAAGTTTCAAACGAGTCAAATTCTCATACAACTGGCTTATCGTAGATGAGAAATTCTTCTCATTTAAGCCAAGGTAGCTGAGATACTCTGTCTTAAGCATGCTAACGTAACCGTTGGGAGTTATCACCGTAGCGTTATTAAGGAGATATAAATTAGAATAAATTTCTTGTAAAGCTTGGTTATAAGACGAGGAATTGATAATAATATACAGATTATCAACGTTGCCAATGTGAAAGTAATTGGTTACTATCTTATCAGCCCTTACACTTTGTACGCTGCTTGACAAGAATGGGGAATCCGAATACGTAAATAAACTAGGAGTTTTAATTGCAAAATGCAATAATATCATAATCAGTAATAACCATAATACCAACGATACAAGTCCATTCTTCACATTATTCCTAGACTTTATATACAGTAAAAAGTATTGTGGAAATACCAATTTTACATTGGTAACCATTTTTTAGATTAAGCATAAAGTAAAATCATGGAAAGTATACAAGATGTATTAAGGCTGTTGGAACAAATCGAATCTATCATAAAGAATTATAATCCATCCGCTGAGGATAAACAAGTACTCGAAAAAGTATTGGCAAAGAACATGGAATTAAATGCAGAGATATACGCAAAATATATAAAAGTTTAATGTACACTATTTTATTTTTGTGAGATTCGAAGTCACTGTAGATTACCTACAAGGTATAGGGAGAAAGGTACTTACAAGTGATGGGCATGTAGTAGAATTAAATCCTTCGCTTGAAAAGGAATTGTCCTTAATAGGGGTCTCATCGAAACTTTTTGCAGAGGGACTAATAGATGCTGTAACTCAAAATAATGGAACTTATTCTTTTTTCTTGCCAGCTAAAAAGATAAGTGATGAGTGTGAGAACGTCCTAAGGATATTTGAGATATGGATATCCGTAACTAATCAGACAAGAAAAATGTTAGTTATAATTATAAACGTTGAAGGAAATGCGCAAATAACGTTATTGAGACCTGAACTCTATAACGATTTCTCTAAGGACTTAATTGAAATTTTAGCAAAAAGATATATTTGTCTAAAAATTACGATGCCATTTATGTATAGATCAGTAATCTTTGATACCTTTAATTCCTTCAAAAGATTATTTGACATAATATTTGAAGGGATAATAAACTTAAGTGGAAATATTTACATGGCAACCATCAGTAATGACAAAAAAGCGTTATTATGGAAAATAGATAGTACAAACATTCGATATGTAAGCAATAATTTAATACCCTCAGAGTTGTTAAGATTAATAAGATAGGTATGTCTTGGGATATAAGATACTTAGAATGGAGATTCGCCAACCTAAATGAGATCACTTCCTTTTTACTTGCTGCCTTATCTTTAGCAGTAGCTTATATACGCCCAACATCCATACTTTCAGATCCAATAGGTAGTATAATCATACCATATATCGTAGCATTATTAGCTATAATACCACATGAAATAGGCCACAGACAAGCTGCGAGAAGATATGGTTGTTTCTCTAGATTTACTTTAAGTTTTTCAGGGTTTTGGACAACGTTAATACTGAATATAATTGGTAGCTTCGTAGGTATCTTAGTTTTCTTTTCGGGATACACATCAATATCTTGTGGATTTCTTAATAGAGACGTTGAGGGAAAAACAGCTCTAGCTGGACCTCTAACTAACATAATAGTAGGATTTGTTGGCCTTATTGGTGCATCGTTAGTGCCTTTTAGCCTTGTTGGCTTATTTTTCTTTGAATTAGCTAGGTTTAACTTCTGGGTAGCATTCTTTAACTTGCTTCCATTCTGGGTTTTAGACGGATTAAAGATCTTTAGATGGAACATGATAGTGTGGGCAGTATTGATAATCATTGCATTCGCACTAACATTTCTATAATGGTGAATAAAGTGATAATAAAAAAAATAATAGGTATATCAACTTTTTTCTTAATGTTTCTTGTTACTTTGGGTTTTATGGTAGGTTTATTAGCAACTTTTATAGATTCTACCTCATTATATTATCTAGAACAATTAAACTACTTAGTAATTAAAGGGTATTATTACGAACTATTCACATCAATATTTATAACTAATAGCTTTGTTGATTTTATATTTAATTTTATTTCATTATATGTTATATATTTAATTTTTGGTAGTAGAGCGGGAAAACATGAATATGGTATATTTATCCTAGCTGGTATTCTAGGAAATCTACTAACTGTAATATTCTATAGTCCTTTTACACTAAGCTCGGGAGCGTCTGGGGGAATATTTGGATTATTAAGTTACTACACGTTTTACGATTTCTTAAAAAAGGATAATTTAGGGGTTTATGGTCTTGTATTTTTAGTATCGGTATTTGGAGTTAGTGATTTAATATTCCCTAATGTGAACGTTGTTGCTCATATCGGAGGTATTTTGGGAGGTATTATGTACGCAGTTGTCTATTACCTTATAAGGAGTGGAAGGACAATAAAATAATTATGATATTAGTAGAGGAAATACTATTAATTATAGGATTCTTAATGCTCCCATACGGTTTGTATGAAATTATCAAAAGTGAGGCAGATAGAGCTGTGAAGATAACCCTTGTTGGGATTTCAATAGTTTTATTTGCAATTGAAACGATATTAGTAGTGAAGCAATGATAATAATAGTGACTGGCACACCCGGTGTGGGAAAAACCGTAGCTTCAAAGAAACTTTCTGAGGCGCTTAATCTAAACTATCTTTCTCTTTCCCAATTTGTTATAGAAAATAAACTTTATACGGAATATGATGAACTTAGGCAAAGTTATATAATAGACGAGGATAAAGTAAAGGAAGAATTAGAGAAAATTATTTCAACTAGCCATCTCGTGATTGAAACTATATACCCTTCATTGGTATCTACCGCTGACTTAGTAGTTGTCCTTAGGAAGAATCCTTTTTCTCTATATAATGAACTAAAAGGAAGGGGTTGGGCTGATATAAAAGTAGCTGAGAACGTGGAGGCAGAAATTCTAGGAGTGATCTCACAAGAGGCTAGAGAAGCCTTTAAGGATAAGGTGTGTGAAGTAGATACCACAGAAATGAGTACAGAACAAATATTAAATAAAATACTAAATAAACAATGTGATGGACCAATAGAATGGTTAGTTGATACAAAAGTACAAAGATTTTTAGAGGAATTAGATAAGATTATTAGCTCCTATGAGAATGATATCTAGATGAGCAGTAATCCTTTTAGAATTCAAAATCCTCAGCCACAACCTCAAAGACAGCCTCGTGATTTAAGAAAGGTTAACCAACAAGTTCAAGCTGTTGATCTAAAAGTACAAATGAAGATGAAAAATATAAAATATAAGATTGGAGTAGTTAGTGGAAAAGGTGGAGTTGGTAAATCATTTGTCTCATCTAACCTAGCAATGGCTATAGCTGCGAGCGGTAGAAAAGTAGGTATAGTAGATGTTGATTTCCATGGACCATCAGTGCCAAAAATGTTAGGCGTTAGAGGACAAATGTTAACTGCCGATGATAAGGGAATAAATCCAGTTATAGGGCCTTTCGGAATAAAAGTTGTTTCCATAGATTTTCTATTACCTAGAGACGATACGCCAGTAGTATGGAGAGGAGCCATAAAACATTCAGCGATAAAACAATTCCTAGGTGACGTTAATTGGGGAGAATTGGACTATCTGATAATAGATATGCCCCCAGGGACTGGAGATGAAGCTTTGTCCATTGCTCAATTAGTTCCTGGCATTACAGGATTTGTTATCGTTACAATACCATCTGAAGTTTCCACATTAGCTGTTAAGAAATCAATAAATTTCGCTAGAACTGTAAACACAAAAATATTAGG
Source organism: Sulfolobus islandicus Y.N.15.51 (assembly GCF_000022485.1). Classification (NCBI taxonomy): domain Archaea; kingdom Thermoproteati; phylum Thermoproteota; class Thermoprotei; order Sulfolobales; family Sulfolobaceae; genus Saccharolobus; species Saccharolobus islandicus. Next base: position 1,036,470 of record NC_012623.1, on the reverse strand, counting down.
TGTAGTTGAAAATATGAGCCATTTTGTATGCCCAAGTGATGGGAAAGTCTATTATATATTTGGAGAAGGTAAAGGTAAGAAAATGGCAGAGGAAATGGGAGTAGACCTTTTAGGTCAAGTTCCTCTTGATCCTTCCATAGCAGAAGCTAATGATGCTGGAGAACCCTTCTTTTTGAAACATCCAGACAGTCCAACTTCTAAAGAATTCTTAAATATAGCTGACAAAGTAATTAAAATTGTTGAATCCAATCAATAGCTTTTTGACTTAAGTCGAAAATAAAATTTCCTTTCATTATAAACTGGATATTTTTCTAATAGTCCTTCTCTAACTAAATTCGCTAGAACTTTTCTAAATTCCAATAAATTAATCTCCTCCCCCATTTGAATTAGTTCATCCCTTATTTGTGTGGACGTTTTATCACCTTTAGATACGATGTCAATTATTTTGCGTTTTAACTCTGCACTCATGATAATATTTATTATATAAATGCAAATAAAAAATTGAGGGTTAATGAAGGAAAAACTTAAAAATAAAAAAATATTAAATAAAGATTGGTGAAAGTTTATTGAGTATTGAAATTAGCGAAAAAAGTTTTTTATTAAAAAGGTTCTTGATAGTAGCCTATGGTCTATCAGAAGCAGATGTGGATGCCTTTATAAAGATACTAAGTAGCGAGACTGGAAAAGACGTAGATGCAATAGCTGGAGAATTAGGAATAAGCAAAAGCAGAGCGAGTCTAATACTAAAAAAGTTAGCTGATGCTGGATTAGTAGAAAAGGAGAAAACTAGCGTAAGCAGAGGAGGAAGGCCCAAGTTCTTATATCGTATTAACAAAGAGGAGTTAAAGAAAAAACTTATAAAAAGATCTGAAGAAACTTGCAGAGATCTACAAACTATTATATCTTCTCTTCTTTAAGTATTCCTTTAAAAAAGGTGTCTCATCTATTTTTTGCTTACTCAAATATTCTAAGTAAATTCCCTTTGGTTTTTCCCTTTTCCTATTAACTCTTATAAGCCTAGTAGGAGTTGCAATTATATCAATTGGTACATCAAAAGGTTCTGAGGGAACCTCGTCTACTATTTGTATGTCATGTACAGTAGTCGCAATAGGAGTATTCTCATCTACCTTGCCAAGCTCTCTCAAAATCCCAAATTCCAGCTCACTATACCCTTCACCTTTGCCAACCCTATTTCCATTTAAGTCAACAGCTACAGATCCAGCTACGATGAAATCAACCCTCTCTATACTTTCCAAACTTACCATTATTCCGTATTTTTCAAAGCCAGATATTCGAGATGCTTTAGGTATATCAGATGAGGAAATCCTAGTTGGATCCAATAAAAAGAAGTCTCCCCTTAATCTAGGAGTAGGGACTAGAACTTTTTTCTCTTGTCTCAATGCAATTTCTCTTACCTTATATTGCGGGGAGTCAGGATTGACCTTAATGATCTCAGCTTCTTTGAATTCCTTACACTTTGCCAAATTTGAAGCAGCTTTATCAGCTCCTTTAAAATTCGGAATTCTACCATAGACTGGTCGGGGAAACAGTGCTATGTTTTCCTCCTCCAATCTTTTCCATATTAATTCCCTTATTTCTTGTTTAGATAACATTTAGAATACCCTCATATAATAAGTAAACACCAAATGCGACTAATATTATAGATGAAATTATTTTCACGTATTTCACGTATTTTGGTCCTAACATGTTTATTGCCTTAGGAAAAGCTATTATCCAAATTAATATACCTACAAAAAATCCTGGTATTATTAAAACCGAAAGGGATCTAATCATGGAAATCCCAACAGTAACCCACCAACTTATTTGGTAAGGATTAGTTAAACCCATGGAAAGTCCTATGATATAATTTCCTCTTACAGAGCTAGAGGGCATTTTAGCTTTAATTGTTAAATATGATAAATATAGCATGAATATGCCCCCAACTATATACAGAGCATTTATAATTGGCATGGGAATGTACCCTTGGATAAAGTAAACGATTATAAAGAAAATCAAATCAGCCGTCATTGCCCCTGCTCCAATACTGCTTCCATGAAACCATGATTTTGTAGACTCATTGGCAATCATGGCATTAACTGGCCCGGGAGGTGCAGCCATTGACAAACCTAAAATAATCCCTAAGCCCAGGTAAGTGAGTAACATCTATTAAGTTAACTTTCAATCATCCTTTTAAAACTTAAAGCATCACCAAATGAGTAAACGTTATTGAAAAGAACGTAAATTAACTCTTTCTTTTCGGATGTTACATATTCCTTCAGCTTCTCCAAATCAGCTCTTGTATACTTGTATCTATAATTGACCTCTTCGGATCCTAAACCATGAAGTCTAAAATACCTAATTTGTTTGCTATCTACTGGCTTATTTTTGAACGGATCTACTACGTGAATTGCATCGATTTCAGAAAATATTTTCATTAGCAAATCATGATTGAGATTCCATTCTCCTCTAGGTTCCCAACCGTAGGTAAATGATCTATCTAATGTACTGAAAAAGTCCTTAAGATTCTTCATATTTTCGTCATTGGGTGTGAAAGATGCTGGTGTTTGAAATATTATGATTTTAGAATTTAGGAATTTAGCCTCCTTCAATGTGATTTCCAGAGCTTGCATAACTTCTTTAGTTGGTCTAAAATATCCATAGTTTTTTACATTTCCAATAACTGTCTTAGTTCTCTTATATGTGATTTTATTATATTCGTGTGTAATTATCTGATTGGCCTTAACAGTTAATTCAACGTTGTTCTGTATAGAGAGTTCCTTCCATTTACTTAGTCTTTCTTCAGATAGAAAGTTGTAAAATGTCTCTTGTACCTCAAGCACACTGAAATAATTGAAATGCTTTCTCGTAAATCCACATGTACCTATTTTTATCATCTTGCATAGATTTTGGGAAAAGATTAATATAATTGGTTTTGCATAGACTTAATTCGTGAGTGAAGAAGAAATAATTGAAAAAGTTAAGAAAATGTATGAAGAAGGATTAAGTATTAGACAAATTGCTAATCAATTGGAGTTAAGTTACTCTAGGGTTCGTAGAATGCTTATTAAGGCTAAGGTTAATTTCAGAGGGAAAGTGCCAAATGATAAAATTCAAAAAATCATAGAAATGGGAAAGCAAGGTTATAGTGCAAATAGAATAAGTAAGGAGTTAAATATCAATTTTAATACTGTATTGAGAATTTTTAAAAAATATAATCTAGGTAAAAAAAGGAGAAAGTTGGATAGAAAGGAAATAGAGAAAATAAGGGAAGAGTATAATAAAGGAAATAGTATATATAAGATTGCAAAAGAACTTAACATTTCCACTAATCTTGTAGTATATCATTTAAAGAAAATGGGTTTATATAGACCTATTCGTGAATCTTCTCCCACATCTGCTTAGCTAGCTTACCATCATATTTAAATACTTGTATAAGTTCCTTTGCCTCTTCTCTTCTCCTTCTGTGTTCCTCTAAGAAACTATTTAATTTATCTATTAATATCTGCTTTAACTCTCCAGTTAACATCTTACCGGATCTATACTCTTCCTCAATCTCCTTAATCCTATTATCATCTTCCTCGAAGAAGTAATATAACCACTGGAAGGGAACATCTATTTCTGGATTCCCACCATATTTCCTATGCAACTCTATTGTGGGCTGTCCTCCTGAAAACGCATATTTCATTATCTTCCTTTCCACAGTTTTAGGATCATCTACAAGGTATATTGCGGTCTCTGGATTTGAAGAACTCATCTTACCCTCTGGTCCTGTAAGTGGAGGAAGGAATTTGCTATGTATCTGTGCAGCCTTATAGTATCCAAGGCTTTCCGCTATATCCCTTTGCAATCTCCAATAGGGATCTTGATCTATACCGGCTGGTATTAAACATCTTTTCTTTTCAAACATTGTAGGAGCTATCTGTAAGGCTGGGTAAAATATAAGACCTATATTTGAGGAAACGTCTAAGCCAAAAGTGGCTCTTACTTCTGAAAACGTCAACTTCTTTGCAATTTTTACTGCTATAGGATACATATTTCTTATATACTCGGTATCTTGAAAGATGAATGTTTTATCGGGATTAAAGCCAACCGCAATAATATCTAAAATGTTATCATAAGCCCAACTCCTAGTCTGGTCCAATGTATATTCTGGATTTCTCATGAACTTCTCGTCATCTGTTATCTCAATATACAGATTAACATTAAATTTATCTTGTAGCCATTTAGTGAATATGAATGGTATTAGGTGTCCTATGTGCATACCTAAGGAAGGTGCTCTTCCAGTATATAGAAAGAACCCTTTACCTTTCTCGTAATCATTTAGAACTAAATCTAGATCTCGATGAGAAAAAAATACATTTCTCCTAAGCATGACATGCAATTCCCCAACTAAATTCTTCATTCTTTGTTTCAGTTCTTCTGTAATTTTCTGAGTGCCAAATTGAACAATTAATTTATCGTAATCCACTTTACCCTTAACTTCCCAAGGAGTTACAGTAAATTCATCTGGCATTGTAGTATGAAAATACATGAAAATATAAAAGGTTAAAATTAAGTTAAATAGGGGTTTTAGGAGTTAGATTTGGAGGCTACTCCAGCACCAACAGGTAGGTCTGGGAACTTCTCCTTCATTCTCTGCTCAGCAACAATAGACGCTTCTTCCAATATTTTTCTTGCCTCCGGCGAAGATGCTGCTGCATAAGCTCCCATACCTGTGAACTCTCCAGACTCAGTAACTATCTCTTGTAGTCCTTCTCCTAATTCGGCAAGTTCTAACGAAACTTCTGGCATTATACCTTTCAAGGTAGACTTTAATTCACCAATAACTCCTAATACTGGGATTAAGTTTACAAATACATCTCCTAATTCAGTTACTGTCTCTAATCTGAGTTGTACTTGTTCCAAGGCAATTTGGGTTGTTAACAACTGTCTGGAGATCTTTCTGATTTCTGCTACCTCATTAGCGTACATTGCTGCCCTTTGTGTATCCTTAGACATTTGTGCTTCTACTACTCTCTCAAATAGTGTTTTATCCCTTTCTTGCATTCTAGAAATGTAAGCGTCAAGCCTACTAATCATAGAGCTAATTTTATAGTGAGCGTTAACTAACCTATACTTTAAAGGCTCCTTAGAACCCTTTATTTTAAATCTCTCCTGCTCATAACCCCAAATCTTTTGGAAATCTTTTCCGAGCATGGCTAATATATAACTTACCTCATTAACTCTTATAAGATCAAACACATTATGTGAAGAGTTTAAATTATTAGAATCTAAAATAAGTAATATGCCAAACACGTTCATTAAAGAAGATGAAGATCCGGAATACGACATCTTAATATCAGCTAATGACGTGGTAATATACTTAGATCTTAGATGGAAAGAACTAGAATATAACAGAGTTAGTATAAATATTGATGGAAATAAGATTTATATAACTGACTCAATGAATAATCGAGTAATCAAAGTGATATCGTTACCAATAAGAATAGATCCATTAACCTTAACTTATAAGCATAAGAATGGAATATTTATATTGCAAGGCAATAAGTTAAACTAGATGACAGAGGAACTTTACCTAAAAGACTCTTATATTAAAGAATTTGAGGGAAGAGTAGTTAAGATAGAAGATAGCTATGTAATGCTCGATAAGACTTCTTTTTACCCAGGAGGAGGGGGTTTAGAGAACGATACAGGATTTTTAATAAATGAGAGAGGAGAGAAGATAAATGTTATTGAGGCAAAAAGAGGAGAGAACGGGGAGATTTTACATAAGATAGATCAAAATGCTTCTCTTAATGTTGGCGATAAGGTTATAGGCAAAATAAATTGGGAAAGAAGATATAGAATGATGCGATTACATACTGCCTCGCATATAGTTGCTGCATTAGCTTATAGCAAATTCGGAGCTTTAATAACTGGAGGGCATATAAGTCCAGAACAAGCTAAAGACGATTTTAATGTTGAAAATAAGGATACCCTTATCGAGTTAATAAACGAAGCTAATGAAATAGTCAAAAAAGGGATAGAGCTAAAGATCTATTTTTTACCTAGAGAAGAAGCTCTAATGATACCAGCGATAGTGAAACTAGCCGGGAGAAATCCACCACAAATTCCAATATGGCGTATAGTCGAGATTCCGGGAATAGACATACAGGCTGATGGCGGACCTCACGTTAACAATACCAAGGAAATAGGAGAAATAGTACTACTTAAGGTTGAAAATAAGGGAAAAGGGAGAAAGAGAGTTTACTATACTGTTAAACCATAGGGAATTTATTTATTAGCTTAATCAGAATAACTATTTTTGTGTCATTAATTATTAGACTTGCTAAGTTTGCCGTAGTTGGTGGGTTAGGGACAATTGTGAATGAGACCATTTACGTTTTAGCTTCTAAGGCTATACCAATTGGGGTCTCTTTAGCCATAGCAATTGAGATTTCACTTATCTTTAATTTCGTCCTAAATGATACATGGACATTTAAAGATAAGAGGAATAATTCATACCTTAATCGTTTACTAAAGTTCCATGGCTCTTCCTATCTTGGAAATATAGTCCAATACGTAGTCGCATTAGTTTTATTAATATATTTATTACACGTTACTTCCATCTCTCAAGCGGTATTTATATTGTTCTTTAGTAAACTTACCACCTCAACATTTATCTTAGTTTTAACAAATTTCATTGGTATCATGTCTGGATTTTTAGTAAGATTTATAACTAGTCTAAAGTACGTGTGGGCTTAACTCCCTTTTTTCAGATATGATTTCATTTATAGTATGAATTAACCCCATAACATCATCCTTTAAAGCTATTCTGGCGTGAGTATTCCTTAACCCTAAAAAGTTACTAGCATCCCTAATATAGCACTTACATCTTCTAATTAGTTCGTCATTAATTAAGCTAGAGGGAATCTTAAATTCCACCAAGAAAAACGGTGCATAGGATTTGTACATTTTGAACAACTTCTTCGCATTTTCTAATTTATCATAAATTTCTTTCACTTTACTTCTGCTACTCGCAAAGAAAGACCTTATTTCCTTAGCATTTAAGTTAGATACAACATAATAGGTTATGGAGTTAATTCTCCAAATTGGCGCAAGTCTTTCCAATTCCTTACTCTTATGTCCTAGTGAAAAACCAAATCTTAAGCCTGGAATTGCAAGACTCTTCGTAAATGAGTTTATGATTGTCAAATTAGAGAATTCGTTAACTAGTCCAGACGCACTCTCAGCCAAGCTTATATCAATAAACGATTCATCTAAAACAAGTTCGTTGTTCTTATCTTTAAGAAAGTCTTCAATTTCATTTAATTTGATTACAGACCCAGTAGGATTATTTGGATTGCTAGCTATTATTCGACCAGCCTTTAATTTGAAAACGAATTCGTCTTCACGCTCCTCAGCAAAATAATAGCTACGAAATTTATATTCACTATAATTAGGATGTGGAACAGTGAAGTTATCATCAAGCACATTAATGACCTCAGAAGCACCATTGAATACTCCTACCAAATCCTCACTGACTCCGTAAATTTCCCCAATTACGCTCTTTATCTCTCTAAGATTTTGAGGGGGATAATACGTATATATTTTAAGCCTTACAGCTTCATTAATTAATTCTTCAACGAACTTGGGAACACCTAACGGATTAAGATTTACGCTAAAATCCTTGACGTCTAAAACTGGTTTTCCATTTCTCCAAGAATATCCTCCATGTTTCATAGTTCCCTCTCTTCAAAATACGCTGTAATTACATTCTTTTCAGCTCTCCTTATAATTTCGCTTAGGCTTGATGGGCTAATGTTTAGCTTTTTAGCCAGGTCTTTTAATCCTATTCTTCTAGGATAGTCAAAAAATCCAGCTTCTAAAGCAATCCTCAGTATTTGCTCCTGCCTTGCAGTTATTGCATCCTTTTTTTCAGCTTTCACGACTTTTAAAACTCTAACCTCTTTTGTAATTCTTATTAACGAATTAAGTAATTCCCTCAGCTCTGTATAACCGTTTAATATTAAAGTCCATAGGATTCCATCATCTGTTAAAGCACCGTTCATTATGATATATTGAGACAAGACCTTAATGAATTCAGTTGATATGTAATTTGTACAAATGAATTTATACTTTGAAACCTTAATAGGTTCTTCACAAACTTGCCTAGCGTTTGTCTCGTCTCCACGTACTTCAATAAGTAGCTTACCTTTCTCGCCATCAACCCTGATATCGAGAATGTTGACTGTAATCTTGTTAGGAATAAATTCTGGGAACTGAAGTAAATTAGGAGTTTTTATTACGACGTATAACAGCATTACATAATTACCTCTAAACTTATACTACTTAAACTTATCTACTAACGCTTAAATTCAGTACTCAAGACCTTCATTCACCTTTCATAAACTACGAGGTTCATCATTACGAGAATTATAGCCTTGGAGTAATTTAAGCCATACAAAAAGAACGAGAATAAAAAAATATTGTATGCGGCCGCCGGGATTTGAACCCGGGACCTCCTGCGTGGCAGGCAGGCGTCCTAATCCAGGCTAGACTACGGCCGCACTGTTTAATTATGAGAACGGGAAGGTATTTATTTTTTTCCTTTAGTAACCAGCTTCTCAACATTTTTAAGATCGTAGTTAATCTGAGCCTTTCTCAGAGAGTTTTAAAAACACATTATAATTTTTCTCTTGTTCTTCCATCTTACTAAGTTGCAGTAAACTGAATTAAAATATATTAGAGGAATTTTTAGTCAATATAAGTTTTTATATCCATGAAGATAAAGAAGAACAAAAATATAAGCTAGCCTACAGGTAGCCGGGCAGGGATTCGAACCCTGGTCCCAGGGGCCAAAGCCCTGGATCCTTGACCACTAGACTACCCGGCTAATTCTATACTACTCCAACTTATCATTTAAGCTTAACGCTTAATTTATACTGATCTCTCCCATTTTTAGATAAGTAAGGAGAGACATGGGGGAAAGATTTATAAGGAAAGAAATAGAAAAGTTTAAAAGGTTTACTATTCGTGGCTGTATATAATTGGGGTGTTGTATTTGTCTGAAGAAAATAAACCTGTATCTACTCCTTGCCCTCCCGATAAAATTATATTCGATGCGGAGAGGGGGGAATATATTTGCTCTGAAACTGGAGAAGTTTTAGAAGATAAAATTATAGATCAAGGACCAGAATGGAGGGCATTTACTCCAGAAGAGAAAGAAAAGAGAAGCAGAGTTGGAGGGCCTTTAAATAATACTATTCACGATAGGGGCTTATCCACTCTTATAGACTGGAAAGATAAGGACGCAATGGGAAGAACCTTAGACCCTAAGAGAAGACTTGAAGCATTAAGATGGAGAAAATGGCAGATAAGGGCTAGAATACAAAGTTCTATAGACAGGAACTTAGCACAAGCTATGAATGAATTAGAAAGAATTGGGAACTTGCTGAACTTGCCAAAATCAGTTAAGGATGAGGCTGCACTAATCTACAGAAAAGCAGTAGAGAAAGGGTTAGTAAGAGGAAGGAGTATAGAAAGCGTTGTAGCAGCTGCAATATACGCAGCATGTAGAAGGATGAAGTTAGCTAGAACTTTGGATGAGATAGCACAATATACTAAGGCTAATAGGAAGGAAGTAGCTAGATGCTATAGACTATTACTTAGAGAGTTAGATGTCAGTGTGCCAGTAAGCGATCCAAAGGATTACGTAACTAGAATAGCTAACTTGTTAGGCCTAAGTGGAGCCGTTATGAAAACAGCTGCCGAAATTATAGACAAGGCGAAGGGTTCTGGTTTAACTGCTGGTAAGGATCCAGCTGGCTTAGCCGCAGCTGCGATTTATATAGCGTCATTATTACACGATGAAAGAAGAACACAAAAAGAAATAGCGCAAGTTGCAGGCGTTACTGAAGTTACTGTGAGAAATAGGTATAAAGAAGTGACACAAGAACTAAAAATTTCAATACCTACTCAATAACTAGAATGTTAGATTCCGCATATCCCATTTTTATTAAGATTTCCCTAACTTTTTCTTTATGATCTCCTTGAATTAGTATTTTACCATCTTTTACTGTACCTCCTGCTGCTAACTTGGATTTAAGTTCAGAAGCTATTTTTTTAAGTTCAGAATCATTACCTCCTAATCCTTCTATTATTGTGACTTCCTTTCCATATCTTCTTTTTTCAACTTTTATTTTAATAAATTGTTCTTCCTTTGAAAGTTGTTCGCATATGTCTGGTGGAAGACCACCACACAGATTTTCTGCCATTCTCAGAAATTATCTTTATATACACCCCCCTTTTAATCTTTCTATCGTTTTTTGTCAGATAAGCTTATAAATGTTACCGTTAAGTAAATGTTGCTATGGCGGTCTATAGATGTGGTAAATGCTGGAAGACGTTTACAGATGAACAATTAAAAGTATTACCAGGTGTTAGATGCCCATATTGCGGTTATAAAATAATATTTATGGTTAGAAAACCTACTATAAAAATAGTTAAAGCAATCTAGACTTATAAACCGTTGCAGCGATTTCCAGAATTATTCTAGAAGCTAGTACACTAGTTATACCTGAAGTGTCATAAGAAGGAGAAACTTCCACAACATCAAATCCTATAACTCTTTTATCTGCAATTAAGTTAATTATATCCAATAAAGTAGATGGGTCTAATCCATCTGGCTCTGGTGTTGCAACAGCTGGTGCGTAAGCTGGATCTATCCCATCCATATCAACTGAGATATAGAGTGATTTACATTCTTGTATTGAGGTAATTATTCTTCTTGAAGTCTCCTTAACCCCTAAAAGTCTAACTTGCTGAGGTGTAAAAAATGCTATCCCCTTTTGTCTAGCGTATTCTATTTCCTCCTTACTAACTGCCCTAGTCCCCACTTCAATAATTTTGACGCCATATTCAGATATCCTCCTTATAACACAAGCGTGATCGTATCTGTATCCCATGTATTCATCTCTTAAATCTAAATGTGCATCAAAACTGACTAAACATAATCCTTCCCTTTTCATTCCTTTTATCACTCCCGCAGTTATCGTGTGCTCCCCACCTATGGAAATAGTAATTTTCCCGTTTTCGTGGAAATAATTTATCACACTTGATATCCTACTTATGTTCTCCTCAACGTTTGAAGGGTGTAGAATTATATCACCTACATCATTGAAACCTATTTCGCCCATATCCACATCATTCCTTATTGAATAAAATTCAATATATTGAGCTGATTCTCTTATTGAAGATGGAGCAAATCTACTTCCTGGCCTATAGCTACTTGTAATGTCCATGGGTATTCCAATTATTACAAAGGGTGATCTTTCCTTGTTAAATCCAGCAAATTTCCTACTATTCTCATTTAAATAAAGTAATCTTCCGTCGCTCACTCGCTAATTTTGGTCATAGAACTTTATAAACTTGTTGTTAATGTTAGAGAGTTGTGAGTGAAGTAATAGATAAAGTGTTGGACTTAGCTAAAAGAAGAGGAATATTTTGGTCATCGTATGAAATTTATGGAGGAATAGCGGGATTTTACGATATAGGACCTATAGGTGTAAAGATTAAAAATAGAATAGTAGAGTTATGGCGAAAATATTTCGTGAAGGATAACAGTGACTTTGTAGTAGAAATAGAAAGTCCAATGATAGGCCCTGCTAAAGTATTTGAAGCCAGTGGTCATGTGGAAAGTTTTACAGACCCTATCGTTGAGTGTAATAATTGTAAAAGAATATATAGGGCTGATCATTTAATCGAAGACGTATTAAAGAGAAGCGTAGAGGGTCTTAAGCCAGAGGAACTAACGAGAATAATAAGGGAAAACAATATTAGATGTCAATATTGTGGGGGAGAGTTAGGAGAAGTAAGATTATTCAATTTACTTTTCACAACCAACATAGGTCCTTATACTGGTAATTTAGGTTACATTAGACCAGAGACAGCTCAAGGAATGTTTACTGCATTTAAACGTGTATATGAGGCTACTAGACAAAGACTACCTATTGGAATAGCTCAAGTAGGGAGAGTGGGTAGAAATGAGATCTCACCTAGACAAGGGTTAATAAGAATGAGGGAGTTCACCATAATGGAGGTAGAGTTTTTCATAGACCCAGAGGATAATAATATTGAAAACATACCATTACATAGATTTAAGGAGACAAAGCTCAATATTTTGACTGCGAGTGAAAAGGAAAAAGATGGTAAACCACAAGAGTTTAATTTAGAAGAGAGTGTAAGAGAGAAGATTATTATCCAACCTTGGATGGCATATTGGATGGCTGTAGCATCGATTTTTGTCAAAGCGCTAGGCATTAACGAATTTTATTTTGAAGAGAAGTTACCTTACGAAAGAGCACATTATTCTAAACAGACTTTCGACCAAGTTGCTGTAATTAATGGTATGAAGGTTGAGATTTCTGGGCACGCATATAGAGGAGATTACGATTTATCAAGGCACATGAAATATAGCGGACAAGATTTGACTATTTTTAGAAAATATAAAGAACCTAAAACGATTAAAAAGAAGAATGTCATAGTAAACAATACGAAATTAAAGGATAAGGAACTAAGAAAAAAGGTTATGGAGCTATTAAATGGGAAATCCGCTGAGGAAATTGAGCAAATGATTAGGAACAATGTGACGATAGATGGCAAACCTTTAGGTGAATTCATAAGCATTGTTGAGAGAGAAGAGAAGGTTCACGGTGAGCACTTTATACCACATGTTGTAGAGCCATCATTTGGCGTTGAAAGGACGTTATTCCTAACTATACTGAGCGCATATAGGGAAAAAGAGGGTAGAGTTTTGCTATCCTTGCCTAGACATCTAGCGCCTTACGATATTGCAGTTTTCCCACTTCTGGAGAGGGAAGAACTAATTAGGAAGTCAATGGAAATACGAGAAAATCTTTCCGAAAAATACGAAGTACTATACGATGATTCTGGAAGCATTGGAAGAAGGTATGCTAGAGCTGATGAGATTGGCATACCTTTTGCTATTACTGTTGATCCTCAGACATTACTAGATAACAGCGTAACAATAAGGGATAGAGATAGTTGGAAGCAAGTTAGAGTTAAAATAGATGACCTTAAGATTTCATTGGAAAAGTTATTTAGAGGAGAAGTCTTTAATAAGATTGGAATTGAGGTGAATGATAGTAATGAGTAATAATGAGAATGAAAAAGAAGAAGAGAAAAAGGTTGATATAAAAACTCTTGTTAGTGTTATACCTCCAGCCTCAGCATTAAAGGGGAGTAAAGCTCCACCGAAAGAGAAAAGAGTCAAGATTAGAAAAAGAAATGATGTTGATAAGGGGTTTGCAATAATTTCATCTAAACTAGCTAAAGATCTAGGGATTACTAATGACGTTGAAATATCAGTTAAAGGGAAAAGAATCAAGTTAAAGGCCATATTGCAAGAGGAGATACTTGAATTAGAGGTCTGGGCTAATCCCCAAGATCTGGTTACACTAGGTATAGAGGATAATAGTACGGTAACTGTGAGGGCTTCTAAATGAATGAGAGCGATATGGCAATAAGTAGAGTATTATTTGATTTTGAAACGATAATAAATGATCATACTGAGTACTTGAACGAGCTAGAGAATTTGGTGACTTTCCCAGAACCCGACATAGGAAAAGCCACTAGACTGGTTAGAAGAATGAGAAGAGTTAGAAAAGAACTCTTCCAAGGATTAGAAGTTATAATCCAAAATATAGATAAAACAAGTGATACCAAGATTAAAGAGGAGGCACTTGGTTTAGTTAATTATTTGGTAATAGTGGGATTAAAGGATGAAAAAGAGCTTCTAAATAGCCTAAATAATTATTTGAAAGATAAGGGAGTAAATATGGAAATAGATAAGGATTTGGAACAAATAGACAAGATTATGAATAGTATGTCACATCTTAATTTTTAAACTTTAATGACTGTTTTAAATCACAATGAGCGAAGGAATTGCTACACTTGCAATAGAGGAACAATTACAACAAATATCATTAAAATTGTTGGATGAAACTAGAGTTTTGTATGAGTTCTTATCTAATAACAATAATGTAAATGCTATGCAAATTTATTCCAAAGTAAACGGAATAAAAAACGATATAGAGGTTGGTAAATACAGACTTGGCGAGTACATTTTCAAAATTAGAGAAGGATTATTAGATAAGGACTTGTACATAGAAATATTGAATAATTTAGAGAAGGTTGCACAAAACTTAGACGCTGCAACATATAGGCTAAGTGTTATGCTATCTAAGCAAATGAATATCGATGACGTAATAAATAGATTACTTATAGTTATCTGCGAAAAGATAATTACATCGATCACCTACTTCATAGAGGCGTTAAGGTTATTATCTATCAATCCGAACAATTCCTATGAAAATGCTCGTAACGTAATAAAACTGGAACAAGAAATAGATGAACTATATAGGAGTCTAGAATTAACACTGTTCGAAAGGAAACTTGTTGACTTCTCCTACATAATGTTGCTAAAAGATATAGCTGATAGATTGGAAGATAGTGAAGATCTGCTGAAGAGTTCTGCTGACAATATAACCTATATCGCGTATGAGAGGATGTAGATGGTAAAAGCCTTATTGGTGGGATCTAAGGTATTAATCCCAAATGTAGATGAATCAAGATACATTTATTCAAACGGTTTCTATGGAAAGGCAGTAGGAATTTCTAAGCCGAAGGACCCTAAAGATATAATTAGACCTCTAGAATTATCATTAATTGAAAGCGTATATCTAGCCAAAAAGGGTTTAATTAAAGTTATCGATAAAAATGGTGAAGTTCTTGAATATGAGAAATTATATGAATATAGTTCTAAAATAATAAATAAATTTGATATCATGTACAGAGTTTACGAAGACCTGAGGGAAAAAGGATTCATAGTTAGATCTGGAGTAAAGTATGGAGCAGATTTTGCAGTATATACGTTAGGACCTGGATTAGAACATGCACCTTATGTGGTTATTGCAGTGGATATTGACGAAGAAATTACTCCTCATGAGTTATTGAGTTTTGGGAGAGTCTCCCACAGCACAAGGAAAAGATTAGTATTGGCTCTAGTAGATCGCAAAAGTGAAAGTGTAAGATACATAATGTTTAAATGGGTCAAAATGTAAGTTTAATATGATTGTCTAAAAGTTTGGGGGTTTAAGTAATTTGAAGAACGGAAATAGAGGCTTTGAAAGACAGCCCTCCTTTAGTGATGAACAGAAGCCAATGCCTTTAGGAGATAAGTGTAATTACTTGTGCCCATATTTCAGATGTAATAAGAGAGCATTACTAATACAGGTAAAATATACTAAAGGCAATCCATACAAAGTGGGCTATTGCAGATGGGTGGGGGATGTATGTATAACTGGTGAATGCCAATACGCTTATTGTGAGAAGAGAGCATTACTGCCTGGTAATAAATGTGCATTTGCCATAAATAAGAAGAATGAGAGGGATAATGAGATTGAAAAAGAACTTGAAAAGGAAGATTACGATGACAAAATGAAGGAGATAATATCAAAGAAATTTGGCAAAAAAGGATTAGATGTACTATAAGATATTTTATTGATAAGATAAAAATCACATTTATTTTATCCTATCCTTTCCATCTCTTATATATATCATGCTTTATTCCCAACAAATCTAAGGCTTTACCAACCACGAAGTTAACCATTTCATCAATGGTTTTTGGTAAGATGTAGAAAGCAGGAGAGGCTGGCATTATGAGAACACCTAATCTAGCTAGCTTTAGGGCATTTTCGAGTTCTATGGCACCTAATGGGGTTTCTCTAATTACCAAAACTAACTTCTTGTTTGTTCTGATGAAATTTAATGCAGTTC
Source organism: Sulfolobus islandicus Y.N.15.51 (assembly GCF_000022485.1). Classification (NCBI taxonomy): domain Archaea; kingdom Thermoproteati; phylum Thermoproteota; class Thermoprotei; order Sulfolobales; family Sulfolobaceae; genus Saccharolobus; species Saccharolobus islandicus. The sequence continues at coordinate 1,020,633 of NC_012623.1, read as the reverse complement.
TGGATAGAAGATTCGATCCAATTCCATTTGCAATTTCTGCAAGTGTTTTAATACTACATGGAATAATAATCATACTTTCTGACGTTATTGAAAAACTTGAACTAGAAGGTGCAGCTTCGATCTGGGATTGGATATATATATTAGAGGAATACTTCTTTAACTCTTCAATTAAATTTATACCTAGCTCCTTTTGCGCTACTTTCTCTGCACTCTTAGAAATTATAATATGCGTCTCGTAACCGAGTTCATTTAGAAACTGGACAGTCCTAATACCATATATTGTTCCACTTGCGCCACTTATTCCTATAATAACCCTCTTTGCTTTTTCCCTCCCGCTCTTTGTTCTTGCTTCCTTAGCCAATCCGCCAACCATTGTTGATAACACCTATTACTACAAAAAACCCACGGTTTATTATTACAACATGTTTTAACTACTATTGGATTTTCTTTTATGATAGTGCCGCACCAACTGCATTTCAACGTAACCGTATTAGTATTTAATTGTAACGGCATATCTATCAATCGTAGTTGCTATAAAAAAACCTTGTCCACGTTCATGATTATAAAAGTTAATTTATAAGTGAGTTATATCAGTTTAGATTATGGAAGTTAAAATTAAGCAAGTAGATGAAGTTAAGATAAGTAGATACATAATTAAGGAAACAATGGAAGATTGGTACCAATTTGTAGAATCTGATGTGGTAATTGTAGGAGCTGGGCCATCTGGATTGTCAGCAGCCTATTACTTAGCTAAAGCTGGATTAAAGACACTAGTATTTGAGAGGAGGTTAAGTTTTGGTGGAGGAATCGGCGGAGGGGCAATGTTGTTCCACAAATTGATAATAGAAAAACCCGCAGACGAAATCCTAAGAGAAGTTAATGTAAGGTTGAAGGAAGTAGAAGAAGGAGTCTATGTTGTGGATTCAGCTGAATTCATGGCTAAATTAGCAACTGCTGCAATTGACGCAGGAGCTAAAATAATTCATGGAGTAACAGTGGATGATGTGATATTTAGAGAGAATCCTTTACGAGTAGCTGGAGTGGCAGTGGAGTGGACAGCAACACAAATGGCAAGCCTTCATGTAGATCCAATATTTATTTCAGCTAAGGCTGTAGTTGACGCAACTGGTCATGATGCTGAAGTGATTTCTGTCGCAGCGAGAAAAATACCAGAATTAGGAATAGTTATAGCCGGTGAAAAATCAGCATATAGTGAAAGAGCCGAGGAATTAACAGTGATTAACACCGGAAAGGTAGCTGAAGGTCTTTACGCAGCGGGTATGGCGGTTACTGAGGTTAAGGGATTACCTAGAATGGGACCAATATTTGGAGCTATGGTACTTTCTGGTAAAGCGGTTGCGGAGGAGATCACTAAGGATCTGCTAAAAAGTGAAATAAGAACTTAGCGTAGCGATAACATTTAAAACAGTAAACCTTAAATTGATACGTATTTTTAAAAATGGTGAAATAGAATGGAGTCTCAAGCTAAAGTGAAGATCTCAGATAAGGCAGAAGGAATTATAGAAAGGGATGTACAAAATGCTGTAATAGGAAGACGTGAAATCTCATTAAAAGTTTATCACATGGGTAGTGGAACCCCATCGAGAAAAGACATAATAAAGGCAATAATTCAAGCTTTTGCTTCCCAAGAGAACCTAGTAGTAGTTAGAAAAATATCTACAAGCTATGGAGCTGGTATAAGCAACATAAAATTGCATATTTATAAATCCCGTGAGATATTAGAGAAAATCGAGCCAAAATATTTATTAGATAGAGATGCTGGAACTAAACAAAAGAAAGGAGGAAGCAAAGGTGGCCAAGGAGCAAAAGGTTAAAGCAATAGTAAGAACTTATTACGTAATTGAAGGGAATAAGGTTAAGCTAAAAAATAAGAAATGTCCTAGATGCGGAAGTATAATGGCTCACCACTTAAAACCAAATGAGAGATGGTCTTGTGGAAAATGTGGTTACACTGAGTTTATAGGCACTTCAAAGAAAAGATAAAATATGTTAGTACTGGGTATCGAATCTACCGCCCATACTTTCGGAGTAGGAATAGCAAAAGATCAACCACCCTACATATTGGCAAACGAAAGGGATGCTTTTGTTCCCAAAGAGGGTGGTATGAAGCCTGGAGATCTACTAAAACACCATGCTGAAGCCTCAGGGACAATACTGAGAAGAGCCCTAGAGAAAGCTAATATTAGTATAAATGATATTAATTATATAGCAGTAGCTTTAGGACCTGGTATAGGACCAGCATTAAGAGTTGGTGCTACACTAGCGAGAGCGTTATCGCTAAAGTATAATAAGAAATTAGTTCCAGTGAATCACAGTATAGGACATATTGAAATAGGGTATTTAACAACTGAGGCCAAAGACCCTTTAATCTTATACCTCTCAGGCGGAAATACAATCATAACTACCTTCTATAAAGGGAGGTTTAGAATTTTTGGAGAAACATTAGATATTGCATTAGGAAACATGATGGATGTATTTGTAAGAGAGGTGAACTTGGCACCACCATACATTATTAACGGAAAACACGCAATTGATATTTGCTCAGAAAAAGGAAGCAAATTACTTAAATTACCTTACGTTGTTAAGGGTCAAGATATGTCATTTTCTGGATTACTTACAGCAGCGTTAAGGTTAGTCGGAAAGGAAAAGTTAGAAGATATTTGTTACTCGATAAGGGAAATAGCATTTGATATGTTATTGGAAGCTACAGAAAGGGCACTGGCACTTACCTCAAAAAAGGAGTTAATGATAGTTGGAGGAGTAGCAGCTAGTGTAAGTTTGAGAAAAAAGTTGGAAGAGTTGGGAAAAGAGTGGGACGTACAAATTAAAATAGTACCGCCAGAATTTGCGGGAGATAATGGGGCGATGATAGCTTATGCTGGTATGTTGGCTGCATCAAAAGGTGTATTTATTGATGTTGATAAATCATACATAAGACCTAGATGGAGAGTAGACGAGGTAGATATTCCTTGGAGAAATTAAGGTTAATTAAGCGTGGTGCAGAATCCAACATATATGAAGGATATTTTTTGGGTATTCGTGCAATATTTAAACAAAGAATTAAGAAAAGTTATAGAAATCCAGAACTAGATCATAAAATCAACTATGAAAGGACAATATTAGAGGCTAAGATAATTTATACTGCGCTTAAAAACGATATGAATGTACCTGCAGTGCTTTTTATAGATCCTAATAATTATTTATTGGTAATTGAATATATAGAAGGGGAGATAGTTAAGGATCTAATAAACACAAATAATTCTGTCCAACCATTATCTAAAATAGGAGAAAGAATAGGGGAACTTACGGGAAAGTTACATAGTATAGGGATAGCTCACGGTGATCTAACAACTAACAATCTCATCCTAAGTTCTATAAATAACGATATCTTTATAATAGATTTTGGTTTATCAAGGAGAACTCAAGATGAAGAGGATCTTGCAACGGATTTTCATATATTTCTAAGATCTTTAGAAAGTATACATTCTGACTTTAAGGATATTATCTACAATTCATTTGTGGAGGGTTACAGAACAATCATGGGTGGAAAGACTGACGAAATATTAGAGCTAGTAAAGGATATTAGGATGAGGGGAAGATATGTTGAGGAGAGACGTAAGAATAGGAGTGGTAACGAGTAATGAGAATAAGTTTATGGAATTAAAAGAACTTGCTAAGAGCTTTAATATAGAGTTAGAACAGCTTAAAGGAGAGAAAATAGAAATACAAAGTGATAATTTAGAGGAAATATCTAAAACAGCTGCATATTTAGCGTATTTGACCTTCAGAAGACCATTAATAGTAGATGATAGCGGGTTATTTATAGAAACCTTACAGAATTTTCCTGGTCCCTACACAAATTTTGTTAAGAACACAATTGGACTTAAAGGTATACTAAAATTGCTCGAAGACCTAAAAGATAGGTCAGCGTATTTCATGACTGTATTGACGTTTACTGACGGAAAAATAATTAAAACATTTAATGGTATCGTAAAGGGAGTTATTTCTGAAGAGATTAGGGGTAATTCAGGTTTTGGATTTGACCCCATATTTATCCCAGAAGGAGAAAAGAGAACTTTCGCGGAGATGTCATTGGAGGAGAAGAATAAATACTCACATAGGGCAAGAGCGTTTGCTAAATTTGCTGATTTCTTAATGAGCTATCTTGAAAAAGCATAAAATAAGTAGTTCTTGAAATAAACTATTTATACCTTAAAGTTTCTTTTATACTATCCTCATTTAGGTCTTCATAGTATTTCTTGTAATAGTCTTCAATGTATTTTAAATCATCTTCAGTAAGACTTGGTAAATTTTCCACTTTTACATATTCCTCCAATTCGTTTATCGAAGTTATATTAGGAACCACTGTGGACACATTCTTATTGGATAGAATAAATTTTAGAGCCAATTCAGATAATTTCATTCCTTTAGAATTCGCAAACTCCTTTAGTTTTAAGCTTTTCTTAATTCCTTCATTTAGCCATTTGCTATCCTTTAACGATCTATGCAGTTTAGGATCAGAAATCAATGGCCATTTATCTTCAATTAAAACATCAGAAGCATGAGGTACCCTTATTACATGTCCTATTTTCTCGTACTTCAAGAACTTATTCCCTGGCCTTTGCTCAATAATATTATATATGTACTCTAAGCTTTCGTATCCCATATTTATGGCCTCAATTCCCTCCTCTTCCCAACCTAATGTGGGACCTAAAGCAGCACCATACATTCTTATTATCCCATCTTTCTTTAACGATCTAAGAAAAGATAGGATCTCTGGATTTTTAATTACATTAATCTTAGGATTGTGAATCATCAGTATGTCAATATAGTCTGTTCTTAATCTTTCTAGGGACCTCTTTAGAGCAAATTCAAGATAGGGTATATCAAATCTTTGTCTTATTTTACCTCCCTCTTTATGATAAAAATCGTACCCTATCTTAGTTAGTATCACTATATTGTCTCTCTTAGTCTCTAAAACTTTTGCAATAATTTCCTCACCCTTACCCTCTCCGTAAGTATCTGCAGTATCGTAAAAGTTAATTCCAAGTTCATACGCTTTTCGTAATATATCCTCTGCCTTATTTGTATCCGCGCCCCACCAATCAGTAACTAAGCTCCATACTCCAATCCCTATTTCAGATGTTGTAATGTTAGTATCACCTATGCGTCTGTAGAGCATGTAATATCAACCATTATTATCATTGCATTTTAAATAATAAAAATAAACATGATAGTGATGCGAGTTAAGGTAAACGAAAAACAATTCGACATGATTATTGATAAACTTAAACTAATGGTCTACGAGTATAACACAAAGATAAAGGAATACGGCGTCTACCTAAAACCTTATCATATTGTTTATAAAAATAGTAAGAGATATATCTATATTGGAAAATATTGGTACAAATTAGAGAAAATTGGGGGGAAATTAAAATGGATATATCTTGGCAAAACCAAGCCTATACAGAATATGCCAAATCCTCCGCAGATACCGGAATCGACTATAATAAAAGAAGACAATGAATACATAGTAGACGAGAAAATATTATATGATCTCGAATGATAACATCTTCTTAATCTCCTCTTCCTTTAATCTCAAGCTTTTTGCATTAGCTATGCTTACTATATCCTCTGTATCGAGACGTATCAGTTCTGCTAATGCCAATGCCAATGCGGGATTAAATGGAGAACTCATGAATACTAGCTCTGAGCTCTTCCTAGCATTAACCCTAGCCATTCTATACAAACTAGCTAGTGCCTCGTAAGTATTATTTACGTTAAGCATCTTTGAGTACTGAGTTCGTCTTAAAATGTCAAGTATTTCAGTATTACTTGTAGAAGAAGAGAGATCTTTAAGTATCTCAGTACCGATTTTACAAACAGTATTCTCTACTGTTTTGTGTTTGATTGCCAATGATATTGAGTAGTAATCCTTATAATAGCATATTATGTTTTCGGCAAGACTTTTCCAATCACCCTTAAAACCTTCTATGATCTCTGATAGTTTCTTTATGAAATAGATATCAAGTAACGATAGAAGATAGGATATATTTTTACCTTGCCCATCCTTGATAGCATATGAAAGAGCGTTGGCATATATATTTCCCTTAAAACTGTTAGTTAATTCCTCAATTGAAGATGGTATTTGATCGAAGTATTTTTTGAAAAATCTTATTTTATTACTATCCCCATTTCCAATACCATTAACTATACTAACTATTATATTTTTCAATTCATCTAAAGATAGCATGTAAATATATAGGTCAACTATATTATACGTCACTCTAAATATTGAAAAATAATTTCTTATCTTTTCTAATAGTGTAAGAGATCTAGACTTAAGCATGAATTCAAAATCCTCTATACTAGCTGGTTGTTCCTCAATCATTCCCCTTTCTTTAAGTAGTGAGGCAACATTATTCCAACTTTCGCTACTTATTAATTCGTTAACTAAACCTTTTGTTAATAATGAGACCTTTTGCGTTCTAGAGATCGAATGTATAAAAGAGTAAATCGCATAACTCATTTAAAGACACCTAATAGTTGCCTTATAACCTCGTTTACAACTTTATCAACATTCTTCTCAGCTTCCTTCCTTATCTCATCCAATTGTTTTTCTCGCTCAGAGACGTATTTATTTCTTATTTCGTCTAATTGCCTTTTTTTCTCTTCATTTAATAATTTTTGAACCTCATCCAGCGATTTCTCAGCAGTTGCCCTTAATTCGGAAAGATAAGAGTCTGAAAGGGTGATTAATCTTTTACTGTCATCTGCTATCTCTCTTTTTATTCTCTTTATTTCATCCTCAAACTCTATTATTGCCTTAGAGTACGCGTTAAACTTAACTTCACTCATCAAATATACTCCGCTAACAGTACCTTATATTGATTTTCTTCCCCTAATAATAAAACCCGTATGCATAATACCTATATTTCTAGGCCTTACAGCGTTCTCCTTAACTTGATACTCTCTCAAAATAAGTTCTTCCACATGAATATCTATAATTCCAGAATTCTTCATTGCGAAAAATGTTTTCTCTATTTGATTTACCGTAGGAACGAATACAATTATTGTAGATGAAGGTTTAAGAGGTTCATAAAGCTTTGGTATGGCATTCCATGGATCGGGCATATCTAAAAAAATTGCATCTGCCTCCTTCTCATCTATACCTTCCCTTATGTCCTTCAATTTGAATACTATCTTATCTTGAACACCTAACACATTTGCATTAAATTTAGCTACTTTTTGCATATCTTCTCTTACATCATAAGTATAGATTTTAGCGTTCTCACTTAAACTTAAGGCTAATGAAATTGTTAGAAATCCAGATCCAGTTCCAGCTTCAATCACTGTCTTTACTTGATTTAGTGAAAGGGTAGTTAAGATGTATCCTATATCTTTAGGATACAGAACTTGCGAAGGCCTCTTTAGTCCTTTGGAGTAGAGATCTTGTATAGTAGGTTTTAGTAAATAAGCTTTAGCGCCAGTTTGCAAGGTTAGTGAGGAACCATACTCAAGACCTATTAAATTATCGTAAAATATTACTCCTTTGTCAGTATCAAGCCTTTTACCTCTTTCCAGTTTGGAAATATACGCTCTTTTTGGATCTATCCAAATTACTACTGGATCTCCCTCATTTAATGGCATCATATAATAGGAAAAATAGTGAGTTAAGTATCTTTCTACTTGGCAAAAAAGCATCAGCTTTGGTGTCTTATATCACTTTATCAAAAATACCAGCCTTCATCATCTACTCTTCTGTAGTTACCCATAGTTCTTTCCGTATAAAATCACCTATTGCTGCTCTTATGACTTCACTTCTAGAACCATATCTACCTGTATTAACTAATTCATCTATTGCTTCCAAAAACTGCTCTGGTAGTTTTACCGTTATTATTTTCATAGAAACTCAGATAGCATAGTTAATTTTATAACATTTATAAGAGTTAGCCCGGTAATGTAGACCATAAATGATTAAAATATACCGTGCCAATGTCTATAAGATATTTGTGATTTGAAAATAGCCCCGTCAATACATCATTATTCTTTATGATTAGGAGAATAGAGTCAGAAGTAATTATACCACTGCCGAATAAAGATTGAGCTCTCTTAACTTGAGCTGAGGGAATGTCAGGTAAACTAACGCTTTTATCCACTATTATTTTAGTTTCTGCCTTAAGAGAGTTGGCCTTTAATATATCTACAATATCACTTCTTACAAACTCTTGATAGGATACTGCAACCAGATATGTCTTGCTGTAATCCTTCAGTAGCCTTAACGCACTATCCATTATGTTATCTCTTGGTATAACAACTATGTTATATGCCATATTAGAGGAAAAAATACTGGATATCGGCTCAATGAATTGTTTTTCAAATTCATCTAGTTTCTCTTGGAAAGTAATTTTAATCTTATTCCAAACGTCTCTTAAAGGAATTGCCTCATAAACAGCAGGTCTTTTATCTATCTTTATAACCCACCCTCTACCTTCAAGTTTAGATAAAATATTATATACTTTAGTGTATGGTAAGCTTAACTTATTTGAGACCTCTCTTGCAGTTGCTCTTCCATATATTAAGAGATATGAATATACCTTTAATTCCGATTTTGATATTCCAAAAACTGAAGCAAACTTCGATACTCTGCTAATGGTCTCTTCTAATAATTCAGATGACATCTATAATTTATTAGGCAGAATTGGAATTTAAAACATAGTGAGTAAGAGATGGGTGGAGCTTCAAAGAAGCCTATTTCAACAATGGAAAAGAGATTAAAGAAAGAGGCTGAAAAGCAACAAAAGGCGGAGGAGAAGAAGAAAGGTCCATCAAAAACTGGAAAAGAGATAATTAGTAGGGCAGTAACTATAGATGAAGAAACTAAGAAGAGAGTTCTAGACGAAATAAAGAAAGAGAGTATTATAACCCCGTATGCCTTAGCTACAAAATCGGGAATAAGCATAAGTGTAGCTAGAAAAATACTAAAGGAATTAGAAAATCAGAATGTAGTTAAGTTATATTCTAAGAATAGAAGATTGGAAATATATATTGCTGCGTCTTAAAATCTATTCCTCTTCTACTGTAGAAGCAGATCTCTTCTTCACCTCACCCTTAATCTTTTTTACACCTTTACAAAGACCATTTATAATTGGTTCTAAATAAGTTAATGATGTCTGTTTTGACGATGATGTTAAGATTGAGCTTTCAACGAACAATATACTGTCATCTTCCTCAGCTTCCTTACTTATCAAATTATCTGGAGAGGTAATGAAAGTCGGTGAGTAGCCTATAATTTCTCCCTCTTCATCCTCTATACTTTCCCCTACTATCAAATAAGGTATTCCGTTCTCTATAGTCCTAGCAATTGCAAGATGTTTTATAACTTGCTGCTCTTTTCCCAAGGCTTTCATAGTACCTATAACAATTTCTGAGCCTCCCATAGCTAAAAGCCTACTGATCTCCGGCGAGAAAATATCGTCCTCAGCGATAATGCCATATCTCCTATCAAGAACTACATTAACTGGTTCTTTCCCTGCTGATATTCCTAGCCTTATATCCTTATCAGACAGCACGGTTTTCCTATATTTCCCTATAATCTCCCCTTGTGGTGATATTATGAGTGAAGTCAAGAATATTTTAGGACCAGCTTGTTCTAAAATAGGCCCAACTATTACATGAACTTCCCCATCCATAGCGAGGTTTATTAGAGTATCAGTATTATTACCGGGAATTTTCTCTGCGAGATTTTTAATGAAACTCCTTAGCTTCTTGTCATTATCGTATATTTCAAACATATTTCCAGAAGGGAACAGCGATGGCAGTATAACTAATTTTGCACCTTTATCTTTAGCTTGCCTTATTAGTTTTTTGGCTTTCTCTAGATTGTGTTTCCTTGATAATTCTTTAAGCCTTAAATGAACTAAAGCTATAAGCATAAACTTTTTCACCAACCTTAACTAATTGTTTGTATTTCATTATATAATTCTTTTAAGAGTACTAAATAATCAACTTTACCCTCCTCTACCTCGTTCATCTTTTCGAGTAATTTCACAGTTCGTTTTTCAGATACTACTTGTTTATATTTTTCCATAAGATATTCTTTAACTGCCATACCTAATTTGGTTGGTATTATTTTCTTCAAATTTTTAGACTCTATAATGTATCTCCTTTTCTTTAATGTAGAGATTATGACTGCATACGTACTCGGTCTTCCGATCTGTTTACTTTTCATCTCGCTTATCAACTCTCCTTCAGTATATAATTGCACATCACTCTTATTTAACGTACTTGTTACTTTACCAATAAGTTCTTTTCCCTTCATTTTTTCGTCTATAGGTTGATAAGGCTTAAATGTAGTATAAATAGCCTCTTGTAATACTTGTCTAAACTCATCTCCTTCTTTTAACCTATACCCAATAACAAACTCCTTCTTACCCTCATCTAAGTCCAATTCAGTATTATCATCAGTATACGCCTTTATCTTAACTATTTGTTTAGTTACTATTAATGGTGGTAGTTGACTAGTAATGAACCTCCTAAATATTAAATTATATACTCGAAAGTGATTGAAGGTTAATTGTTTGGAAAGTTCCAAATCCCCTTGCTCTATGGACGCCTTTAGCATGGTTTCATCTAGGGGTTTAGTAGGCCTTATAGCTTCATGTGCGCCTCCTTCTCCCCAAGATCTTGGTCTAAATACCTTGGAAATGTCAACTTGTTTAGACTTAAGATAACTTTCTGCTACACTTATACCAACGTTAGATATCCTGGTACTGTCTGTTCTATGATAGGTTATCAAACCCAATTCGAAAAGATCTTGAGCTATTCTCATGGTCTCCGATGCAGGAATTCTTAAAAGATTGGCAGCGTCAGTTAGTAATGTATCTGTAGTATATGGTGGTAAGGGACCAAAATCTTCTTCTTTTGTATTTATATCTACTATTTGTATAAATAGCTGAGTTTTTTTAGATAAGCCATTCTTCTTTGAAGCCAATATGCTAAAGGGAAAGACTGATTTATCTTGAGACTCTATAATAAGGTACTTTTTCTTATTTTCGTTATATTTTTGGTATCTATTGACTATCCAATCTAATACTGGAGTTTGAACTCTACCTGCACTCAGATTACGATTTTCTTTACACTCCGTATTTTCCTTAGATATGGATTTACAGTGTTGTTCCCAAAACTCCGTTTGAAGTTTCCGTGATAGTTTAAACCCAATCCACCTATCCTCAATCCTTCTGACAATTTGCGATTTAACTAAATTATCGTTAAATTCTCTAGGATTCTTTATTGCATTAAGTATTGCTCTTCTAGTTACCTCGTGAAATTCAGCTCTCTTTATATTACTATTAAATGGTCGAATAGCCAAATATATATCCCAAGAAATTTTTTCTCCTTCAGTATCAGGGTCGGTACCTATAAGAACCTCATCAGCTTCAAGAGCCAATTTCCTCAGTATATCTACAACCTCTGTCTTATCAGCAACTATTTTGGACCCACAAATAGGACATTTATTCTCACTTAGATCCTTTACTATCTGATGACCTTTTTCACATTTCTTTATGGTAGAATAAATTGGAACAAATTTGTTATCTTTTACTAGAACTCCATATACATAATTGCCATCGTATCTTTCATTGTCATCTTCAGTTATTAGATCATAAATATGCCCACCACTAGCAGCCACAATTAGGATCCTATCTCCAAGTACTGTCTCATAAACTCTGAGCTTACCATACGATCTTGTAGATGGTCTTGAAAAGAAGTTTGAAATAGTTTTAGCCTTGTTAGGAGATTCAACTATAAATAAAGTAGTCTTAACGTTAATAGCGGACGATTCTACTCTTCCCTCTTTCTTCATTTTACTCAAATTCTCTCTTTCTTCAGTTATTTTAGTTACAATATCACTTAAACTAACTTGTCCAAGTCTATCTGCATCTATATCTAGGGGATACCATTTTACTTCATCTAAGATTAAATTTAGTTTTTTGTTAAGTAATTCAAATAATCTAAGATTATCTATTAATAATACTGAAAGACCAGTAGTTAAATTAGCGCCGTAAAGTCTAGATGTTCTGCCACTAGCCTGAATATAGGTTAAATAGTCTGGCATTAGAATATAATCCCCTTCTATTACCAAATCCCCAACAGCTGATATTTTTTTCAAAAACTCAGTATCTTTTAGATATTCATTAACTAAACTATACGCCTCCTTTAGCCTCTCATCATCTATCTTTCCTTCTCTTATATCCTTGGCTAACATTGCTAAAGCTGCAGGGCTTATTCTTCTTAATCTCTTACGAATATAACTAAGTAAGCCCCTTATCTTGTCATCGTTCTTCACTAAGTATACTAAGTTTAGTAGTCTAGTTAACGCCAATGGATGCATATATTCGCCAATTTTGAATTTAAATTTTGGTATACCTACAAAGATTGAATATTTTACTCTCCAAGGTAAATCTATTCCTCTAACTAAAACTCCGTAATGAGTTGCCACACCGACTAGAGATCCCACCTCACCTCTCTCAAATTTCTCCAATTTGGAAATAGAAGACGATGCAACTGATTCTGCATTTATCCCATGGTCTCTCAAATTTGAAGCTAAATACTCGGCATATTGAACACCTTTATCTATAGGCACAAAAATCAAAGTACCGTCATTAAGCCTTTTAAGAACTCTAATAACAGTACCGAGTGTGCATTCGTCAACATCTCGCTCTTTACAAGTTTGAGTCAGATCAATATAAGAGTCATAAATATTCCTTAGGTATATTACGGAACTCCCGGGTCTAAAGCCCATAAGTGATGAGAGTGTTGGATTTCCCCTACTAATAGTTGCAGAGGAGAAAATTACTATTTTGTCCTTTAGTTTATTTTCTCTAATTTCTTGGATTTTTCCGAACTTCTCTTCATCACCTATATTTTCTCTAAGTAATTTCATAGTTGTTTGAATATCCTCATCAGTAAACCCTACCAGCCGAAGTATTGCCTTGGCACTTTTCCCAGATTTTAACGCAACGTCTACATCATCCACGAAAATAAAGTCAAACTTTACATTCGACAATTCAGATAGATTCTGAATAACATATCTACTAGTAGAAACAAATATGTCAAAATCCCCACTTTTAAGTTGTTCTAATACGTTCTCAGTCTGAGTAGAAGATTGTTTATTATAAAGTATTCTAGGTGAATATGAGTATGATTCAGAAAATTTTGCCAGTTTATCTACCGTTTGTGATATTAAAGTCCTAGTTGGGAAAATAATGATTGATTTCCTATTACGAGTAGCATTGTATAGGGACATTATTAAGCCAAATGTCGTCTTACCTAGACCGGGAGGTGCTATTATTGCAAAACTTTCTCCCCTTAAGAACCTTATTATCCATGACCTTTGAGGACCTATAGGTTTCGAACTATTTAGTAATTTACTGAATATTTCTTCAACTTCCTTGTATTCTTCCAATATATTATATAATTGGTTAAGATTTTTCAAAGTATTGTTTTCAGAAAGAATATTAATCAGATCAGATAAATTGTTAAACTCTTTATCCTCCTTTAAGCACGATTCGCATGCAGAACCGTTAAATAGCCTCTGAGATGATACATTTCCTCCACAATTGGGACATGATCTAGTATATATTGAGGGAGGGACTTTGTCTATGCTTGTCAATTTCTCAATCTCGTATAGTCTTAATGAGAAAGACTTATTTTAAACGTTTCGGAAAGATGATTAATATGTCCCAACAATTAAAATTGAGAGTGGTAGAAGCTAGGCAAAGAGATGTTGGTAGGAAGGTCGCCAGAATAACTGATTACACTATGAGTAGGTTAGGAATAGAGAACGGTGATTATGTAGAGATTACTGGGCCTTCAGGATCTTCATTGGCACAAGCGTTAATAGGAGATGGAATAGCGGACAGTGAGATAAGAATAGATGGTTACATTAGAAAATCCATAGGAGTGGGTATTGGAGATGAAGTTACGGTAAAGAAAGCACAAGTGCAAGATGCTAGCAAGGTAGTTTTAGCTCCAACACAACCTATTTCCTTTAGCCAAAGTTTTGTAGAATATGTTAAAGACTGGTTAATGGATAAACCTCTAAGCAGAGGAGAAACAATTTCTGTTCCTACTTACGTTGGATCCATAGACTTCGTTGTAGTTTCAACACAGCCTTCACAATCTGTAAGAGTTACAGGTAGAACTTCCTTAGAGATAAGACAAGAACCAGTAAAGGAAACTGCAGTAGTACCTAAGGTGACTTGGGAAGATATTGGCGACCTTGAAGACGTAAAGGAGAAAATAAGAGAAATAGTAGAACTTCCAATGAGACATCCGGAAGTTTTCCAGCATCTAGGAATAGAACCACCTAAGGGTGTATTACTATATGGACCACCAGGAGTTGGAAAAACCTTATTGGCTAGGGCACTTGCTAATGAAATAGGTGCGTACTTCACTTCAATCAATGGACCAGAAATAATGAGTAAATTCTACGGTGAAAGTGAACAGAGACTAAGGGAAATCTTTGAGGAGGCGGAAAAGAACGCGCCAGCTATAATTTTCATCGATGAAATAGATGCGATAGCACCAAAGAGGGAAGAAGTTACCGGAGAAGTAGAGAAAAGAGTGGTATCGCAATTGTTGACTCTAATGGATGGAATTAAAGGAAGAGGAAAAGTAATAGTCATAGGAGCAACTAATAGACCAGATGCTGTAGATCCGGCATTAAGAAGACCAGGTAGATTTGATAGGGAAATAGAGATTAGACCGCCTGACGCTAAGGCTAGAAAAGAGATTCTACAAGTACATACTAGAAATATGCCTCTAGCTGAGGATGTGGATTTAGATAAAATCTCCGAACAGACTCACGGCTATACTGGAGCTGATCTAGCAGCTCTAGCTAGAGAAGCAGCAATGAATGCCTTAAGAAGGTTTATTAATGAACGCAAAATTAATCTAGAACAAGAACAAATACCAGTCGATGTCTTAAAGGAATTGAAAGTAACTATGCAAGATTTCATTGACGCCATGAAGTTCATCCAACCAACACTCCTTAGAGAAGTATATGTGGAAGTGCCAAAAGTTAAATGGGAGGATATTGGAGGATTGGAAGAAGCTAAACAGCAATTAAGAGAAGCTGTTGAGTGGCCATTAAAATTCCCAGAAATGTTCGAAAAGCTTGGTATTAGACCACCTAAGGGTATATTATTATTTGGTCCACCAGGAACTGGAAAGACGATGCTTGCAAAGGCTGTTGCAACTGAAAGCGGAGCAAACTTCATAGCAGTGAGAGGACCAGAAATATTATCCAAATGGGTAGGTGAAAGTGAAAAAGCAGTTAGGGAAATATTTAGGAGGGCAAGGCAAACGGCTCCTTGTGTAATATTCTTTGATGAAATAGATTCGATTGCGCCCATGAGAGGCTTTACACACGATTCCGGTGTAACAGAAAGAATAGTAAATCAGTTACTATCAGAAATGGATGGAATCCAATCGCTAAATAGAGTTGTAGTTATAGCTGCAACTAATAGACCAGATATTCTAGATCCAGCTCTGTTAAGACCAGGTCGATTTGATAGATTAATATATGTCCCCCCACCTGACGAAAAGGCTAGAATAGAGATACTCAAAATTTATACTAAAACACTACCCATAGATTCCAGTGTGAACCTAGAGGAGTTGGCCAAAAAACTTGAGGGATATACTGGAGCTGATATAGAGGCTTTAGCTAGGGAAACCACAATGAAAGTATTAAGACAAAAGTATTATGAGTGTTTAAATAAAGCCAAAAAGGAGTGTAAAGACCAAGAGTGTAGTGATAAGACCATAAAGAATTGTATGAGCAATCTGGAAATAAAAATCACTATGCAAGATTTCCTAGATACCATGAAGGTTGTAACGCCTAGTCTGACTAAAGCTGATATTATGAGATATGAAAACATGGTAAAGGAAATAAAGAGATCGGTGATTGGTTGAAGCAATACAAAATTCTTTTAATAATTGCAGATGGTTTAGGAGACAGACCAGTATCTAAATTAAATGGATTAACCCCATTAGAAGCTGCCAATAAACCAGCCATAAGTGATTTACTTAAAAACTCAATGATTGGTTTGATGGATCCAATATCCCCTGGCGTAATCCCGGGGAGTGATACTTCACATCTATCAATATTTGGGCTAGATCCACACGTTTATTATAGAGGAAGAGGGGCTTTCGAGGCATTGGGGGCTGGAGCCACACTCAAACATGGAGATGTTGCGTTTAGAGGAAATTTCGCTACAGTGAACAATGATCTAGTAGTAGTTGATAGAAGAGCAGGAAGGAAGCTTGAAGAGGGAGAGGAGTTAGTAAAGGAATTAAATGAAAAAATTAAAGAGATAAACGACGTAAAAATTAGATTTTATAAAGGAACAGAACATAGAGTAGCGGTAGTATTATCCGGGAAAGGAATAAGTGATAAGGTTAGTGACACTGATCCTCATTACGAAGGCTTAAAAGTTCTAGAAAGTAAACCATTGGAAGATTCTACTGAAGCTCTGAGAACCGCTGAGATAATCAACATACTTACGCGGAAAGTTTTCGATGTCTTAAACTCCTCAGAAGTAAATAAGAGAAGAATAGAACAAGGAGAGAAGCCGGCTAATATAGTATTGTTAAGAGGAGCTGCGCATTATATTAAGTTGCCATCATTTTCAAGCTATACTAAGCTTAAAGCTGCTGCTGTTTCAGCTACAGCACTTATAAAAGGGATATGTAGAGAACTTGGTATGAACGTTGTAACA
Organism: Sulfolobus islandicus Y.N.15.51; assembly: GCF_000022485.1. Lineage (NCBI taxonomy): Archaea > Thermoproteati > Thermoproteota > Thermoprotei > Sulfolobales > Sulfolobaceae > Saccharolobus > Saccharolobus islandicus. The sequence goes on along the minus strand of NC_012623.1, from coordinate 1,003,831 downwards.
CCAGTAGGCGCCACTGGAGGTATAGATACTGATTATAATGCTAAAGCTAAAGCGGCAATAGAACTATTAAAGGAGAATGATTTCGTTTTTCTACATATTAAGGCTACTGACGCTGCATCACATGATGGGCTAGTAGAAGAAAAAGTAAAGGCGATTGAGAGGATAGATAAAGTGGTAGGAACTATTGTGGACAATGTTGGAAGAGATAATCTAATATTGATGTTTACTGGAGATCATGCGACCCCAGTGGAGGTTAAAGAACATTCAGGAGATCCAGTTCCAATACTTCTCTACGTGCCTTATCCAATTATTAATGATAATGCCAGAGATTTTAACGAGAAGGAGGCTAGAAAGGGAAGTCTAAGAATAAGAGGATTGGACGTAACAAATATATTGCTAAACTACTCTAATAGAGCAGAAAAATATGGTGCGTGATGACGCTCGGAAGGACGGATTTAAAAATGAAGATCCTGCGCAGGGCTGATTAAAGTAGAATTTGCTCTCCAATATGAAAGAGAGTTAACATTCTTTAACTACGGCTTTTTCTAATATGTCTCTTACTCTCCACCTTATCATCTCGTTTACTATAATTACAACCGCTCCCGCATTAGGTTGCCCATAAATAACTATATCACCATTATCTGCACTCAATGTGACCGGAATAACAAGTAAGTCCTCTTCTCCATTTACAAAAACTACTCCACCATCCCTATCTTTTAGGATGTTCTCCATAATTTCAAATATTTCAAATCGAATTTTCCCCGCCTCATTGGTTACCCTATATTCCTTATTCTTTACAATAGTCCTTTGTGGTATAGATCTCTTGGTTTTTCCATCTATAACTTCTAAGAAGGGGATTATACCATTTTCTTCTAATACTCTGCTTACGTAATCCCCTACAGTTATAACCTTGAAACCTTGTTGTATCGATTTAGATACAAAATCTAAAAAGAGTTTGTTATTTGTAAAAAGAATACCATATGGTCTAGAAAGTTCTTTCCTTAAATTATCAAAAGCAAAACATAGGTTTACTTTATTATTATCGCGTATTTCCATGGTTTTGGGGCCTCAGTTATTTTAGCTACTTCAGACTCTGAATCAATGATAATAATCATACCATCCCACTCTTCTGTAAAACTACTGCTGCCACATACTGGACATGTTTCCTTGTCAGTCTCTACTAATGCCTTACAGTTTTTACATGCTTTAAAAACTGATTTCTTAGCCATTCACACTCACTTCTTAGCTTGTGTTATCCACTCTAACTTGCCCAAGTAGGGTTGTCTCATAGTTAAAGCGATTCTAGGCAATCTACCTGTTACCGTAGACGCTACGCTTATCACTCTTGCTCTTACTTTGTCACCCTTTTGTATTACTTTCTTAGATTTCTCACCGAATATTATACCTCTTACATTGTCATATTTTAGTGTATCATCTGTTATTTGGGAAATGTGAACGAGGCCATCCATCGGTCCTAAGTTAACGAACACACCATAGTTATCAACTTGTAAAACCTCACCCTCAACTACTTCTTGTACAACTGGTACATAGGTTATCATATCAAACTCGACCTCATGATAAGTAGCACCATCACCAAATACTAATATCCCTTCCTCACTGGTTTTCACATTTAATATAGCTAAAACTAGACCTAAATCCTTAAGGATCTTTTCTTGATATTGTTGTCTTAGTTCATTTAAAGCGATCTCATTTAATGGTTTACCAAACTCATTGGGTGGGATCCTCACAATGCTACGTGCTTTAATAAGTTTATACATACGTTAGATAGGATATAAGGATTTTATAATTTTACTCCTATTTTGAAGAAATAAAACTCCTATCCCCTTTTTAATTGCATTATTTTTTAATTGCTTATCATTAGTAAATATAAACATGTTATATCTAAGAGCAGTCCTTATCAACGCCTCATCTGTAGGTAAATCGTCATAATCATTTATTAAATTCCATGAGTTTTTATATACTTCCAAATATTTCCTGGCTATTCTGATTCTGGATGTAATAATAAATCTTTCTTTATTCTTTTCAAATAAAATATCTAACTCTTTTAATACTGCGGAATGAATAAAAAAGGCCGGTTTATAATCTAGAAATTCCAATACCTTATTAAATGGATCTAAACCATCGTATACATATAATAAAATATTAGTATCAATCAGTACTTTTAGATCTCTATTAACCCCCATCCTATCATTCTCCACCTACCAGCTATTTGTCTACTTATAACAGTTCTAATATTGTTAGACCATACTGCCACGGGTCTTCTTAACTCCACTTCAATCTCATCCTTCTTTACAGAAGTAACTATCCCTAAAGTCGTAGAGGAACCTACAGATAACATCAATGTTTCCTTAGCTCTTATGGCATCTACCTTTAACATCTCCTTAGCTCCAACTACACGTTCCAAGAGATTATATTTTATTCTGATATTCCATAAAACTGGAACCTTAGCATCAGCCAAGGTTACAATACTTCCAAGCAAATTATCAGCCTTAGTCAATGAGGGATCCAAATATGTACCTATTGCTACTAAACCTCCTGGTTTAGCCTCCTTAAATTCCTCATCTCCAAATCTTATGGATGAAATCTTTGTGAAAATAGGTTCATAAGACACTTTACCTTGTTTTTCTACTCTTAAACCAGGTAATACTTTTATTTCTTGATCAACCTTAAATAAGCCTTGTACAATGCTACCACCTATCACGCCACCCTTCAGCTCATTAAATTGGGTACCGGGCTTATTAACGTCAAAACTCCTTATTACAAGCATAACAGGTTGTTGTGAGAAATCCCTATAAGGAGTCTTTATATACTCCTCTATGCCTTCTATTAGAGTATCTATATTAATCTTATGAAGCGCGCTTACTGGAATTATAGGTGCATTTTCGGCCCAAGTTCCCTTTGTAAACTGCTTTATTTGCTTATACTGCGACAATGCTTCCTCTTTGGAGACTACGTCGACCTTATTTTGAACTATAATTAGATTTTTCACTCGTATTATACCTAGTGCTACGAAATGTTCTCTAGTTTGGGGCTGGGGAAAAGGTTCATTTGCAGCAACAACAAGAATTGCACCATCCATTAACGCTGCTCCAGATAGCATTGTAGCCATTAGAACCTCATGGCCAGGGGCATCAATAAAGGAAACTCTTCTCAAGAACCTGGGCTCCTCATCCGATCCACAAGATTTACATGAGGGTTCGGTTACATATGCATCTGGTTTTTTACAACTCTCACAAATGCCTATATTAGTCTCCGCGTAACCTAATTTTATCGTCATACCTCTTTTTAGTTCTTCAGAATGTTTTGAAGTCCAAATTCCCGTTATAGCTTGAACTAGTGTTGTCTTACCGTGATCTACATGTCCAACTACACCTATATTAACTTCTGGTTGAGCTTTAGGCCATGCCAAAAACTGCTTCACCTTACTATTATGGTATTAATTTGAACTATTTCTTGGCTAATGGTATTTCCTCTTATAGTTTTTCTTCTTCTTTCTCCATCTTCATTCGGGTAGAATCCAGGAGGCCCACTTAGCAATATTTTACGCTTAGCCGCTCCAGTAACATCAAATCGCATTGGGAATCCAGAATTATCTGATCCTCCAGTTATCTTTAACTTAACTGGTAATCCAATCAGTTGATTAGCTTCAAATGTATCACCTATTTTTAGACCAACTAGATTTGTAGCCTTGTCTTGATCAATACTTATTTGTAACGTCTTAGTCCTATATGCAATGGCTTCAAAATCTTCTGCTCCAAACTTCTCTGCCATTGTTTTACTTATCCATACTTCGTTATCTGGTACATTGTTATCTACTTCAACCTTAAAATGGCTTTTTACCTTTACCTTTTTATCCCCTTCTTGTTTGGTTATTTCTAATGTAATGAGCGTATCAATATTTAATAATTGTTTAGTTTTCTCATTAACTTTAGCCTGGGGTACCGCTTTTCCTTCCTTTTCTCCAGCTATAGATTTTATTTGGTCATTTGCCTTTACTTTAACCTTTATTCTTTTAGGCTCTACAGATTGTGGATCTGAAATGACAATTTTGAAGTCCGGCATTTAACAATGCCACCTTTTGTGTGGTATACTTAAAACAAATATATAAAATCGCATCACCATAAGTTACATGAGAAACGTTGTTAGGAGTTTTATTAGTTTTACATGGTAGCAAGATACCAGAATGGAAAGATGTTGGAATTAAGTACGCAGAATATTTATCTAGATATTTTAATTTAGTAGAATTCGGCTTCTTAGAGTTTAATAAACCTACGTTAAGCGAGGCACTAAGTAATCTTCTAGCTAAGGGAGCTAATAAGATAGTAGTAGTTCCATTATTATTTGCAACTGGAACTCATTTCAAAAGAGATATCCCAAGGCTACTAGGTATAGATGGTGACGAAAAGAAAATACAATACATGGGAAAGGAAATTGAAATAATAATAGCCGATCCTTTGGGATTTGATGAGAAAATTGGAGAAGTGTTAGTTAAAAGGGTTAACGAAACTTACAACAAAAACTATTAACTTGCGCCAGCTACTAGTAGTTCTGCCTTTGCAGGATCATAAGCCCATTCTTGTGGAAGCTTTCCAACGCTCTTATAATATGTAGCTAAACGTCTGATCTTTGACTCAACCTCTTCTAATCCTTTCTTGGCTGTCTTATCACGTGGATACTCATTGATATGTCTTCTTATATTTACTGCTTTCCTTATTAGATTGAACAGATCCTCAGGTATTTGAGGAGCTAAACCTCTTTCTTCTAATATTTGAGTAACTTTTTTCCCAACTATTTGCCTAACTAAAGGAATTCCATATTGATCCCTTAATATTATCCCTATCATAGATGGAGTATAACCTCTTTTCACTAATTCTTCTACCAGCATTTCAACTTCTTCTCTGGTTAGCCTCACCCATTTGGGCGCTCCAGCTCTAGCAGGTCTTATTGAATGTGATTTCCCTTTAGCCCTTCTCTTGTTCATCTATACTCACCAAATTACTACTTTTAATCTACACTATATCCTTTCCTTTTAAGTTCTTCTCTTACAACCTTTGTTCCCTCTACCATTGATACCAGTTTTTGATAGGCTATTTTTCTAGAAAGCAATTTCAATCCACAGTCTGGATTTATCCACACCTTCTCTGGTGTGAAATATTCTAAAATTTTTCTTATATCATTAGCGACTTCCTCAGATGTCTCGATCCTTCTATTATGCACATCTATTACTCCAGCTCCAAGTTCCTTATCGAAACCATATCTCTTCAAAAGCTCTAAAGGCTTATAGTTGTAAATTTTAAATGCGAAATTTATCTGATCAACCTTAAGCTCGTTCAAGTATGGTGCAACAAAGCTATATTCACCATAACATATGTGCATAACCAACTTAGCGTTTACACCTTTTACAGCTTCATTTACTGCTTCCACTCCCCAACTTACATCCTCCCTTCTAGTGTGTAAGGCTGGCTCATCAATTTGTATTATTTTAGCTCCAGCTTCTACCAAGTTCTTGATTTCTTGATTTATCGCTTTCGCTAGATCAAAAACTAAGTCCTTTTTATTCTTATAGTATTCATTATAGGACCATTCAGCTATAGTGTAAGGACCAGTTATTGTTATTTTCAAGTTATCAGTATAAGAGACAGATTTTGCAAAAGTAAACTCGTCAACTAGCATTGGTTTCTTGTACTCAATTTTACTAACAACAGAAGGCTTTCTGTAATATGCCGTTCCCCACACTCTTACTGGACCATAGAACTTAAATCCTTTTATTCTCTCAGCGAAAAATTCAACCATCTCATCCCTTCTAACTTCGCCATCTGTAGGAACATCAACTCCTGCATTATAGTGATCTTTAAGCACTGCTATTACAGCATCGCTAAAGGCCTCTTGTAAGTCCTCGTCGCTTATTTTACCTGCCTTATGGAGTCTTATGGATTCTCTTAACCATTTAGGCCTAGGATAGCTTCCAATAACAGTTGTAGGAAGTAAAGGTAACTTACTCATTACTCTCCACCTTTTCTAATTTCTTTAAAAGTTTTAGTTTCTTTACAACAACAACCTCGGGTATAAAGTCAAATAAGGTATTATTGCCTATAATCAAATCACTTACACCTTTTCGCTTAACTGAGTTATAAACTCTAATAATTGTACTTATCTTTTCCATCTTAGTGTTCCTAGCATTTAGTATACCTAAGTATACTTTCCTAGAAGGGAAATACGTATATACTCTCCCAAGCTTCTTCAAATTTTCTATTACATCTATACCGAAATAGTCTACTGGTAAGGAGAAGAGTATATCTAGCCTTTTTAGGTTATTAATTTCAAAATAGGTCATTAGATGCTTCTCTATTTTTACATTATCAAACATAGTTTTGTATATCTCTGGTAATTTCTCTAAAGCATCTCTCTTTATGTTACTACTAAATATTGCAGGTTCATGAATTTCTATTGCATCGACGACATTTAAAAGTTCTTGCGATAATGAATTAACAGCTGATGCGTAATCGATCATTAGGTCTATTGGATTCTTATAATACCGATTATCAGATAGTACATAGTATGTTAAAGGCCCTGGAATTACGGCTTTCAACTTAGAAGATAAACTTAATTCTTCCTTAATTTTCCTAGAGGACTCTAAATCTTGTAGGAAAAGGTTTTCCTCTCTTGTCTTTACATTTATTTTCTCCTTAATTACAGGTTGCCTATAATAGAAGTTGTTATCAAAAAACCTTTGCAAAGGACCTTTTTCAGCACCGCTAATAAAACCAAATGTTACATCAATAACATCGTCCCATCTGAATAGTCCATTGGTAGTATAGTCTAATTTAACATCTCCAGCTAGCTCAAAGAATTTCTTTACATTTTCATTAATGTACTTCTCTAGTTTCTCCTTATCTATCTTGCCCATATTATACCATGAAATTATTTTTCCCAATTTGGGATTTTTTGGAAAACTGCCCACTAAGGCTTTTTTCACATTCATTATCAAACTTTTGGAGCTAATAAATAAGTAACTTTCCCTCCTCCCTCCATATTAAAGGATAACTGAAGAGGCTTCTGGTCACCAAATGCTATCTTGACGAAATCTGAAAGTTTAGTTAATGACAAGACATCATCCAGATATTCTCCAGAATATGAGTTCTTGGAGTTCTTAGAGAATTCTAAATCTTGAAGACCACCAGTATCTTTAGAAAATTCAACTTCAATTTCATTCTCTCCTTCAGCCTTAATCAATATTTTATCTTCATAACCCTCAATGATTACATTATCACTCACTGTTGAAACTTCTGATATTGCTGACTTAAAACCATCTGAAGAAATCGTGGCTGATATATCGAATTGCAGGTTGATTTCTGGAATATTTTCCTCAGATACCTCTAGGTTCCTAACATTAAACTCCCTATTAGTTCCTCCTATAATATTTATGATAATACTCTCTGGAGATTCACTAGATATTTCTATTGCCTCTTTTCTCTTAGCTACTTTCAGAATTTTCATCAGATATTGGGTATTAAAGCCAAACTTAAATTCCTCACTTACGTCATACTCTTTAAACATCTCCTTAGGCAATTTAACTGATATTAGGGAAATGTGAGCCCTATCCAATGCAACTAATTCCACATTATCCTCCTTAAACTTTAATACCGCTTCATCAACTAACTTGGCTAAAGCTTGTACAATATCTTTGAGAACCCTCACATCATCATAAACTACTTTCATGTCAATCAATCTTATATTCCTTTCAAAAGATTTAAGATATATCATACTTTCAATCTAACTAAAGATTCAAAAGATTTAACTATCCTTTAGAGAATATACTTCTAACAATGAGAAGAATATTATTATCATCAGACAGAAGTGGATCGGGAAAAACACTTATCACATCAGCAATTATGAAAGCATTATCTAAAAAATACAGAGTTAGAGGTTTCAAAGCTGGACCAGATTTCATAGATCCCGGGTATCATAAGATTGCCACAGGCTTTCCTTCAATAAACTTAGACTTATGGATGATGGGGAAAAACAATGTAAAGAGAAGTTTAATAAAATATGGAAGAGAATTCGATATAGGAATAATTGAAGGAGTAATGGGTCTATATGATGGTGTAGATACGCTTTACAGCACGTATGAGCTAGCTAAAGTTACTAAGACTCCAGTAATCTTGATAATTAATTGTTCTAATATAGGAAGTACTGTGGGTGCAATTGTAAAGGGGTTAAAATACTATAGAAACGATGTGAATATTCGAGGAGTCATCTTTAATAAAATAGCTTCAGAGACCCATTATAATTATTGTAAGACTGCAGTAGAAGATGTTGAAGTTTTAGGCTATGTTCCATTTGATAAGAATCTGGAAGTTAAATCCAGACATTTGGGCTTGGTCACGATTGAGGATAATAAAGAAGTACAAGACTTAATTAGATATGCATCAGAGTTAGTAGAGAAATACGTTGATTTAGATAAAATCTATGAGATGGCTTCTGATGAAGATCTTGAAGTCGATCTTCCTAAAGATGATGAGAATAAGGGATTAAAACGAAAAATGGCAATAGCTTACGATCCCGCTTTTAGTTTCTATTATCAAGAAAACTTAGATATATTGAGAAGCAGATATGAATTGGAATTCTTCAGCCCACTAAATGACGAATACGTAGAAGATGCAGAAGCTATATATATCGGAGGAGGCTATCCAGAACTTCATCTAAATGAACTAGAAAGATCTATCAAGACAAAAAGTTGGCTTAAAAATTCGTCTTATTCTGGAGTGAAAATCTATGCTGAGTGTGGTGGCCTAATGTACTTGTCTAAAAATCTAATAGATGAGAATAATAAAAATTATAATATGGTGGGTATTTTTGATATTGACCTAAAAACTAAGGATAAATTAACAATTGGATATACAGAATTAGAAGCAATTAATGAAAACTTCATAGCAAACAAAAATAGTTTAGTTAGGGGACATGAATTTCATATATCTAAACCCATTAGCGTTAATGAAAAAGAATTTGTATTTAAAGTTAGAATAGGGAAAGGTATTGTTGATAAATTAGATGGTGTAAAAAGCAATAATACTATTGCAAATTACTCTCACTTGCACTTTTCTAACTTTCAGCAGAAGATTGTTTTTTAAGCTCTATTTTCTTTACTCTTTCAATTAATTCAGCTACCTTGTCTATATCTTGTGAATAAAGCCTAACGTGGAATGGAAACTTTGATGAAGACTTTATCTCAACGTATTTCTTATCCCTATTTTGAGAAATTTGAGCGTCTACTAAATACTTTGATGGTAAAAATACACCCGATCTATCAGTAGCTATAACACCTTTTTCTGTTATTTTATATGATGTAGGCGCCATGGGAATATTAGTCTGAAACTTTAGTACACGTCTGTTCATTAAAAAGCTAACACCGTAGAGTAATTCAAAATACAATACGAAAAATCCAAATTTATACAGCGTATTATCAATGTTGGTGACAAATCTAATTATTACATAATTGTAAATTAATACTAGAATTATCATATATAAGAACATTATACCCATTGAGGAGAAATTCTTCTTCATTACCTCAGTAGTTTCCTTTAAATATTCCTCATCCTTGTTTACAAGTTCACTTGCCTTTTTCTCTTCATATAACGTCCTAGCATTAGCTATCTCACCTAGAGATCTCCTTTCTCTAAGTAAAGGATTTGAACGCATCATTATTACGGATGTTATACCCAAGTAAACCAAAATATATAGTATGTAAAATTCTATAAAATATTTTGGGAAAAAGCTAAGTACTAGCGAAAACAATATCATCATTACTTGTGATAGTAGTACAAACTTCCAGTTGAAGGGATTATATCCAGTAGATGACATTGCTACTATAACTTTAATAACATTGGCTTATATTTCTGTTGGATCAATAATTTAAACTCTCAAATAAATATTGTACTTAGATATGAGTAAATACTTTTTTATACTATTGCAGTTCTGATATTCTTGGGATGGATTTTCTTAGTTTACGTAAAGATTTGGAGTCTGGAATACCGCTATTAATATACGACTTTGACGGAAGAGAGGAAGAAACAGACATGATATTTTACGCAGGAGTAATAAGCTGGAAAAGTATATACACTCTGAGAAAAGAAGCAGGAGGATTGATATGTTACGCAACGTCAAATAGTGAAGCTAAAACATTGGGTTTGAATTTTATGGCAGAAGAGTTAAAACGACACGAATTATACAAAAAATTAGTAAAGAAGCCTTCTTATGGAGATTATCCAGCGTTTTCCCTATGGGTTAACCATGTCAATACAAAAACTGGAATCTCTGACTATGATAGATATATTACAATAAGTGAATTACATAAAATAATAGCTAAAACTAAAACAAATCCAGAAGATGCGAGAAGGGAATTTTACGAGAATTTCATGACACCGGGCCATGTGCCAATACTAATTGCAAGAGATATAAGGGAGAGAAGAGGCCATACTGAATTATCAATCGCGCTGTTACAAAAGTTAGGGTTAGAAAGTAGTGCGGTAATAGCGGAGATGCTAGATGAGAAATTAAGCATGAGTAAAGAAAAAGTAAAAAAGATTGCAAAAAATCTAGGATTTCACTTTATAGAGGGAAAAGATATTTTTAAAGAGGTGGTTATATGACGAGAAAATACGGAATAGCCGATGCAACATTTTCCAGGGTTGATATGGGAAGCATAGCGTATAAGGTAATAAGAAGTGAAGACGATGAAGCGGAGATCATTAGGTATACTGTACCGGGCATTAAAGATTTACCAGTAGCTTCAAAGAGATTACTAGATGAAGGTTGTGATGGTGTAATAACCCTAGGCTGGGTAGGTAAAACGATATTGGATAAGTATAGCTACTTGGCTACAAGCATAGGCTTAATAATGGTTCAAATTCTAACTTCTAAACATGTAATTGACGTAACAGTACATGAAGATGAGGCAGATGATGAAGAAAAGTTAAAGGAGATAGCAATTGATAGGGCTACTAAACACGCTAAAAACTTAGTTAAGCTCGTAAAGGAAGGTAAAAACGCACTAACTAAATACGCAGGGAAAGGGTTGAGGCAGGGGTATAATAATGCAGGAGAAATCGATTAGATTAGGAATAGTAGTAGCCGAGTTCAACTACGATATAACGCAATTAATGTTACAAAAAGCATTGTCACATGCCAAATTCTTAAACGCTGAGGTAAAAGTAGTTATAAAAGTACCTGGGACATTCGACATGCCTCTTGCAATTAAAAAACTGCTTGAGAAAGATTTCATAGACGCCGTAGTGACTTTAGGAGCAGTAATAAAAGGGGAAACTAAACACGATGAAATAGTTGCAAGCCAAACTGCTAGGAAAATAGTTGACCTCTCTACAGAATTCAATAAACCTGTGACACTAGGAATAATTGGTCATGGAGCAACTCATGAGCAAGCTGTTGAAAGAATTGAAGAATACGCAACCAGAGCAGTAGAGGCTGCAATAAAGTTAGTTCAAAGGACGAGAAAGATAGATGAGCTGAAAGAGGTTAAGGAAACGGTGATTATAGATTGAAGGTATTAGCGATAAAGCTTGTAGATTATAGGGAGTGGACTGAGAGACTAGGATATGATAGGGAATGGTTAATTCAAAAAATTCAGAATAAATTCATGATGAAAATTCATGAGATAGCTTCACAATATAGCACATTTCCCCTTCAACTCAGGTTTGATAATTTTTTGATGATAGTTGATGGAATAACTAATACCCAACTTATCTACATGATAAACGATATGCAAGAAAACCTTCCAGTAGGAATAAAGACTTGCTTAGGTTATGGAAAAACTCCGCTAGAGGCGCAATGGAATGCATCTGTTTGCCTAAATAATAAAGAAGACAAATTTAAGGAATATGTGGACGAAAAAATAGCTGCATTACATTTCGATATAAACTTCAACACGGAAGCATTAAAATACACATCTGTATATGACTCATTTTTGGAGATAACCAATATATATGTAGACTTATCGAGATTTTTATACAAGATAGGCGGGATACTGCAATATTTAGGCGGAGATAACTATCTAGGCTTTGTGTCCACCAATAGCGTCAATAAGGTAATAGAGAAATTTAGTGATGATAATAAGATAAAGGTAGGGATAGGGATAGGACAAAATGCGAGAACTGCAATAAAATTGGCTACTACTTCTTTAGAGAAAATAAGGAATAATAGGGAAAAGACTTGGCATATAGAGGAAGAATATCACTAAACGTAAGACTAGCTTTAGTAGGAGAGGAACTAGAAATAAGAGAGAACGTTAACTTAGAAATAGAAGAAGGTATAATAACTCATATAGGAAATGGCTTCTCGGCTGAAGGCATAACATTTAAAAACGGAATCTTAATCCCTGGACTAGTTAACGCTCATGTTCATTCTGCCGACTTCATATGCCAAGAAATGGGATACAATATGCCAATAAGTGAAGTTGTTGGAGATCCGTATAGTATTAAATATGAATGTTTAAGCAAAAATACAAAAGAATCAATCATGAACTCTATAGAGAGATTCGTCATGAGAGGAAGAGAACTAGGTTCTAATATAATAATCGACTTTAGAGAGCAGGGATTAGAGGGAAGCTTACTTTCGAATACTATTAAGAATAAAATGGCTGCTAACGGAGTAAAATATTACTTCCTAGGAAGACTTGAAGAAGATGAATTCAAGTACAGCTATATTTTAAATAGACTATATGAAATAGCTGACGGTTATGGGTTATCTAGTGCTTCTAGTACATCTAATATGGAGTTAATAAGAGATACATTTAAGGATAAAATTAGGGCAGTCCACATATCTGAGACCATGAAGCATTGGTTAAAAAACGATTTAGAATATGTGATGAGGAAATATGACCCAAATCTAATAATACACGGAACGCATCTAAGTGAAGAGGAAATTAACGTTATAAGAGATAAGAGGGCCTCCCTAGTTTACTGTCCAAGGAGTAACCTCTGGTTCTCTGTAGGAATACCAAAGGTTATAAACGGGTTAAAAAGCGGGGTTAACGTAGTGATTGGAACTGACAATGGGGGAGTATTAGATCCAGACATGTGGAAGGAAATGGAAACCTTACTTCTGATTTCCAGAATTCAGGATCCACTTTCCGACTACTCATTACAAATATTGAAGGCCAGTACTATTAACGCTTATAGGTTTTTAGGGATTAGAGGATGGATAGAAGAGGGAAACAACATTGAAGCTGGTTTATTAATTCTTGAGGGGGAGAATTCAGGGATACTAAGCTCAAACAATAAATATATGGGAATTATAAAAAGAGGCAATAAAATAATTTATAACCTTGGTGCTATCCAAAAGATCATGTGACCTCCACTAACTGCTTCCACATCAATTTTCATAGGGAGATTCTCACCAAAGCTCACCATTGTAGGGGCTGAAAAACCTCTTACGCCTGTTATAGCATCCTTAAACATCTCCGCGCTATAAGAAGATGTAGCTGATGCGTCTATGGAGAGTTCTTTTAAGGGCTTATCTTTCATTAGCAATGCAACATACTTTTTACCTTCCTCACCAGCTTCTATCTTTACCTTATCCTCTTCTGTTGAAATCCTCATCTCTTCTCCAACTAAAGATACATCTGCTGCTATCACATTAAGTATGCTCTCATCTGTAGTGAAATTCACGGTCAAATTAACTTTTGGTTCAGTCAATTGTTCAACTTGACCCTTTTCCGCTTTAAGATAAATGGTACTTTTCGCCCCACTTTTCTCGTCTCTTATTATAATCTTTAATCCACTGTCGGTCTCACTTAACTCGATCGTAGCTTTCTTTGACCTAGCTTTTGAAAGAATCTTCTTTACTGAAGAAACGTCTAATTTAACTGAAGTGGGACTATCAATACTATATTCACTCAAAACGTCTTTAGGTATTCTTATAATTGCCATCAACACTTTGTCTTCAGTCAAATGCCTCGAAAATATTCCATCTTCCGTAAAATTTAGAACAATAGAATCAGTAACTTTTGTAATAGAATTGATGAACGAGAAAAAGTCTTTCGCATTAGGGTAAATAATCTTAAACATAACTTTAACCCTCTACACTCTTTTCTTTTTTATTGGTCTTTTTAACCTTTTTACTAACCGCTTTTTTAGCTTTCCTTCTGGAATCCCTCTTCTCGTAATCCTTATAATTGTCCTCAAATAACCTCTTAGCTTCATCTACAGAGATCTTACCATTCAATAAATTATCCCAAATTTCAGTATTTTTCATTAGCAACTCTATATCTTGTATTGAAAGTTTTGGAAACTCCTCCTCTGATGTCTCCTCAACTTCCCTTTCTTCACTAACTTCCTCGTCAATAGTCCCTTCCTTTTCCTCCTCTGTTGACATACCAGATACCATTTATTTTAAAGAATTAAGCTTTACTAAAAGTATATCTATACTATCCCCGCTTATAGTAACTACGTGACCCCTTTCTAAAGATCGAATAGCTTGATAAATAGCCTCGTATCTATCCCTATCGCTCCCTCCCAATGCCCTACTTAAGTAGTCTAACTCTTTCGGCTCAACAACATTAAATATAAAGATATAACTTGAATTTTGGAAAATATTTTCTATATTCTCAGTTATCTGAGATATCAAAATCATTCCCACTCCGAACTTTCTTACCTCCGCGAATAACCTCTCAACAATTTCTAACCCAGTCTCTTTACCTAGTATAAAAGGCGCCTCATCTATAACCAAAAATTTCCACAAACGAGAAATTCCACGCCTATATAGATAATTTCTAAAATCTCTAAGTATAGTCTCAATCAAAATATATTTTAGCTCATCCGTAGCAACTTTAGAAAAATCCAGAATTATATTACCCTCAAAGATCTTTTTCATGTCCAAACTATTGCCACTTAAAATTTGATTAGACAAAAATTGTATATAAGGTTCTATGGAAGATAGCCTAGAAAGATCTTGTGAATTCTCAACCAATTTCTTTCTTCTTTCTATCATCAATAGCACATCCCTAAAAGTCGGTGGTGTTGAATTCCAACTACTCTCATCGTTCTCATCGATCCCTTTCTCAGCGTAGGTATCCATTATGATATTAAAAATATCTATAGTTTGCAAATTGCCAAGTCTGAAAATGGACCTTAGCATATAAGCAACCTCCAGTGCCCTTTGCCTAGGTGATGCGCCATTTAATGAAAGTGGATTTAACGAATTTTTAGAGATATCAATCCTCTCTCCACTTTCAATCTCGTATTCTCCATGTAAATCAAAAACTAAGTAACTAATATCTGAAAATTTTCCAATAATACTTTTAGCTAAACTAGACTTTCCAGATCCACTCGTACCCAATATTACTATGTTATAATTCTTTGATTCGTCAAAATTTAGATGAAATTTCAAATTGGAAAATTTTCTCCATCCGTATTTGGTGTTAGATATCCTATTAACTAAAGAAGGAGCCAATATTCCCTCAATATAACCCAACTCTATCCCCTTTTCCTTTATAGAATAAGTAGCTAATTGCGTAAATAGGAAAGGAAATGAGAACCATGACAAGATAATCAAAGGGAAAACGAGATCATTTGAAACAAGAAGTGTCAGGACAAATGATGCCATACTACCAATAAATAGAAAGAGATTGGACAAAACTTCATAGAAAACCAGAAAGGACACCACAACGAACAACCCACCGTAAATAATCTTATTTTTACTAATATTAACATTTAACCTGGAAATATTTAACAAAATCTCATCTGGAAAACTTCTTCTAGAAATCCCCAATATAGCTCCAATAACAATGGTAGCAAGAGCATAATATCCTAATAGATTTAAGAATGTAGATAAGATAAGATTGAAGTCCACATTATTTGAAATAATTAACGCGTAAGCTATTGCTGTTACATAATAAAGGAATGAGACTATTATGGATGAAAACATTAAAGTGATAACTACTGAGAATATTATCATCAATATGGGAATTACCAGCAATAATATAGACAAATTATTTACTAGCTGACTTAGATTACTTCCAAATGTCAAATAATTCATTAAACGATCAATTAGGTAAGCTATGATAAGCATTAGTAAATTAGCCACAATGTGTCTCTTCTCATACATTTATATATTCCCCTTTAGTATTACATTACTGCTAAAGTAATGATAAATGTAACCAATGAATTCTTGGTAAGACTGAAGAAACTTGGTTATGAAGACCTAACACCAATCCAGAAAATAGCAATACCTAAAATACTCTCCGGAAAGAACGTTTTAATCATAGCACCAACTGGATATGGGAAAACAGAGGCTGCAATATTACCAATATTTTACACAATTTTCAAAGATAAACCAGAAAAAATATCAACACTCTACATAACTCCCTTAAGAGCGCTAAATAGAGACCTTGAGTCAAGGTTAAAAAGAGTAGGAGATGCATTTGGTATCAGCGTTAACGTTAGACACGGAGATTCTTCCCAGAGGGAAAGGAAGGAAATTTTAGATAACCCACCTGACGTATTGATAGTAACTCCAGAAACATTATTATACTTAATACTGAACGATACTTTTAGGAAATACTTTACAAACCTGAAATGGATAATAATAGATGAATTACAAGAAATGTTAGACGAGAAAAGAGGAATTGAACTCTCTGTACTACTCCAAAGAATCAAAAAGATAACAAGAAATAGAATTCAATTAATAGGAATTTCTGCTACCATAGGAGATATTGAGATGGCAAAAATATACTTGGATAGGGAAGGAGAAGTAGAAGTAGCAAGTATTAACGCAATAAAGGATATAAAAGTAAATCTGATCCTTCCTAAGGTTGAAAAGAAAGACGCAGATTTAGCAGTAAGGTTAGGATTAAGGCCAGATACAATTGCAAGACTCGAGAAACTTAACGAGATTATAAAAAATAATAAGCCAATCATAATATTTACAAATACTAGGGAGACTAGTGAATTCGTAGCCAATCATCTCACAAGCAACTACTCCTTAAAAATAGGTTCTCATCACGGTTCATTATCAAGAGAAATTAGGATAAAAACGGAAAACGACTTTAAGAGTGGAAATATAGACGCGATAGTTGCAACTTCAAGTTTAGAGCTAGGTATAGATATTGGTAGAATCAATCTAGTAGTCCAATACATGTCACCTAGACAAGTGATTAGGTTAATTCAAAGGGTGGGAAGAAGCGGACATAAAATAGGTAGAACGTCTATAGGTTACGTTATACCTTCAGAGGACGTTTTCGATATTCTAGAGTGTAGAGCAATAATAGAGGCATTATATTCAAGTTATTTGGAAAAACCGCTATTTGAGGAAAACCCGCTTGATGTTGCAGCACATGAAATAGCGGGAATGGTTTTAGAGGGCTATAAAAATCCTAACGAAATCTTGGAAATTCTACGTAATTCATTTTATTTCAAGAACTTCACGGACGAAATGTTCGAAAGTGTGATAGAACTCCTAGAGAGTGCTAAAATAGTTAAAAGAAGGGAAGATGGAAGCCTAGTCCCAAGTAGAAGAATCTGGAAATATTATTACACTACTAATATGATACCAGATTCCATTAGAAGCTATATTGTAATCGACCACGCTACTAACATCAAAATAGGTACTTTGGATGAAGATTTCGTAGCCTCGTTAGATGAGGAAAGCGTGTTCATTTTAGGAAGCAAGCTATGGAAAGTCGTATCTATTGAAAACGATAGGATATTCGTAGAAAGAGCTGAACTAAAAAACGGAATATTGCCAAGTTGGTTTGGGGAATCAATTCCGGTTGAGAAAGAGATAGCAAGGAAAGTTTACGAGTATATTTACATGTTAGAAAAGGGAAAAATAGAAACTGAGGACGATAGTATATCTAAAGTAGTAAGGGAATTCGTAGAAAGAGGATACCCAGAACTAAGACCAGATCTTATCTTAGTTGAAATAGTAAAGAATAACTTAATTATAATTCATTCACCATTTGGTTCAAGGGGGAACAACACACTTGGTGCAATAATTTCAGTTATGTTAGATGTGGAAAAACAGACCAAAACATCCTATAGGGCAGATCCATATCACATCGCAATATCTTCTGTACTACCAATAACTGAAAATGACATGGAAAAAATAGTCAATACACTAAATTCCTTGCCTATAATTAAAATAGTCGAAATCTTAAAGAGAGGAATAAAGGAAAGTCCGCAATTCAAGTGGAAATTATTAGTGGAAATAAAGAGGTTTGGAATGGTAGATCCAGAAAAGGAAATAACGCTTACATCATCCATTATAAAAGCTTATGGAGATACAATAATCGGAGAAGAGGCAGTTAATGAGCTATTGGTGAAAAATTATGATATAGAAATATTAAAGGAACTCAAAAACTACAGCTGGAAAATAGTTGAGGTTTACGAAGCATCTTCCTTAGCTAGGCAATTTCTTGATAAAATCCTTAATTACACTGTATTTGACAAAGAGGAAAAACCACTTATGATAGAGATCTTCAAGAAGAGACTAGTAAACAAGGAGTTAAGGCTAATCTGTCTTTCATGTGGATGGAATTCAATTTATTCTATAATCAACTCACCTAACAAATGCACTAAATGCTCCTCAATCTTCTTAACGGCAACTAATCCAGATGATAACGATTCTATAAACATAGTGAGAAAAGCGATAAAAGGGGAGAAATTAACAAGTAGGGAAAAAAGACAATTAGAAGACCTAAAGAGAATTGCCTCCTTCTTCCCAGATTACGGTAAATATACCCTTATAGCATTAGCAACCAATGGAGTGGGACCAAGTAATTTAGGCAAAGTTTTAAGTAAATTAAGTGAAGGGGAAAATGAATTTTACATGGCCTTAATAGATGAAGAAAAAAGGTTTATAAGAACAAGAAAATACTGGCACTAATCTTAAATTTAAGCCTCTTAAAAGTTTTTGTGAGACTAAAAATGCCCGCAATTGAAGTTGGAAGAATTTGTGTAAAAGTAAAGGGAAGAGAAGCTGGAAGCAAATGCGTAATAGTCGATATAATAGATGACAACTTCGTATTAGTCACTGGACCAAAAGATATAAGCGGTGTTAAAAGAAGAAGAGTCAACATTCTACATTTAGAACCAACTGATAAGAAAATAGATATACAGAAAGGAGCCTCAGATGAGGAAGTAAGGAAGAAAATAGAGGAAGCTGGTTTAACAGAGTACATGAAAGAGAGAATAAAGATTAAAATACCAACATTGTGATTTAGATGATTCTAAATGATTTTATTTACAAAATAGATAATTTTTGTGGATATAAAAATGAATGGAAGATAAGAAAAGATAGTGAGACATCAGATACATACGGATACTATCCAGAGAAAAGACCAATAGACGTACATATAAAAAACTCAATAATAAACCTTGATAAACCTCCCGGACCAACAAGTCATGAAGTGGCGTATTGGATTAAAAAGATGTTAAACGTTAACAAAGCGGGACATGGGGGGACCCTGGAGCCCATTTCACTGGGCGGGGTAATCCAAAAGTTACCGGCGTATTACCGATAGGAATAGAGAACGCAACTAAAATAATGAATTACATAAGTAAAGGAGGAAAAGAGTACGTATGCGTAATGCAAGTCCACTGTGAATACGATAAAGAGGAATTGACAAAGATAATAAAATCGTTTGAAGGAGAAATATACCAAAGACCACCAGTTAGATCATCAGTCAAGAGGAGATTGAGAGTTAGAAGTATATATGATATAGAAATACTTGACATGGACAAGAAATTAGTACTATTCAGAGTAAGTTGTGACTCTGGAACTTACATGAGAAAATTATGCCATGACATAGGGATAATTTACGGTTGTGGGGCACACATGAGAGAGTTAAGAAGAACTAGATCAGGGATTTTCACAGAATCTACAAATTTAGTGAAGCTACATGACCTTTCTGAAGCAATATACTTATACAAGAACTGCAAGGACGAAACGGAATTGAGAAGAGTACTTATGCCAATGGAATATGCGACATGTGAAATGCCCAAACTTATAATAGAGGACTCAGCAGTAAATGCGTTAGCTTACGGTGCACAACTAGCAGTACCCGGTATAGTAGCCTACCAGAACTTCAAAAGAAACGATACAGTTGCCGTATTAACACTTAAGGGGGAATTAGTAGCGACGGGTAACGCATTAATCGATAGTAAAGAGTTAGAAAACGCCAAAAAGGGTATAGTGGTCAATTTGAGTAGAGTTTTTATGCAGAGAGATATATATCCGAAAGCATGGAAAAAACATGAGTCATGAATACGCGATTTTTGAAGTAATTAATGGTGTACCTCTAACCCTTCTCTCCTCCCCGGGGATATTTTCAAAAAAGGAATTAGACTTGGGGACAAGAGTACTTTTAGAAAACATAAAATTAGCGGAAAGCGGAATAGTGGCAGACGTTGGCTGTGGCTATGGGCCCATAGGAATTTACTTAGCATTAAAAAACCCTAATCTAAAGGTTTACATGGTAGATGTAAACTACATAGCCATAAAGTTAGCTAAGAAAAATGCCAAACTTAATGGAGTCGAAAATAGGACAATAATATTAAAATCAGACATCTTCGACAATGTTCCCGTTGACGTTAAATTTAACGCAATTTATTCTAACCCACCGCTTTCTAAAGGAGTGGATTTTCTAAAAAAACTTGAAGACCAATCATATGATAGACTAGTTGAAAAGGGATTCTTGCAATTAGTAGCATATAAGGGTGAAGAGAACATAGAGAAAATATTTGGTAAAAGATTTAAAATTGAATCGATAAAGAGAAAAAAAGGGTACTCCTTAATCACAATAGTTAAAGATTAAAGCTACAATGTAAAACTATAATTTGCCGGGGTGCCCGAGTGGTCCAAGGGGCTGGCCTTGAGAGCCAGTAGGCGTAAAGCCTGCGCGGGTTCAAATCCCGTCCCCGGCGTATGATTATTTCTATGTTGTAAAATATTCGTCCATTCATTATACTAATTAGTCACGAATATGTTCTTAACAAAACTTCTAAACCTTGCTTAACCCTTTCTTCAACTTCCCTACTACTCAAACCTAACATTAAACCAGCATGATACCAACTTTTACCTTGTAAAACCCTAGCAACTAAAGAAGCCTCAGCTTCGATACTCAGATTCACTTTAAGTTCCAAAAAGTGCTTAGTGATTAAAAAATGCGCAGTCTCAGCAATAACATTATAAGGTACCTTACCTTCTATATAAGCCTTGATCTTATTAACATATAAATCCGGTACTTCTCCCTCTCTTCTTTCACTATAAGTATTTCTCATTAACAAAGCGATAAGTTGAGGGTTCAAATTATAATAAACCTGGTGAGAAGTCCTCAGTAACTTATCCTTCAATAAACTGGAAAGCTTTACAACAAACCCCTTACTTTTTTCGCTCAATGCCCTAATTACAATAACAGAGTAACCGTTAAGCTCCTCGTTCTTAATAGAGGATAAGTAGACTGGAGTAAATCCATTCTTAATCCAAAAGCGTAAAACGGAATAATCTGCAACAAAGGAGGACCCTACCCAATCCACTCCCTTCGCCATCTTAATAACCTCTTCAATAATTCTACTTCCTATACCCTTACCTTGATTTTCCGGAGAAACGGCAATCCTCATTATCCTCCAACCTTTCAACTTACCGAAATCAAATGCCCTCATGTACTTTATGAGCCTATGGGGAATCAAATGCCCCTCATTCTTTAAACCATTGGAAATATCCTCTATTTGCCTATCAGTAAGATCTCCCTCAGAAACAACTTGGCAAACAGCAATTGGTTTCTCAGACGAATAACCAACTACAATCTTTTGAAACGCCATGTCACCTAAAAGCATCAAATCGTCCGGAGAATTCCTATAATGAGCAGTAACCAGTATTCCATAAACACTCTTTAGCAAATTATTATCTTGAAATAACTCCTCTTGAGAGACATCTTCTATTTTCAGCTCTCCATTATACATAACCTCAGCAGGTTCAGCATCAAGTAGGAATACGTCAAACATGAACTTCTCTATGGGGTCACCCTTAGCATATCTAATGGGATAATCCATCTTTATGTGCTTCAAAAGAACCTTACTCTTTAATCTATTAACGTACTTTAAAAACGCCTTACCAGAACCCTCATAGCCATGAACAGTTGTAACCAAGATCGTCTTATCCCAGCCTTGTAAAATATAATCCAAAAACTCCATACCAATGGCAGCAGCTTCGTCTACAACTATTAGATCACCCTCCTCATTTCTAGCCAAGTCAGGGGAAACCCACTTTACTCTGGATTCACCAGTAGTTATCTTCATTATCTTACCATCCTTTGAGGTAGTTAGTTTATACTTGACATTTAGAGCATCTAATCCTTTAATTACGAAGTTGAATATCTCTTGTGAAGAGTAATATGTTGGGGAAGTCACAAGGATATTACCGAACTTTTCCTCAGTCATTAGATAAGATAGAAACAAACCTATAGATGCACTCTTACCCCTACCCCTAGCAGCAGTTACTACTAGAACCCTTTTCCCTGGGCTAGTGATGAACAGGGACTCCTCAAGAACCTTGTTCTGATCAGAGGATAGACAAAGCTCATGAAGCTGCATTGGAACTTTAGGGCTTTTAGGAATTTTCTTATGAGATTTGTGAGTTTCATTGGAGGAGTATGGAGTAAAGGTTAACCTATCCCCTTGCAAGAAAATTATACCCCTATACCTCTTTGCCAGTTCCATAAACCTCCTTTCAAATAGGTCTTTTACAACACCATCCCTAGTCAAAGACTCCTTATACAACTTACCCCTTAAAATGTCATCACTATAAATTATTGCCATACCTCCTCCCTTGGTCATGTCTACGAATCTAGCTATGTAGTTAGGCCTAAAATCACCTATTGCATCTAATATTACCAAATCAACACTTTGCCCAAGATATTTCTCTGAATTTGAATAATCTATGTCAAGAAAATTTTCAAATTTCTTCCTAAATTCAATCATTCTATCCTTTGAATTATCAAGCCATGGATGAAAACCATATATAACCCTTGGCTTCTTATTGACTTCTAAATATTCCTCAACCAGCGAATTGACCTTCTCTAGATAATCTTGGGATTCAATTATTGCTAAGTGCCTATAATAACCATTTACCGCGTCCATGAAATAGCTTTGAAACATTTTCACCACATTATGTATGCGGCCGCCGGGATTTGAACCCGGGATCACCGGCTTGGAAGGCCGGCGTCCTAATCCAGCCTAGACTACGGCCGCACTGTATAATTATGAGAATGGGAAGGTATTTATTTTTTTCTTCAAACCAGTAGCTCCTTAAAAAAAGAAAAGGGAAAAAAGAGAAAACCTTCTTTTTAAAAAAATAATTAACTTAACTTATTCTCCTCATGACTAGCACTATTGCTACTATGGCAACAATTAGACCAATTATCCCAGCTATTATTCCACCATAAGCTACCGTAGTTAAACTACTAACAGTACCCTTCAAGCTGGCAACTTCTCCACTTAAATTATTAAGACTTGTGCTCAAATTACCAATCTTAGCATTTAGTGCTGTAACTTGATTATTTAAAGTAGTATATTGTGAAGATAGTGAAGCAAGCTGATTACTTAGCGAACCTACAGTGCTATTCAACTTTCCTATTTCAGTATTCAAATTGGAAATCTCACCCTGTAAAGTAGATATTTGCGTATTTGCATTAGCTAAGCTCTTGTTTAAGCTGGTTATAGTAGCATTTAATGATGAAATTTCAGCCTTTAACGTATTGACTTGAGTATTTAAAGCATTAATTACACTAAGATAGTTTGGAATTGCAGTTATAAATACATTATAAGTAACAGTATGGGTACCATAAGATATCGTCAAGCTCCCACTAATCAAGTAAGACGATATTAGAGTTAAACTGGTTGACAATTGAGGAACTTGGAAACTCAGCATGAATGATCCATTCGCAGCGGTAGTGGTAGTGAATGTCTCAGTCCCGACACTTGGTATATTAAGAGTTAAGGAAACTTTTGCCCCAGATAATGGAGCCACAGTTGTATTATACACATAACCCATAACATTCACAGTTCCGTTCTGCATTACCACTGAAGTTATTATACCGTTAGCCAATTCTATAAACTGTGGGTAACTATTTTCATACATTGCCAAGTTTTGTAAAGTTAATATTATTGGAGCTATTGCGGGAGTTGTAACATTAACATTAATAGTACCTACGGCAACACCACCAGCAACTTCTACGGTAATCTGCCAAATTCCAATTACATTAGTGAATGTATACGCATTTGGTACGTAAATTCCACCCGAAGCATTAACTTTGGTAGGAATGCTTGCAGCTAAGGTTGAATTAGGATAGAATAAATTTATGACGGCACCTTGCCCAGCAAATTGAGTAGGAACAACTGCATCTATCGTCACTGATTTTCCAACATAGTAAATCTGATTATTTACACTAGGACTATAAAAAGTAACGTTACCAGATGTATAAACTGCAGTACTCACTAGTGCTACAACTGAAATTAATATCAAGGTAGATAAAACGAATGTTTTTTTCATAACCATTTCACCTCAAATATATGGTAAAGAGAAAAAAATAAAAACCTTTTAACTTGAAACAGCCGTCACGTTGGTATACACTAAGAATGTTGGGTATAGAGATATTGCTGGACCACCAGCAAATGGTACTGCAAACA
This sequence comes from Sulfolobus islandicus Y.N.15.51, assembly GCF_000022485.1. Taxonomy (NCBI): domain Archaea; kingdom Thermoproteati; phylum Thermoproteota; class Thermoprotei; order Sulfolobales; family Sulfolobaceae; genus Saccharolobus; species Saccharolobus islandicus. The sequence goes on along the minus strand of NC_012623.1, from coordinate 979,112 downwards.
TTACTACTGTATGGGGCTCACTTGGACTTGACAAGCTTATGAACTGATATGATTGAACTGGTACTTGTAACACTACACCAGGACCTAAGGATGGCGAGTATACTGTCTGGAATGCTGGAGTACCGGGTACTGGAGTGCCAGTAGTTACGTTATAACCTAAGAATGATACAGTTTCTATATAGAATGGATATGGATAGGGTATAACGCTTGTCGCAGATAACACTATGTACTGACTAGTTGGACTTAAGACTAATGGGGTACTGTAGTAGTAGAATACCTTGTATTGAGCTGTCTGGGGTATCGACACGCCTAATGGAGCTAACCTAATTGGGGTGTTGTTAAATGCACCTAACGTAGTTTGCCCACTTACAGTCGCTTTAGTTACTGGATCTTGTACAGTGAATGTTACATTAGACGCTAATGGTAAAGCAGTATATGGACCGAAGTGATATCCAGCATAGGTGTATAGATTAGCAGTTCCCACTGAAACCTTATGAGATCCTAATATTATATACATTGTTCCATTTGGACTGCTTAATGAACCAGCTGCTACATATAAGTTTACCACTGGTCCATAATAGACACCATATGTTGAAGTCTGTGATAGCGTGGATATTAGATTACCACCATAAGACGCTACAAACATTCCGTTCATGTATACTATAGTACTTGCATTACTTGGGTTGTACATAACCGTTACAGTAGCATACTTGCTAACTATCTTAACGCCGGTTACTTGTATTTGTGTAATACTCGCGTTAGCCGCATTTATGTCAAGTACTTTAGCACTTGGCTGTTGTACTACTGCATAGCTTATCTCAACTGGAATACCAGTTGTAGCGTTAACATATTTGGCAGTTAATATCCATTCCACTGAGCCTGGAGTAGTTGGTGGCATTACGTAGAATTGACCTACTACTAGCAAGGTCTTGTTTGTCACATAGGCTCCACTAATAACATCATGATAGGTTACGTATAAGTAACTCCCATTCAAAGCTGCTGGATTTGGTAGACCTAATAGCGAAGCTAGTGCAGATATGTTGAATAACGTAGTTTCAAATAATGGACTGCACTGAGATACTTCGCCTAAGTTAGGTGATACTAGTAATTTACTAACATTTAATGGCGACAATACTATTGACTCGTTCATTCCGCTTAACTGTACAGTAATCGCAGTAATATTTCCAACATTGAATCCATTCTCAATGGCCTCGATTACACCACTTTGTGGGCCTATACTTATACTGCTGTAGAATACGTAATATGGATCATAAATTCCGAATGGCATATATAGTTTCCCGACTGGGAACACTTGTGGCATTACTAATTCTGGAGTAACATTTGCAAACGTTAGGGTTACATTATTAGTTTGATATTGTCCAGTGCTTAAATAGTAGTAGAAAGCTGCATAGTCTGGGCTTACATACGATATTACAATCTTGGTGTTCAGTATATACTTTAATGGCATATATACAGTTATTACATATGTTGGAGTTGAAGTGTTGTATATAACGTTTGTTGTAACGTTGTAACCAAACCCTGGCTCGAACTTAAAGTCAACAGGATAATATCCAGTTGGAGGAGAGTTATAGGTTAACGCTACAGTCTGTCCGTTTAGTGTAACAGTAGTAGTTATAGGAGCTGTTGTTGCATTGGGTAGTGGACCTACCTTTTCATTTCCATTCTTTATCGACTTAGTACCATTATAAATGGTAACATGTAGACCAGCTTTGAACATTAAGTCGTAAGGTCCCATAACAGCAGCGTTGTTAGCACTCGAATTGGCTGTGGAAGTCTGTAATACAGATCCTGCATCACTTATTTGTGCTAATGTGTACATGTTATCACATGTCAAACCAACTAATGGAGTTTTAGGTACCGTGTAGAAGCTTGGAAGTGCAATATAAGCTCTAAATGAACCTAGTAAAATTGAAATATTGTTATAGTCAACACCAGTTACAGTTACGGTTGTCGATGGACCCCATATGTGGAATATTACTAGATATATATAGCCTAATGTCTCAACAATGAATTTTAATGGCATTAAGACAGTGAAGGATAGTGATGTTCCAGGTAGTGTTGTTGTAGATTCACCATAGTTAGAGTAATATACTAAAGGCTTCACAGAGGCTGAAATTAAGTCATTTACGAATTGTTGACCATTAGTTGCATTATTTAAATTATCTAAAGTACTCGAATTCAATGGATACAATTGAGCTTCGTTCACTGAGCCGTGTATTAGATAGTTATCTCCTGACTTAGTGAAACTACCAGTTATGTTGAACATTAATACTACTTGCGGGAAGCCAGTGTTTATGGATACTCCGTTATAGATCACTGTCGAACCGTTTAAGCTTATTGGAACTATCGGAGCAAGGAAGAAAATAAAACTGGCTTTCTGTAAAGTACTATTGAAGAGGAAGTTTATGGTACCATTAAATATATTTGCAGCTAATGATGCGCTACCGTTTTGATAAATATAGGCATTAAATCCAACACCTAGTCTGCCTAAGAAGGTATAGTTACCTGGTGGTGTTACATTGAAGTTTCGAGACGTGAAAATATTAGTACCGGTCTGTAAGGTTAGCGTTACGTTCTCATTTGCGGTAACGCTCATTTGTCCATTGAACATTAGTATTGAACTATTAGTAGGCGCAGCAGAATACAATATTGTACTATTTGATTTGAAGTATTTTTTAAACGGTGGCGCTTGGAAGTTGGCTGTTGGCGTGGGAACACCACTATGGTTAGATGTTGTAGTAGCTATCACAAACCAGTATATTAATGCTGGAGCTAACGAGGAGTAGGTTAAGGTAAAGTTAAATGGTGAAGTTGTAGTTGTAATGAAGTTATCGTAAACAGCTACGGTTATATTACTTCTACCAACTGCGTAGTTAACACCTGGCAGCATTTTTGAGTTAGCGTAGTACAATGGATTTAATAATGTACCTACCAGTTTCACAATTTTCACAGTTGGGGATATGGTTATAGTGTAAGTGACACCTGCATAAGTAAATTCTAGTTTAGTACCTGCTGGTAATTTTGCTAGACTATTATATTTTCCACTAGTCGCTTTGGAAATTAAACTTGGTAAGCTTAGTTCATTCATATATTGATTAACCGACACGCTTCTATTGGTATAGTTATAAATCTTATAGCTTGCTGAAGGAGTCACACCAATACTTTGCTCATAACTATATGCTAATTCTTTAGAAGAACCAGTGGTATTTAATAATAGAACTACGGAATTGTGAGCTAAGTCAAAATAGCCATATTTTCCATAATCATTGGGACCTAATACTATTGGTCCATATGTTATATTAGAGTTACCGTTTGGTACTACTAAGGTAAACTGTGTTGCATTTAAAGTATAGTTAATTGCCAGACCATAATTAAACCCAGTTGCTTGGGCAGCGATTGTAGCGTTTGATGTAGAGTTCAAGAATAGATTAATTACTATATTAGAAGTATTAGTTACACTAGTAGTACTAGGTATTGTATATATTGCCGCATCATTAGAGTTGGCAGCTTGTGTCGGTATTATAAATCCAGTTATTATGCCTAAAGTAGATAGGAGGAATACAGAGGTTAAGATTAGACCTAGGGTTTTATTCATACTACCTCTGGTAGTGGAATAAGCAAAAATACTTTATAAAGCTTTGTATACGGATTGAATTTAGCACAAAATAAGCAGAGTTAAATTCGTTTTTGGACTGTGAATCTTCGCCACTTCCTTTCAACTCGACTACTGAGTAGGGCATTAGCCCCGTGCTTAAAAGCTTATATGACCGAAAAGGGGCTAGTTTAAATATGGTTTATAGAGTTTTCTCAGCCGGGCAATATAAGATTCGTCAGAGAGGGAAGAAGTATTATGTTCACAAGATAGAGAAGGATAATGAAGGTAACAGAAGGGACCATTACGTAGGACCTTTAGATAAGGTTGTAAAAATAACATTGGGGGTTTTAGGGGGTGTTCCCCCTAACGCAGTGGACCGGCCGGGATTTGAACCCGGGACCTCTCGGATGCCAACCGAGCACTCTTCCAGGCTGAGCTACCGGCCCACTGGTTAAGAATTTTTATTTAGACTAAATAAAGTTTATGCGATTGGATAGGAAAAATGACTACACTTGGAATCGTTTACGACAAATTTCTATCACCATACTTTGCGGGAGGAGGCTCAGTTCATGCTTATGAGGTTACAATTAGGCTTAAAAATCACTTCAAAATTATCTACTACCCTACAAGCCCAGTCCTAGTTTGGGATAAGGAAGTAGTAAAAAAGAAGGCAAAGGAGTTGGAAAGCCAAGGCATAAGAATTGCTGAGGAGTTTTATAAGATATTGGAAGAGAGGGAGAAGATTAGTAAAATTAAGAGGTTTTTATTCGCTGATAAGGTCGCTAAGGAGTTCTCTAAAGATTATAAGGTTGACGCTGATATTTTGTATCAACCAGACCATACATCGCTTGACATTTTCTACTTGGCTAGGAATACAAAGTACGGTATAACTTTCCATGAACCCCCATTTTATAACGATTCTTTAAGATACTTGAGAAGGTTAATGAAATTTTATGGTGTTAATCCGTATACTGGCAAAGGTTTTCACACTAGGTTCTTATATAACGAGTATGTGAAATTTCTGTATAAGAGATTACTAAAAAAAGAGGTAAGTAATAAGCCAACTTTTCTGGCTGGTGTTAGCGAAGCCCCTTTGATTGAGTCAGGCTTGGAAGGGGAAATTATAAAACCTGGTAACGCTTTTGACCCATTTCTCATGAAGTATAGAAACAAAGGAAAGGAGGATTACGTTATATTCTGGAGTCGGTTGAATCAAGATAAGGGATTTCACGAATTGCCAGACATTTTACGCATAATGGAAAAGAAGAGTGGTAATAGGATAAGGTTAGTTGTAATGGGTAAGTTTTTCGATAAGTATAGCGAGAGGAGGTTTTGGTCTAAGGTTAGAAAATACGATTTGAAGGTTGAGTATAAGGGTTTTGTGAAGAGAGAGGAGTTAGCTGAAATTGTGTCAAGGGCTAAGGTTCTTATTTACCCTTCTCATGTTGATGGTTTTTCCCTAGTAGTCTTAGAGTCCTTAGCTCTAGGTACTCCAGTTGTTGCGTATGGTATTCCCGCAATTAAAAGCGTTTATGGGGGTTTAGAAAGCGTTAGTATAGTTAAGGAGTTCGATAAGGGAAGCATGGCGCAAAATGCTTTAAGATTCTATAAAATGAATGAGAGTAAAATTGAAGAAATAATGAATGGAAATAAGTTAATGGAGTTTTTAAAGTTACATTCCAGTTGGGATAACGTAGCTGAGGCTGTGTTAAAGATCATAAAGAAGTACATTTAAACTAGTGGGTTGTATTTAATAATTTATTCAATACTCTGCTACTACTACTCATGAGGAACTTACACGGACGGACCGTTTTGTATCTTTTTTTAAGGAAAAACTTTTTACATCTTGTGTATGGGTCCGCCGGGATTTGAACCCGGGACCACGACGACCCGAACGTCGCATCCTAGTCCAGGCTAGACCACGGACCCCTATTATTTAAATTATAACGCGTGTTTATAACACTAATGGCAGTTGATGAACTATTTGACTCCTATGCAATAGAGACCATTGGAAAGAGAATATCTGGAGACATTGTTTGGAGTAAGGATGTGTCGGGATCTTTAAGGAAATGGAGAGAGATGTTTAATGTTTCTCAAGGCGAATTGGCTAGGGAGATGGGGATTAAGCAATCCGTTATTGCAGATTACGAGAGGGGGAGAAGGCAAGCTGGTAGTGAGTTCATTAAGCGGTATGTGCTAGCTTTGATTTCTATAGACGCCAGGAGGGGTTATAAGGTTATTAAAGAATTGGCTAAGATGTTTGGTATAAATTTTCCTTTCATTATTGATATGAGGGATTTCAATTCTCCTATTGGCATAGATAAGTTAATTAGGGCTGTTGACGGTGTTGTTGTAAACTCTTTTGTTGCTGATAAGAAGATTTATGGTTATATTGTTACTGATAGTATTAGGGCTATTCTCAGCTTAAGCGGCTTGGAGTTTTATCAAGTTTTGAGCATGATGGTGAATAGGGTTGTGGTCTTCACGAGGGTAAGTAGCGGTAGGTCTCCAATGATAGCTCTTAAGGTTGCCCCAATAAGGCCTCAAATAGTTGTTTTCCACAGACCAATTAAGCTAGATCCTTTAGCATTGATGCTAAGTGAGGTTGAAGGAATAAATATTATAGTCTCTACGAAGCCAACTGAGGAGGATTTGATTAAGGGTTTGAAGTCTCTCCTTGCAGAATCATAATTGCCTTTGCTATATCACCATTTGCCTTAATTAAGGCCTCTCTCGCTTCCTTTTCGCTTTTACCAGTTTGCTCGGCGACGAATTTGACATCTTCTTCTTTTATCTCTACTTGGTTATGTTTTTGTTCTTCCCTAGTTTCTCCTCCAAATATAACAATTGCCTCATTGCCCATGACGTTTGTTTTCGTAACAGTGGGATTTTCAATTACTATATTCTTTTCATTAGTCTCAATTATCACTCTAATTGCGTTTATTTGTTCAGTTTTTATTCCCATTCTTTCCATTTTCTTTAGGTCTGAGGGTTTAATTTTTGCCATTACAAGTTTTATTGAAGAAGAAGTAAACTTAATAGTTTGCGGTTACAATATTTCACAAATGAATTACTTTCTGAAAATATTAGGTGGAGGAAGAGAGGTAGGCAGGTCTGCTATTGAGGTCGGAAATAGCGACAGCAGTATCATACTAGATTATGGAGTGAACTTTGATGAAAAGGATAATCCAAATTTTCCATTGCAGGAAGTGCCTAATAGAGTAAAGGGCTTTGTCGTATCTCATGCACACCTAGACCATGTAGGAGCTTTGCCAATCTATCAAATAGGCTCATTGAATACTAAGGTCTACGGCACTGTGGCAACTAGGATAATAACTGAGGTTATGTTAAAGGACTTCCTAAAGCTTTCCGGTTCTAAAATACCTTACGAGTGGGTTGAGGTAAGGAAGACCATGGACAATTTCATGGCGATTGGATATGGGGAAGAGACGGAAATTGATAGTATGAAAGTCTCACTATATAATGCCGGCCACATACCTGGAAGTTCCATTATTAAGGTATCATCAGAGAAAGGCGCAGTAGCATTTACCGGAGACATTAACTTAACTGAGACTAAATTGATGAAACCAGCAGAAATTGAGAGTATAGGGAATGCAAATGTTCTAGTCATGGAGTCGACTTATGGTAAATTTAACCATCCTAATAGGAAAGACGTTGAGAACGAGTTCTACGAGAAGGTTTTAGAAGTCGTTGAGAGTGGTGGGACTGTCTTAGTACCGGCTTTTAGTTTAGCGAGAAGCCAAGAAGTGTTGTCTGTATTGGCGGAAAGGGATTTCCCTTATCCAGTTTACTATGATGGAATGTCTAGAGAGATAACGGAGATAATGCTTGGTTTTAGGGAGTTTTTAAATAAACCAGATTTACTTAAGAAGGCTTACGATAATTTCAATTACGTTAAGGGATGGGAGGATAGACATAGAGCATGGAAGGAGAGAGGAGTTATCGTTGCCAGTGCGGGAATGCTTAAGGGTGGACCAGCTGTTTATTACTTCAAAAAGCTTTCAGAAAGTAGTAAGAATGCGATATTCTTAGTTAGTTATCAAGCTATTAACACACCGGGGAGGAGGTTATTGGAAATGGGTAAGTTCGATGAGTATTCTGGGTTATTAAAGGCTAGATTGGAGATCTTTGACTTTTCAAGTCATGCTGGGAGAAGACAACTTCTAGAGATAGTCAAATCGATTAAGGGTTTGGAAAAGGCGGTACTAGTTCACGGTTCTCCAGATAACGAAACGTCATTGGCTGATTTAATAAAGCAAGAGACTGGAGTTGAAGTAATAATTCCGGAAAATGGTCAAGAAATTAGTTTATAAACGTTTGAAGTAGACGTAATTTGTGATAATACTATTTATTCACGCGTCGGACTTCTCGTTTAATGTAAAGGAAAAAGCCATTAAGGAACCAGAAGAGGCTAAATTAAAGTCAATAGAGTTAAAGAACGTTCTGGTCTGTTTTACTACAGTGGAGAAAGGTGATAATGAGGAGATTTTAAACGAGGCCATAAACGATATCTTAGACGTTTACAGTAAGGTGAAAGCAGCTTCCGTGGTTATTTATCCTTATGCTCACTTATCTTCTAACTTAGCAAATCCAGACACTGCCATAAAGGTGCTTGAATCGTTGGAGAACTTATTAAAGGATAAGGTAAAGGTTTATAGGGCACCATTTGGTTGGTACAAGGCTTTTTCAATATCTTGCTATGGCCATCCCTTAAGCGAGTTATCTAGGAGAATAAGAAAGGGTGAGGAGTTGGAGAAAAGTGAGGAGTTGAAGTACTGTGAAAAGTTCGGATTTCCTACCTCTGCTGAAAGCGCGTTTATGAGGAGAGCAGTAATAGGATATTTAAGGAACATACTTCAACCAATTTTCGAATCCGAGAATAATGAAAACGTAAGTAATGGTGAAATGAGTATACTTTATCGAAATGTTGAGAGCGGAAGAATTCTCCCATGTATTAATGAGAATCCTAGGGTAATAGCAGTGTACGGTGGTGTTAAGGAGTTAGATTTTCCCAAAGAGATTATTGATAGCAAAAATAGAATTAAGGTCTGGTGGGTAAACGAGAGTAGAACTTATGTGGACGTTGGAAGATTGGTATATTACTTTATTTTAGAATCGATTAGGAAACAGCCTCCTACTTTGCCAGATTGGCTTAATCCAATTCAAGTTAGACTGTTACCAGTAAAGAAGGACTTCTTAGATTTCTCAATACAAGTTGCGGAAAGGTTAAGAAAGGAGGGAATAAGAGTTAATATTGATGATTTGGATGATAGCTTAGGAAATAAGATAAGGAGAGCTGGGACTGAGTGGATACCTTTCGTCATAATTATAGGAGAAAGGGAAGTGAAGACTAGTACGCTTACTGTAAAAATTAGAGCGAATAATGAGCAAAAGAGTATGAGTGTAGAGGAGTTAGTTAAGGAGATAAAGGATGAGGTTAAGGAAAGGCAGAACTTACCACTTTATTATAGTCTCTATAAGCACGAAAACCGCTGAGTTTGCGATGTGAATGAAGTACGAAATTTTAGGAGGAAGCTAGACAAATATTTCACGCTGCAATTGGATACTAACCCTTTAATGCCTCTCTAGTAAGAGATGTGACCTAAATAAAATGAGGAAGGTCCCTTAACGAGAGGAAGTAAGTCTAAAAGACGTAAATGAACTTTTTATTTTAAATTCAGATTTTTCATGGGATGAGAGTAGAAGCTAAGGTTCCGTTAAAGCTAACATTATTTGGAGAACACGCTGTAGTTTATGATAGACCGGCCATCGCAATGACTATTTCAGAGAGCCTAAAGGTTAGGGTAAGTGAGAGTGACAGATTCCTAATTATATCACCGTCCCTCAATATAAGAGGGGTTAAGTTAGATCTAAATGAGATGAAAATTGAGAGTGATGAGGCGAAGAAAGTACTTAGGTATGTATTTGAAGTATTGAATTACTTTGAAATGAAGAAGCCAGTTAAAATAGAAATAGACTCCACAGTTGAACCATCTGTTGGATTAGGTACAAGTGCTGCAGTTATTGTTGGTACTGTTGCTGCTTATTCTAAATATTTGGGAATCGATTTAAACAGAGACGAAATAGCCAAAATTTCCCACGACATAGAGTTAAAGGTTCAAGGAATAGCAAGTAGGATGGATACTTATACTGAAACCTATGGTGGTTTGATTTATTTCCTGCCCGGAGGAGAGGGATTTGAAAGGATAGATACTAATTTTGAACTAACAGCTGGTTACATAAGGAGGAGTATGAGTACTGCTGATGTCTTATGGCGTGTTAGAAAACTTAAGGAGTTAAACAAGGAAGTCTTCGATAATATATTGGATGTAATAGGTGAGATAACTAATAGAGCTAAATCCTTAATAATTGAACAAAATTACGAGGAATTAGGACTCTTAATGTACGTAAATCATGGATTATTATTTTCATTAGGAATAACTTCTCCAGAAGCTGATGAGATTGTTTCTAGAGCTAAACAATTGAGAATAAAAGGTTGTAAGATTAGTGGGGGAGGGGCTGGAGGTTCCATAATATGTATAAAGTCCGTTGAGGCTGAAGTTCTTTTAAAGAGCTACAACGCTAGGATAGTTAATTCAACTCTAATCAAAGATGGTGTCGATATTTCGATAATATGAGGAAAAGTCTAATTTACCAGTAACTAGAAGATAGATTATTGTGTGTGGAATTATAGGGGTTGTTTCGAATAAGGAAAGCAAGAGACTAGCTGAATTAGTAGTGTCATGCCTTAATAGACTAGAATACAGGGGTTATGATAGTGTTGGCGTTGCTGCACTTTCAAGTGCTAATTTAGAGGTAAGAAAGGCTAAGGGTACTGTTGAGGAAGTAGTAAGGAAGAAGAATATTAAAGAGTTGTCTGGTTACGCGTTTTTAGGACATACCAGATGGGCTACTCATGGAGCCCCTACTGACTATAATGCTCATCCACATACAGATTGTAGTAATAATATAGCGGTAATTCATAATGGAACAATAAGGAATTTTAAAGAGCTAAGAGATGAGTTACAGTCTCTAGGCCATAAGTTCAAAAGTGAGACTGACACTGAGGTAATACCCCATATGATGGAGGAATACATGAAAAGGGGTATGGATACTTTTCAAGCTTTTAGAAGTGCAGTAAAAAGCATTCAAGGTAGCTTTGCGATTTTGGCAGTAGTTAAGGGAGAGAGGAGAATTTTCTTCGCAAAGAGAGATAACCCATTAGTAATAGGATTAGGAGACGATAAGACGTTTATAGCTAGTGATATTCCTTCATTTCTACCTTACACCAGAAAGGTTATAGTAATATCTGATGGAGAGCTAGGCTATGTAACGCCGAATACTGTTTATATAGAAGACGAAAACGATAATCCAATAGATGTCACAAGTAGGATAAAGATTATAGATTGGGACGCATCCTCAGCCTCTAAAGAAGGATATCCTCACTTTATGCTTAAGGAAATTCATGAAAGTCCAATTGCTGTTAAAGATACGATCTCTGGACTTTTAAGTGAAATTGATAAGGTAAGTGAAATCGCTGAGGAAATAAGGAAGTCCTCTAGAATAATAGTCACAGCTGCTGGAACAAGTTATCATGCTGGATTTTATTTCTCATTATTACTTGCTAGAAAAGGATATATGAGTATTCCATTAATTGCCTCAGAATATCATAATTTTAGAGTTAAAAAAGGTGATATTGTAATTGCGATAAGTCAAAGTGGAGAAACTCTAGACGTCAAAATGGGTATTAGGAAATTCAAAGAGGAAGGGGCTAAGATAATTGCATTAACAAACGTAATTGAGAGCGACATAGCTAGGGAAAGCGATTACAAACTATATATGAGAGCTGGACCAGAAATAGGAGTGGCGGCTACGAAAACTTTCACATCTGAAATTGCATCCTTACTCTTCTTGTATTCTCTAATAGAAAAGGAAAGCATCTCTTATCTAGAAAACGCTCACGAGACAGTTAGAAATATAATAACTGAGACGGAAGGATTTGCTAAGAAGATTGGGGAGGAGTTGGCTAACAAGAACAACGCCTATTACTTGGGAAGAGGTCTAGGAGTACCTTTAGCAATGGAAGGAGCATTAAAGATAAAGGAAATAGCGTACATCCACGCTGAAGCGTATCCAGCTGGAGAAAGTAAACATGGACCGATAGCGTTAGTTGAGAATGGATTTCCAATAGTCTTCATAAACGATGGAGAACTGGTAGATGAATTGGAGAAGAATTTACAAGAGATGAAAGCGAGAGGTGGTAAGACTTATTCAATAAGTGTGAATAAGAGACTTAACTTCGCAGATACTGAGATTCTAGTAAATACTGATGAAAAACTCTCTTCACTTGCAATAGCGCCAATAATTCAACTAATAGCATATTACGCTTCTGTTAAAAGAGGATACGATCCAGATAAGCCTAGAAACCTGGCCAAAACAGTAACGGTTGAGTAAAGATGAAAGCTATAGTGTTAGCTGGAGGAAAGGGAGAAGGATTATTGCCATACACTGACAAGGTTCAGAAAGAGGCTATCACAGTACTAGGCAAAGCAATAATAAACTACACAATAGATGGTTTAAAGAAAGCAGGCGTAAAAGAATTTGAGATAATCGTAAACGAGAAGGGAAATCAAATAGAAGAAGAGGTTGAGAAACTTGATGTATCGTTTGAAACTATAGTACAAAAGAGACAAGGAATTGATGGTGCAGTTCTAGATGGTATGGAAAAGATTGATGACGATGTATTTGTGTTGGCATTTGGTGATATTGTTGTACCTGCGGAATTCTACAAAAGCCTTATGGACACTTACATAATGACAGGGAGACAAGCCGTTATACCGTTGGTACCAGTGAGTGAGGGAACAGAAACTTACGGTCTAGTTAAAATCGTTGACAACAAACTGAAGGTGGTTAAAGAAAGCTCAACCCTAGCATTAGGTGGAGCTTACATATTACCAAAACCAAAGGACAATTTCACTTCTCTTCTGGATTATATTGATCTTCTTGCTAGTGAAGCTAAACTCAACTATTTTATTTGGTCAGAGAATTGGGTTGACATAGGTTATCCAGAGGATTTACTATTCGCATTAGAAACGCTGTTAAGGAGAAAGGAAAGCGTTATATCAGATAAGGCTGAAATTTCGAAAGATGCGATAATTGGGAAGGGAGTTATTGTTGAAGATAATGCGATAATAGAAGATTATGCGATAATTAAAGGACCAGCTTATATCGGTAAAAACGCTTACGTAGGATCGTTTTCTTTAGTTAGAGACTATTCCTCCATAGAAGAGGGAGCTAAGATAGGGGCTTACTGTGAAATTGCTCATTCACTAATTGAACCCTTCGCTGAAGTGGGTTCTAAATCCTATTTGACTTACTCAATAGTGGGTAAAGGAGCTAAGATAGGGGCTTCTGTCATAACTGCAAGTTATCCAGCACAATCACTAAGTAGGCCTAGATTCAATAAACTAGGTGCTTTAATTTCACCAGAAAAAGTAATTAAACATGGAAGTGTAATAGAAGCTGGTATGAAAATTTAATAAAAAAGCCTAAATTTCTTTAGTGTTTTCTCTATCTTCTTCTTAAAAGTACTACGGCAGCTACTACTATAACTATTATAACTATTACAATACCTATTATAACTGGAGTTGATATCCCGGAACTAGTAACAGACGTGGTTGTTGAAGAAGAAGTTGTAGGTGTGGTAGTCGATGTGGTAGAAGTTGAAGTCGTTGAGGTTGTGGATATAGTCGTGGTTGAAGACGTGGAAGTAGAAGTAGTCGTTGTAGTAGTTGAGGAAGATGTAGTTGTAGTCGAAGCGGTCGTTGTAGAAGTTGTTGTAGTAGTTGTGGTAGAGCTGGTAGTCGATGTGGTACTGGTCGTGGTGGTTGTTGTAGTGGAAGTAATTGTGGGTATTAATCCAGTGCTTACTATACCATGAGGTGTAATATAAGTTATATTTATTTGATATTGTGTTCCAGTATACTGTTCAGGTATCTTTAATTCTATCCAAGAACTACCATATGCGAATTCAGTGCTATTACTGCCAAAGTAAGGTTCTTGAATTGGTTGACCATTTATTGTCAGCGTTGAAGTGAAATTGCCTATGGCTGTTGTAAATGGCTTGAGAGACGATGATTGTGGTAAAACTTCCACTATAACTTTATCGCTCAAGCTAAATGGATATTTAGATAGAATGTATATATAGCCATTTGTTGTCACAAATGACACTGTAATGTTATTAGACGTATATGTATTGGACGTAACTAAAGTACCATTTAATCCATAACTAACATTTACAAAAATTACAAATGGAACGTATCCTAATACTTGTCGATAATTACTAATATTGTAGAACTGAATGTAATTGTAGAAATAATATAGACCTTGTGAGACGTAACTTGGTACTAGAATCGGTACGTAAGAAGAGTTTGAGAGGGGCGGTTGTAATTCAAATGGAGCATTGTATAGCCTATACATATTGGTGAGAAATACTGATGAATAGGTATATGTTGATACAGACGTGTTCCAGTTACGAATATTCGAAATTGTTAGATTTACTGTGTAAAGCTTACCGGATATTCCATTTATTAATATTAAGTTTGCGCTATTGTTTAGCAAGATATTCGCAGATACGACCTTAGATACGCTATTCACGGTAATTATTAGAGACTGGCCGTTTACGGTTAAAACGTTCTTACCAGTTGGTAAAGATAACGTAACTGGAGAGTAAGAATAGGGAGGGATAGTTACTGTAGTATATGAGTTACCATTCAAATAAACAGTAACTGTTTCACTATTTGGGTTATTATTTATGACATAAGCCGTAAACGAGGCAGATGAACTAGTTGTAGGAATTGTGATAAAGCCAGTTGGAACAAGTGTTATATTAGTTACCGTTTGCGATTGCGCTAATGTGATAGGAAGTATTAACATTAAAATTACAAATAGTGATATAAAACCAGTTACAAGTACTTTTCTTAAATTTACTGACATCACATTATGCAAACCGTGTTTGTAAATAAACTTTTTGCTTAGTAGTATTATGTTAGTAAGTATTAAATACAATGGGTCAAGATGCATTAGATAGAACATTAATTATTGATTTCCCTTTTAATGTGCCCTTAATGCCCCTTAAAAACATTTTTAAATAATACTGCATATAGTCCTAGCGTTAATTCTTATATTGATCAGAATATTCCAAAATAATGTTAAAGTTTATAATCGATAAAAAGATCTTAACTTAATGATTATCTTAACAAGAAAAGATCTAGATGAACTGTTCAAAGCTGAAATAGCCGTAAACTCAGTAAGAGAGGCGTTCAAACTAAATTATCAGAAGAAGATAAATCAACCACAACGTTTAGTGATGAGTGTAAAGGGAAATTGGTGGGGTCTAATGCCCTCATCTACTGATTATTCTTTTGTAACCAAAATAGTTAACGTTATACCTGAGAACAAAGAAAGAGGTTTACCGTCAGTTCAAGGCGTTGTAATATTGATGTCACCAGATTCCGGAGAAGTTTTAGCGATAATTGATGGAACAACATTAACTGCAATAAGAACTGCTGCAGCAAGTGTATTATCAACTGAAATAGCCATAAATGGTAGAAATATTGGCAATTTGGGAATAATAGGTGCGGGAATTGAAGCGTATTATCACGCCAAGTTAGCCTTAGAGTACTTCAAAGTTCAGAAAATTTACATTTCTGCTAGAAAATCTCACTTCGAATTGGCTAGGAAAATTGGCGGTGAGGCTACAGATTTAGAGACATTATTGAAGAATTCAGATATCATTTTTGCAACCACTTCATCCAATGTTCCAGTAGTCTTAGGAAAATATCTAAAGGACGTATTTCATGTATCAAGTATAGGTGCCCATACTCCCGATTCAAGAGAGATAGACGATGATACTATAGTAAAGGTAAAAAGTTATATTGTCGACTCATTGGAAGCGGTTTCTAAAGAGAGCGGTGATTACATTATTCCTAAACAAAGGGGATTATTGGAAAATAAGATGATAAAGGAATTAGGGGAGATAATAGATAAGGGTATAAAGGTAGAGAGGCCGTCATTATTTAAAACCGTGGGAATTGCAGCTGAGGATAATGTAACTGCCCATATAGCTTACAAAGAAGCTTCAAAAAGAGGAATTGGAGTTAACGTTTCCATATAATTTCTTGCACATTCTCTTGCTTATTAACATATAACGCTAAAACAAATAGTAGTGAGGATAGGCGATTAAGATATTTAACGTGGACTTCCTTTGCCCTATTCCTCTTTAGTAGCTTTACTACACTTCTCTCACTCCTTCTGCATACTGTTCTAGCTAGATGAAGAAATGAAGATGCGATATGTCCACCAGGCAAAATAAAATTTCTTAACTCTGGTAAACCCTTAGAGAAATTATTGATCTCCTCTTCTATCCATTCTACCTTATCTTCTTCAAAATTCAAGTTGAACCCTGCAATTTCCGAGGAGAGCGAGAATATGTCTGATTGAACTCTCACTATAATTTCACGGAGTTGTGGATAAAGGGACGAAATTACACCTAAACTGGCATTTAATTCATCAAGGTCTCCAATAGCATTTACAATATCGTCATCCTTCCAAATCTCACCAACTGAAGGTAATTTTGTCTTACCCTTATCACCAGTTCCCGTATACCAAACTGTCATATGATGTAATGCTCACAAGGAAATTAAAAACCTCGCTAATTCTCTTTCATAAACTGTAGTGACTAAAACTCCTTCCTTATTTACAATTGCTATTACTGGCTTCTCAGTCTCCCTAAATTTTCTTAGCAGATCTATAATTTTCACGTTATCATATTCTATTGGAACTTCTTCCAGTAGCACATCACAAGCTTTAGTATTTTCATATAGTTCTGGATCAATTTCAAGCAGAGTCTGTATTGACACATAACCAAGTGGTTTATTTTCATAATTTACAACAACTATTCCCCTAACGCCTCTTTCACTAATTTTTGAAATTACAGACCTTAAATTCTCTTGACATGTAACGTAAAGTGGTTTTATTTGAAGCTTAATTACCTCTTGAGAAAGCTTTACCCTTTTACTCTCTGAAATTTTCTTTCTAGCTTTGTAGCTCATTTGAAAAAGAAGGGGAGCTATTAATGCTGAAAGTGAAATCGCTAATATCGAAAACGAGTACATGAATTCGTTTATATATCCTAAAGTTAAGCTTGTAAGTAATAATGATGAATCTACTCCCCCCTTTACACTAGTTGCAATTCCATTTATCTTCCCATCAATTTTTACAACTCTTGATGAAATAAAACCTGCAAGGAATTTAGAAGCGATTATTAATGAGAAAAAGAGCAAAAAAAGAATAATAATTATGTTTAGTTCAGTAACATATAAGCCTATGCCCAAAAAGAATAATGGTTCAAAGAATCCATATGTAAATGCATGAAGTCTCTCCAGCAATTCGGGCCTATCTTTTAAATAATTCTTTAGCAATATACCCAAAAAGAAGGCAGATATAGCTGAATTAAACTTGTATAATTCTGATAAATAGCCTATAATTAAAATTATTGCAATAAGGAAAGCAAACTCTATTTCTCTAGCCTTAAAATAATACTCTATTCTCTCTAGAATCTTGGCTAAAGTTCCACCGAACATTATCGTAAATGCGAATACTAAGAAAATTTCAATTATTGTAATCAGAATTTTACCAGTCCTCAAGAATATCGCAAATAATATTACAAAAATTATTTCTATTAAGATCACTTGTTGGAAAATTAGGTTAGAAATTCTGTTTTCAGAAATTTCAACATCCATTAACATTCTAGATAACGGACCAGCACTACTCATCGCCAATGGAGCTACGAGAATTAGGGAGTCCTTTGAGTCTACAACATAGAGCGCAACTAGTACTACCGAAAATGGTATAATTGACTCTAATATTACTGCTAGAAATATGTTAGCATTAGGTCTATTTTCCACGTCGAACTCTTCAGCTCCAGCCAAGAATAATAGAAAAATTATACCAAGAGATGTAATAAACGAGATAATCTCATTAATCTGTATAACTCCGAATACACCATTTCCAAGTAGAATACCCATTAATATAGGACCAACAAAAGTTACTAAACCAATTCTCCTAAATATTTCCTCAGATATCTTGGCAGCTATCAACATTATTCCTAGATACAATAGTGAAATCAGAAGTATTGATACCATAGTAAGGTAAGTAATACCATATTATTAAGAGTTTATCCTTTTGAGACTTAACTCCACTATATATCATACGTGAAACTTGAGCTGGGTTCTCCACCAGAATCTGGAGATCTTTATAACGCTTTCATAAACGCGTTAGTTTTAGCAGGGGCCGGAAATGGAACTATTAAGCTTTACTCCACCGCAGTAAAGGACTTCTTGGACTTTATAAATAAGGATCCTAGAAAGGTTACTAGCGAAGATTTAAACAAATGGATTTCTAATCTGTTAAACAGAGAGGGTAAGGTTAAAGGAGATGAGGTGGAAAAAAGGAGAGCTAAGAGTGTTACAATTAGATATTATATAATTGCAGTGAGAAGATTCCTTAAATGGCTTAACGTTTCTGTAAAGCCACCTATTCCTAAAGTAAGGAGAAAAGAAGTTAAAGCTCTAGATGAGAGTCAAATTCAGAAAGTTCTTAACACGTGCAAGAGAACTAAGGATAAATTAATAATAAGATTATTATTAGATACTGGCTTGCGTGCAAATGAACTACTATCGGTATTAGTAAAGGATGTGGATTTGGAAAATAACATGATTAGAGTCAGGAATACTAAGAATGGTGAGGAAAGAGTAGTTTTCTTTACCGATGAGACTAAGCAACTGTTGAGAAAATACATGAAGGGAAAGAAACTTGATGAGAAGTTATTTGATATAACTTACGATGCTTTATATAGAAAGCTAAAGAGATTAGGCAATAAGGTTGAAATTGAGTTAAGACCACACATTTTAAGGCACACCTTCGCTACGTTATCACTAAAAAGGGGAATTAATGTAATAACGTTGCAAAAGCTTCTAGGACATAAGGATATAAAAACAACCCAAATTTATACACATCTAGTTTTAGACGACTTAAGGAATGAATACCTTAAGGCAATGTCAAGCTCTTCCAGTAAAACGCCACTTTAACATTTCACTAACATATGACGCCAAATCTCTAATGCTATTGAATGAAGCAGTTTGTAAATGTAAGTATTCAAATTTAGCTTGGTTTTCTAGCATTTTCTGCTGTAATTCCTTCACTTTTTTAGATTGCAATATCTTATTTAGCGGTTTTTCGGCTACATTACCCACTATGTCCCCATTTATATCATCTGGGTAAGGTAAGTCACCATTAGGATATATTGTTATTGCGTAACTTACCACCCTTTTGGGTATCTTGCCTATTATGGCATTTATGAATCCCCACGAGTTATTTAAAGTGGAACCATACTTTCTCTTGAGATCGTATAATACTTTATAAAATTCATACGGATCTGGTGCTAACTTTACCTTCGAATTGGGGTAATCTACTGCTGGCATTGCAAGAATCTTGTATCCACATTCTGCGACCTTTCTAACTTTTTCCTCCAATTTATGGAGGTTATATCTGGTAACTACAGTTTGAACGTTAACCTTAAGACCATATTGTCTAAATCTACATAAATTGTCTAATTCCTTTACATTCCAATGATATTCATCTATTGAGTAGTGCAAGAAGTCTATCTTGTCTGCTAATTTGGTGAGGAAATTCTCATCTTTAAGCCTATAACCATTGGTTGTGAGCATAACGTAAAAGGATCCATCGTGTGCGTATTCTAAAAGATCTAAAATGTCTGGCCTATAAGTTGGCTCTCCACCTTCAAACGATAAAACAACTATTGACGAATTCCTCAAATTGTCTATTATCTTTTTCACTCTTTCTGTACTTCCCTCTCCCAATTCCCCAGAGTAATATGATGGAGAACAGAACGTACATCTCAAATTACATCTGGATGTTACCTTGAATGTTGCATATGCGGGATTAAAAGGATCCTTGAGAATTTGAGTGATAATAAACCATTTTATGGCTTTTAGATCCTTATTCATAATTTTAATAACCTCCTTGTATGCTTTAAATATTCTTCAGCATTTTCATCAATTATTGTAATCTCATTTTCTCTTAACTTCTTGATAACCTTTGCGGGAACTCCAACTGCTACGCTATAGGGAGGGATAACAGTACCTTGAGTAACCACAGACCCAGCTCCAATAATTGAGTATTCCCCAACTTGAGATCCATTAAGTAATATTGCCCCCATTCCCACAATAACGTGTGATGAAACTTTAGCACCATGAATAACAGCGTTATGTCCAATTGTGACTTTATCACCAATTTCAACTGGATATCCATAATCTGTGTGGATTGTAGTATTCTCTTGCACGTTAGATTCCTTGCCAATTCTTATACTATCATTATCTCCCCTAATCACAACATAATGCCATATACTAGTCAAATCACCTATTTCTACATCACCTATGATATAAGAAGTAGGATGTATGTACGCTTTCTGAGAAACCTTTGGGGTTTTACCTAAATATTCTTCTATTGGCATATATAGAATTTTTAGCCTTTCTTTATTAGCTTAGCTATGAAAAAACCGGTAATTTCGTGAATATGGGGATGAAATCTAATCTCGTATTCTACTGAAAATCTAGGATCATTTATAACCTTCTCGTTCTCCCATGTCGTTACAGTACAAGTAGAATAAATTACCACACCATTTTTCTTTAAAATCTTATAAGCGGAATTTAGGAATTGCTTCTGATATTTATGGAAATTAAGTATATCTTGTTCAGTTTTCTTATCGTATAATTTAGGTCTTATCCCCAACGCTGAACATGGGGGATCAATAATCACTTTATCGACATCCCTTATATTATAATCCTCGTAAAGATATCTTGAATCTGCCTTGTATATTTCTATTCTCATTCCCATCTTATTTACTAAATCCCGTAATTTCTCTACCTTCTTCTCAGTATGATCAAAACCAATAAGCTTAACTCTAGGCTCTAACTGATAAATATGAGTTAATTTCCCACCGGCATATGCAGTCATATCTACGATTTTCTCATTAGGCTGTGGATCAAGTAAATGAGCAACGTACATCGATGCCTTACCTTGAACGTATATTAGTCCATTCTTCAACTCTGATAAATCAGCTAATTTAGGAGAAGTGTATAAGGAATTCGTAACCTCTACTATCAAATCAGTATTCGTACCATAGTATTTACCCTCAGCTACTGGTATCTCATGATCACTATAAACTGTAACCATTTTATCCTTGGGATCATTAATTACAACCCTCTTCAGACCCGGTTTGTAAACGTTAGCACCTAGCATAACGCTCTCAGCAGTTTTCTTATCTACAATAACCTTATTTTGACGAATGTTAATCTCATTTGGTCCTTTTATCTCAGTGTAAATTGCCTCTTTGAAATCTTCGTCTAACTTAAAATGTGGAAGCTTTTCCAGTATACTTTCTACAGAGGTCTTTAGGGTATTCACCCTAACGTATAATCTAGGATTCGGCTTCCTTATGGCATCTAGGAAGTCATTTAAGTATTCACCATATACTTCTTTCAAATCACTAATTACGAATTTATCGTACTCCAGAATACCTTAGCACCCTCATTATTTGGTTCAGATATAAACCCATCAAATCTTGAAATTAACTCCTCACCCTCCCTTTTAGAGCTAACGAATGTATAGACAGCAGGGCCAAAGGAGGAAAGGCCCGCAGGAAAACCAATTTTAGCCATATCATTCATAAGTTTTTTGACCTCATCAGCTTGCAAAGAGACCTCAACTTTCTTAAATCCCAAATTTTGTATTAACGAGATCGCATCTAGTGTCCCTTCTAAATCTTTTTCTGCAACTGATGGAATTAACTCCATTAAGACTACTCTCGCTAAAGTGTCTAATCCCTCCAGTTTAGCCTCCTTAAATGCCTTAATCTCATCCTTACCAAATATTCTTCTACCACCCTTAAGTACATTAACGTAAATATACCAGGGAAAATTTAGCCTAGCTATTAATGGGGGAGGAGGAGCAGAGGAGAAATCCGATGGCAGTAGCTCCCTTTTTACTTTAGTGGAATGCCCACCATCTACTATAAAACCCCCATAATCGAAGGCGTAAACTCCGACTCCGGATGTTCCACCTCGTTTTACCAATTTGGCTAGTTCATATGAGCTGAGTCTCTTAAAATTATACTCAGCGGATAGCTTAGCTACTGATAACAGATATTGTGTAGTATGACCAAGTCCTATATGCTCTTCAAAGTCCTCCTCTATACACATTTTAGGGACCTCAAAGGGTAAAGAGACTTCAGGCTTGAAACAATTGCCACTCCTAACCACTATCCTAGGATATTTTAAGGCGACTCCTACCCCACCATCAATTCTGCCGTATTTCCCCTCAAGGTCAAACAACGTAATGTGAATGCGTGAAAGCCCAATAATCTTTATCATAAGAATTAATAAGATTGTGTGATAAAAAAGGAAACTGTGAGTCTAGCAACGTTACTTTATAAGTGGTATAAAGAAACTCCTTCAAAAACCTTTTTAATTGATAAAAATCAGTCAATTACTTACGAACAAGCTGCAAGAGAGGTAGCATATGTTGCTTCCAATATCTCACCTGGAGATACTGTAGTTCATGTGATGACTAATTCCCTTCAGTCAGTAATTAACTATTTGGCAATATATTGGGCTGGGGGAAAGGTAGTTGCGGTTGATCCATTAACTTCAGCAGAAGATTTAAAGTTCATTTTGGATGACTCAAATCCTGATCTAATAATAACCGACGAGGAAATACATAAGAGAGAATACGATGTTCTCAAATCGTATAAGGTTATAGTCAATAAGAAGGGAAAAGACATTTTTACAAAACCATACGAGTATAGAGAAGACGAGGTAGGCCTAATTTACTATTATGCTGGAATAGCAGGAAGGACGATGCAAGTATTGCATAGTGCCAGTAGGGTTGAACTTAATTCTGCAACGCTTTACAATTCGATTAACCTTAAAGAGATTAGGGGAATACTAACAGTCCCTATAGCTCACGTCTTAGGAAATAGCGTGTTAGGTGTTACCTTGGAAGCTGGAGGAACGCTATATGTTATGGGTAAGTTTAACGTCAATGAAGCCATTGAAAGTATAAATAAATATAACATTAACTACCTATCAACTGTTCCAACTGTTTACGATTACTTGAATAACGAGGAAAAAAGGAAATTAGATAGTTTAGAATTATGTGTAAGCTCTGCTGCTCCGTTGTTTCCATCAACCGTAAACACCTTTAAGAGTAAGTACGGAAAAGATATTGTTCAACAGTATGGTTTTACTGAAGGTTTAATTATAACTTTCCAGCCCAAGGAACTGGCTGGTGTAATTTCAATAGGAAAACCCTTGCCGGGCGTTGAAATAAAGATAGTAGATAACGAGGGGAAGGAGAATAATGAAGGGGAGTTATGGGTTAAGGCTCCTTGGCTAATGTTAGGATATAAGGATAGAGAGGAGACAGCTCGAGCGTTTAATGAGGGATGGCTAAGAACGGGTGATTTAGTTAGGATTGATGAAAAGGGCCTATTGTATTTTAGAGGAATTAAAAAGAGGATGCTAAAATTTAAGGGATATCCGATATTTCCGAGAGATTTAGAGGAAATCTTGAAGACTCATCCACTGGTGGAAGACGTGAAAGTTATAGGAGAAGACGCTGGAAATCTAGGACAACAACCTATTGCCTTGGTTAAGGTAAAGGAGCTCAAGACTGGGATTGAAGATGAATTACTTAATTATGTAAATTCTAGGGTAGCTTTTTATAAGAGATTGAAGAAAGTTTATGTGGTAGATAGGATTGAGCGAAATTGATTCATTAATTAGGGAAGTTGCTGAAAGGTTGCAAAAGAAGGCTGAGGAGTATGGTAAAAAGAAGGAGGATGCTACCTTAGTCTTAACTGAAGAGAACTTCGATGAAGTAATTAGAAATAATAAGTTAGTTTTAGTAGATTGCTGGGCAGAATGGTGCGCTCCATGCCACCTTTATGAACCAATTTACAAAAAAGTTGCTGAAAAGTATAAAGGTAAAGCAGTTTTTGGAAGATTAAATGTTGATGAGAATCAAAAGATTGCAGATAAGTATAGTGTACTTAACATACCTACTACGTTAATTTTCGTTAATGGTCAATTAGTTGACTCTTTAGTTGGGGCTGTTGATGAAGATACTTTAGAGAGTACTATAAATAAATACTTAGAATGATTGAGGTATATGTAAAAAAGAGATTACAGGCTTTTTTGTTAAATGTTAACTTTTCTGAAAAAGGTATAATTGCAATTACTGGTAAAAATGGTAGTGGGAAAAGCACATTATTAAACGTGATAGCCGGAATTTTAAAACCAGACGAAGGGTATGTTAAATTAAATAACATAGATATTACAAATTTACCCATTAATAAGAGAAACATTGTATTAGTAACTCCAGAAAGTTATATTCCCACATTGGACTTAAAGAAACATCTGACATGGGGAGCTAAACTAAAGGGAAGAAAAGTAGATGATAAAGAAATAATGGAGTTAGCTAAATTACTCGGAGTTCCAGATGAGAATAAAAAAGTAGGTAATTTGAGCTTAGGAAATAAAGAGAAAGTGTCATTAGTTACAGCTATTTTAACAAAACCTAATCTAATTTTGGTTGATGAAGGATTCAGCAATATCTCAGAAAAGGAACATTTTATTAATATTTATGTGGATTTATGTAAAAAGAATCAAATAGAACTAATTTATGTTACTCAAGATACTGAGGATGCAAAATTTTCCGATCATCATTACGTGATGAATAATGGCTCTCTACATAAAGTTTTTTAAAAGGTTTATAAGATAATTGAAAGGTTTTGAGAAATCTCATGTGAAATCCTACATAAGAATGTGAAAACTTTCTATGATAATATCTAGGAATCTTTTTAAACTATATATGAGTAGCCACATACATGCCAAGTACTGCAGAAGATGTACTCAAATTCCTAAAGGAAAATAACATAAAATGGGTAGATCTACAATTTACAGATGTCCCTGGTAGACTACATCATATTACAATTCCTGCTAGTGATTTTGATTTAGAATCTCTAAAAACAGGTTTCGGTAAATTAGATGGAAGCAGTATAAGAGGATTTACTAGTATTTATGAAAGCGATATGGTGCTATTACCAGTACCAGAAACCATGACACTAGTTCCTTGGTCTCCTGGAGTAGCTAGAGTATTATGCAAAGTTTTCTGGGGAGGAGGAAAGGGAAGATTTGAAAGGGATCCTAGATTCATAGCAGAGGAAGCTGAGAAATATCAAGCAGAACAAGGTTACACTTCTTTCTATGGTCCAGAATTGGAATTCTTCATGTTTGATAAGGTAAAATTAGACGTAAGTACTCCACAGTCCGGAACTGGATACAAAATTCATGCAAGAGAGGCTCCATGGAGCGATAGTGGAACCTTTGTAATAAGATTTAAGGAAGGATATTACCCTGCACCACCAGTTGATCAACTAATGGATGTAAGATTAGAGATCGTTGATACTTTAGTTAAATACTTTGGATATACCATAGAAGCTACACATCATGAAGTTGCAACTGCAGGACAAGGAGAAATAGATTTCAGATTCTCCACTCTTGTAGATACTGCAGATAAGGTTCAAACTTTGAAGTATGTAGCCAAAAACGTTGCTGCAAAACACGGATTGGTAGTAACTTTCATGCCAAAACCTATTTATGGTGATAATGGAACGGGTATGCATACGCACCTTAGTTTATGGACTAAGGATGGAAAGAAGAATTTAATGTATGATCCTAATGAAGAATATGCAGAGATAAGCCAGTTTGGAAGATATGTAATCGGAGGTCTTTTAACACATGCTAGAGCTTTATCAGCAATAGTGTCTCCTACTGTAAATAGTTATAGAAGGTTGATACCAGGATTTGAAGCTCCTATTTACATTGCATGGAGCAAGGGAAACAGAAGTGCTGTAGTTAGAGTTCCAGCATATTACAAAGGAATGGAGAAGGCTAAGAGAATAGAGTATAGACCTCCAGATCCTTCCACTAATCCATATTTAGCATTTGCTGCATTGCTAATGGCTGCATTGGATGGTGTGAACAAGAAAATAGATCCAGGAGATCCGGTGGATGAGAACATATATCATCTAACTCCAGAGAAGAGAAGACAATTAGGAATAAAAGAACTACCTAGATCATTAAATGAAGCTTTGGATGAGTTGGAAAGTGATAAAGAGTTCTTAAAGCCAGTATTTAATTCGTCATTGTTAGATACTTACATAGACCTAAAGAGAGATGAAGCACGAAGCTTGCAAGGCTATCCACACCCTATGGAGTTATACTATTACCTAGATTCTTAAATTGGTATAAAAATTCCAGAATTTTTTAACGCATTTTTAAACTCATTAAGGTCTAGGTAATAGTCGAATTCATAATTTTTTGATGCTTCTTTTAGAATATTGTAATCAATATTAAGTAAGTTTGAATAACTTGAAATCCACCTATCCATAGAAGACTTAAACCAGCTAAACGACTCCTCATAAATATTCTTTATTCTCTCCCAATCCATAGTATCCCTTACTGCTAATGTACAACAATGCAATGGTGTAAATCTATGCACTTTATGTCCCTTCCTCTCTAAAATTGACAAAAAGGGTTCCCAGATTGCTATACCATCAACTATTCCTTTTTCAAGAAAGTCCAACATTTGATACGAACTATAAGATGGAATGATCTCAATATTCTTGAATTCACTAAATGCCCATATTTCCATACTTGACATCACAGTTGATGCAATTCTGTTGCACGTTTTGCCTATAATTCCACCTCCACCTTTAGCACCTCCCCCAATAATTCTTATATTACGATATATTGTTGAAAATATCATTTGCGTTATTATCGGGGATAAACCTAAATCTAACTTGCCTTCAACTAAGTCCCTAGTCAAATCAACCCCATTTTCATAAATTTTAACAGTAACGTTGTATCCTCTATTCTCTAAGTTTTTGATAAATGGAATTATGAACGGATACTCTGCAGCTCTTATAATCCCTAACCTTAAGAATCTATCTTGAGATAAGCTCACCTCTAGGTTTTTTCCTAAAACCTTTCTTCTCTTTACTACACCTTCTTTCTCAAGTTCGGATAAGACTTCAGATAATCTACTCTTCGATAATCCAGAAAGTTTCCCTAGTTCACTTTGAGGAACAGAACCTTTTTCCTTCAAGATAGATATAACTTTATCTTTACTACTCATTAACAATTAATTATTCTAAAAAACTCTATAATAAGTTTACCTTATTTGCATTATCGAGTAACCTGAAGACATGATTTTGTAAAGCTCTATTAGTCTTAAACAGCCCTCTGTATGCTACTGAAACTAACTTGGCCTCTTTATCCTTTACTCCTCTGACATATGAACACATATGTATTGCGTTCCCGATCACCATAACACCTTTAGGTTTTATTTCGCTATTCATTATAGCATCAGCTATTTGCTCTACTAACCTCTCTTGAATTTGAAGACGAGATGAGTAATAATTTACAATTCTAATTATTTTGCTAAAACCAGCAACCTTGCCACTATTACTAACAATGTACGCTACATGAATTTTTCCAATTATTGGCAACATATGATGCTCACACAATGACGAAAAGTTAACGTCTTTTATTAATACTATTTGGTTCTTTTCGTATGCTTCACCATCTTCGCCTAAACTGAATACCTTTATTTGAGGGGGTGGCGTTCTCAACCCTGAGGTCATTTCTAATAAAGCCTTTGCTACTCTTTCAGGTGTCTCTTTAAGCCCTTCTCTTTCTGGATTCTCACCCAGTAGTTCGAGAATTTCTCTAATCCTTCTAGCTATTTCTTCTACTAGTTTTTGGTCATCTAATTCTGTCTTTTGCATACCGTTTATAGTTTAGTGAAGAAATCTATTATAACTATTTTGTTAAAAAACTTCTACAACAGCTTATAAGCAGTTTCTAACACGATTGGTTTACCCTTGGTTACTATAAGGGTATCTTCTATACGTATACCAAACCTGCCTTTCAGATATATTCCAGGTTCGACAGTAATAATCATATTTTCCTTTAATATTTGCTTAGAATTCATTGAAATTGCAGGACTTTCGTGAATTTCTATCCCAACTCCATGACCCGTAGAATGTATAAAATATTTACCATAACCAGCCTTTTCTATAACTCTTCTAGCAATAACATCTACTTCCGAAGCCACTATCCCATCCCTTACAATATCTATAGCCTCCATTTGCGCTTCCAAAACTATTTCATAGACTTTCTTTGCTTCACTATTTTTAAATACAAAAGTCCTAGTACTATCAAAACAGTAACCATTATATTTCGCACCTATATCAAAGAGTACAATGTCGTTATTTCTTAACACACGATCTGTAGGAATATGATGAGGGTATGCGGAATTCTCCCCAAAGGCCACTATAGATGGAAAAGCGTAATCTTCAGCACCCATAGATTTCATAGTCATATCGATAATGCCTGCAACTTGTTTTTCATTAGAGGTTCCTTCACTCAATTTTTCCATTCCAATTTTCATTGCAACGGCAGTGATTTCACCGGCTTTTCTTATTCTTTCTATCTCATCGTCATCCTTAACTTCCCTTAACCTTGTTATTTCGTTAGAAAAATCCATTACCCTATACTTTTCTGATAATGCCCTATACGTACTCGCATCAACCCAGTTTACGTCTACCATTATGCTATTCTTATTGATAATTTTTTCAATAGCTTTAAATATATTACCCTCAATAACATTCTCAAGAATTTTAGATGGGTAGTAAATCACAATATCAACGTCTTTTACATTCTCTGCTCTGTACATCTCTAGAGCGGGAACGAGCAAGGTAAAACGTGAATCACAATAAACTAACGCCCCTGCTCCAGAATACTCTAGGAAGTAAAATAAATTTGGAGAACCAAGTATTATAGCACAACTATCTTTTTTATCTTCTAGGATCGCCTTGAGCTTTCTTAATCTATTCATATTTTATATTTGAAGTTAGGCTCTCTAATAGCTATTGCTATCATAAAGGCCCTTCCTAATAGTTCCTCTTTAACGTCTTCCGAATATTCACCTTTTAATATATCTAATATATCTATTACGTTATCTTCTCTATATAAACACGTCTTCAACTTTCCATCAACAGATAATCTAATCCTATTGCATCCAGCACAGAATATTGGATTTGCATAAGGCTTGATTACCTCAACTATTAACCCAGAAGGTAGCACATAACGTGGTCTAAAATGCTTTTTCCTAATTTGCTTTTTAATAGATATTTTCTCAATATACTCTTCTATTTCTCTTAAATCATCATGTTCTTTAAAAGCTAATTTCCCTAATCCTACTGGATGTAGTTCTATAAGATGTATTTCATTTACACCTAAATTTTGGGATAGTTCAATAAACTTAAAGACTTCTTCACGATTTCTCCTATTTACAACAAAATTTAACTTAACTGGTACTAAACCCACGTCTATAGCGCTTTTTATCCCTTCAATTACTCTATCGAAAGCATCTACGCCCGTAATTTTCTTGAATGTCTCCCTTGAAATAGCGTGAAGGCTAACATTAATCCTATCAAGTCCAGCTAGCTTTAATTTATAAGCCAAATCCTTTAGGAGAAGACCATTAGTTGTCATGGACACGTCTCTATATCCTAATTGCTTAAGTCCTCGAACAATTTCAACCAGATCTCGTCGTAATGTTGGTTCTCCTCCAGTTAATTTCACAGAGTTTATATCAAAGTTCTTAGCTACTTTGGCAACTAATAGAATATCTTCTTTACTTAAAATGTAATTATCTCCTTCTTCCCCCTCCATATGGCAGAAGAAGCATTCAAAGTTACATACGTGTGTTAACGTTATCCTAAGATCTTCTAATGGTCTACCAAATCTATCAATCATTAATAGCTTTTTTACCTCAAAAGATTATAAACACATGTATGAATGCAGTAATTTGTCCAAAATGCAGAATTAGAATGGACTTTATTGCTGAGTCTGAAAGTACTGATGGCACAAAGAAGGTAATAAGATATTACTATAGATGTCCAGCATGTGGATCAAGAATTTTAGACTCTAATATAGAGACTATAAAAGATACAACAAATATTTTAATAAAAATTACTCATTAAGTTTTTTAGTATATATAAATGAGTAGGAGGGTATAATCCCATTAGATTTATATTCTTTATATCAAAGAACTCTTTAGCAATACTCTTATCTGGCATATACTCATCTAGAAATCTTTTAGCTACCTCCTGGAAGTGATTTATATTAACTATTTTGTAACTTAAAAATAAGAAGAATACTACTAAATCCCAAGCTCTATAATACAGATTATTAGATTTAAATGATTGCTCAGCGTCTATGACAGCTAACTTACTTCTATTTACTATAACAAAGTTACTTATTTTAGTGTCACCTAGCACATATCCGACCTCATGAATTTCTCTTAAGCCTTTCGCCACGATCTCTATATTTTCTTCATTTATTTCATCCCCTTCTATAAACTCTCTAGTAATGCAAAGTTCTTTTGCATCAATATCGATTAGTTTAGGTACAATAACTATATCCTTCCATGTGTTATCCAAGAAAAAATCCAGTTCTCTAACGAATCTTTCCTTAGGATCAGCAACATATGGATAATTCCAAAAGAAAGTGGAGATAAAATACCACTTTATTCCAAAGATTGTCATGTAGCATTTTTGCACATATATCTTTTCATCCTTCTTTATAATTCTTGACTGACTGTATGAATTTTTAAACATCGTTTGCTATATCTATTCTTAACCTTATTAACTCTCCGTCATCATATATCTCATTAGGTTTTTTAGATAAAAATTTTGATATATCTAAGCTTCTAGGAGAAAAATCCAAAATATCTCCTTTCTTGTTCATTATAACTATTACTTCTGGCACAGTTATTTGCTTACTCCTAAATCTCTTTTAAAGTTTGCTCTAGAATATCAACATACTTGAAAGCATCATCTGGAAATATAAGCACTGTAGTTGAGGAAACGTCGTTTATCTTCTTATAGGCTGCCACAGTAGCACCTGCACTTATGCCTATTAAAATCCCAGAAGTCCTTGCCACGCTAATTGTTCCATCAATTGCCTCTTCCAAACTTACATCAACTACGCGATCTATCTTTATATCCCTCAGTAAAGAATTAGATCCATTTTGTCTCTTTATCCCCGGAATTCTGGAATTTTCTGAGGGTTGGACTCCTACTATCTCTACATTATCCCCGTATTTCTCTTTAAAATACTTAGCAACCCCTGCTATATGACCTCCAGTTCCCATTGTGGCTATAATACGTGAAGGTCTCTTTCCAATAGAAGTTAACTGTTCATCAATTTCTCTAGCAGTAGTCTCATAGTGAGCTATTACATTTATTGGATTATTGAACTGATCCAAATTGACCGCATTGCTCATTTCTGCAAACCTCTTTACTAAAGGTATTACATCATTGGTGGAATTGCCAGCTTCTATGACATTACCTCCTAATAGCTTCACCAAAACCTTATAGACCTTTGGGGCAACTACTGGGAGAAACATTGTGAATTGCATTCCATAAATTGACGATAATGATGCTAGTGCTATTCCAGTATTGCCAGAGGTGGCTTCAACTATATGATTTACATTCTTTATTAACGCTTGTCTAAATAAGAACCACGCTGTCCTATCTTTTACACTTCTGCTAAAAGGATTATAAAATTCTAGTTTAGCCCACGTATCATTTCCTATTCTAAGTTTTAGTAGCGGAGTAGGCCACATGCCTTCTAGTAACTCTTGCTCATTTGAGAATACGTGAAGAGGTTTTGACACAATATAGATCTACCGAGATTTTAGTAGTGAGAAACTGGTATTTATTTATTTTTAATCAACTTTAGCCTTACTTCTAACTTTCCATCCTTTTTAGATACGCCAAGAAATAGATTACCAGTTTCGTTACACCATTTCTCTAACTCTTGCCCTACCGCTTGCCATGTAGTAATTATTACTAATTCCTCCTCCTCGCCTTTTTTTAGGGAAACCCACTCTTTTACTACATTAGTTAAAATAACTGGGCATATATCATTTGATTCGATAATTTTCATAGTGTAATCACCACATCTGATTCCTTTGCTTCCAATAGAAATGATATACTTCCTGATAATTTAACATTATCTAATAGATCTTCACTTTTAGCGGCCACAAGCCTTAAGCCAGCCTCATCAACAAAGAACTCAACACCTTGATTTATCGCATCATCAATTAATTTTTCAGGATCTGGAATAGATAGTCTCCTCATTTGAAGCTTAACGAAAAATCTGGCAAGGAAAGGTAAACCTAATCTCCCTTTTCCCTTCCCTGCTTTGGTGAAAAGAATTACGGCTTGCGATGTTACGAAAAACTTAACATCCCAGCCTAACGCTCTTGCGCCTAAAGCTACTACCAGACCATGATAGAGTTTATCTAAACTATTATCTGCAAGCAAGATAGTAATCTTACTCATCAGTAATTTAAACTTCTACAAAGATTATAAAAGTGTAAACAAGATGATGATAAGAGCGATAACAATTTTCGTCACTAACTACTCAAAAATTAATGAATACACGGAGAAATTAAGTAAATTAAATGATAACAGCATATGGAGTAAAAGGATCTCACTACCACCTACACCTAGTGATTTAAGCTTAAGCAAGCTAATAGAACTATTACCTACATCGCATAATGAAATTATATTTAGTCTAGTCAATCTTCAAGAAAAAGATAAGAGATTAGGAGAAATTAAAGACATTTTGAAATCTGATAATAGAATTTACGCTCATGTATTAGTAAAAACAACGAATAAACTAAAAGATCTAGCAAAACTTAACATTAGTCTAGAGCCTGAGGAAGCGTCGAGGTTTGCCTTATTATTTAACCAAGATTTTCTACTAACCCCATATTTTCCAACCTCTTCTTCGAATACTATTTATGACTCTTTTGGACTATCTTTACTATATGTAAATGAATTCAGACAAGGAAAGATAAATGAGGCCTTATCAAAAGCAGACGCAATAGGGAGACAATTAGAGAAGAAATTAGGTATAAAATACTTAGGAATTGATGCGTCATTATCACCGTGGATGGAAAGTAGTGTGGGAGAAATCATAGAAAATAGGAGTAGGAAAATATTTGACATCTCCAATTTATCAATAATAGCCGAAATTAATAGGGAGATATTTGAGGGGGTTTGGAGAAATAGAGTAAATCCCATAGGTTTTTCAGAATTAATGTTACCAGTTGCAGAGGATAATCTTCTTAAGGAGAGAGCTAAGGAGGGAAGCATAACTTTAAAGGATTTGTTATTAATGAGTTATGTTTGTGTCGCAGGCATTGACATGGTTGGTATATATTCAGATTTAGTTACATATGAAAATATATTGAAATCAATTTACTATATTCAATATACAAAACGAAAACCCTACGGTGTAAGGATGATACCAACTAATGGAAGCCCAGTATTAACTAAGATGTTTGGAGAAATACCCGAGGTAAAAGTAGTATAGTATAGTATAAAACTACTTTTATAAACTTTGAACTATATGATACAAGTGGAGGTAGTATTTAATGGAAGTTAGAAGAGTTCAAAAGTTCGGCAAATCTACACTTATGGTTTCTTTACCTGCAGAGTGGGTTAAGGAAGTATCTCTGAGTCCAGGCGAAAGTGTATATCTAGAAGTTGATGAGGATGGTAGTCTAAAAGTATATCCGCCTAATCTAAAGGCGGAAAGTAAGGCAAAAGAGATGAAAATAAGTATACAAAATGATAGTGTGCAAGGTGAATTAGTAAGCAGAGTAATATACTCATTGTACATTCTAGGCTATGATAGGATAGATATAGAAAGTAAAAGTGGGATATTTACTGAGGATATACTGAGGAAAGTTAAAGATACGATAAGGAACTTGATTGGATTAGAGATTGTATCGCAAACAACAGATACAATACAAATACAATCTTTTCTTGACCCTACAAAATATACCATGAACAATCTAATTAATAGATTATCAAATTCAATAAAACAAATGCTTCACTACCTAGATCTTGGAATTAAGGAATCAAGTAGAACTTTCTTACAAGAAGTAATAGAATTAGAAAGAGAAGTAGATAGATTATATTATCTAGCTTTAAGACAATTACTATTAGCTCAAATGAATAGAAGTTTAGCCTATATGATAGGAGTTAAAAGAATACAAATAGTAGGAAACAGAATTTTAATAAAGGCAATAGAGGAGGCTGCAGATGAGATAAGTGAGATAGCATTAGATCTATTGTCATTGCATCCATCAGATCTTGAGGAAATGAAAAGACTATGGAACAAGATAAATATGTATATAGAGCAAACTTCTTCTGTAATAGACCATGCAGTAAAAGTTCTGGCGAAAGAAGATACCATACTGATAAATGAAGTAATGGAAGAATTAAGAACACTAAGAAGAGTATTAATAACTGAAGCTATAATATCAGAGGAAATGATAAAAGAGATCAAATCTCCTAGCTTGATCGCGGTATTACGAGCACTTAACTTAAGGTTATATAATGCAATAAGAAGAATGGAGCCTATAACTGAAATAGCGTTTAACAGAAGCATAGAAAATCAAAAAGAAATTCTAATAACAGGCTAGCTACTTTGCAATTCGGTCAGCTGTTTAATCACGTAGTCCCTTATTTCTTTTGGAGAAGGTAAAGGTTTTACAATCTTCCCATTCTCAATATATTTTTGAAGTAAGGGCTTACAGTCTGAAGTAGGAGGATTCTGATCCATAAGGGTAATAATATCATTTAACTTCCCACATCTATATACTTGCTTAGCTCCAGGCCATTTGCCTCTCTTTGTAAAAGGCACCCATTTACCATCGACAAATTTTTCTACTATATCAGCGCTGAAATCAACGCTTGGAGGAAACGCTATACTCGTTCCAACTCCAAATCCATCAACGATATCTCGAAGATTAATTATATCCTCCTCATCTATCCCTCCACTCGCAAATATCTTAACGTGGTCATAACCGTGTATCTTTAACGTCCATCTAACCTCTTGAATAATTTTTCTAAAATTACCTCTTCTACTTGATGGTGTATCCAACCTTACACCATACAATTTCTTACCGAGTAAAGTTGCCGCCTTTAAAGCCTCAGTTCTATCATCTTCGAATGTATCAACTAAGGTTATTCTAGGAACCTCAGGAGCCATAGCCTCATCAAAAGCCTTCCAGGCTTTCACGTTGTCACCTACAACAAGCATTAACGCATGAGGCATAGTACCTGAAGGGTCAACTCCTAGATATTCCTTACTCATGGCACCGGAAACCCCGTCCATACCACCTATGTAAGCTGCCCTATCTGCCATAGGAGCTAATGCAGGGTGGAGAGATCTCAAACCAAAGAAAAATAACGTTTTGTCCATTGCGAGGTATTTAAGCCTAGCAGCTTTAGTAGATATACTAGAATAATGCCTTAATATTCCTAGAAATGCAGTCTCATAAATTCCGAAATCCAAATAATTGCCCTCTATTATCATAACCGGCTCTATTTCTTTAAATAATGTGCCTTCTGGCATCGCGTAAACGTTAACTGGTACACCTTCCAATAAATGAAGGACTTCCTCTAAACCAGTGAAAAGAGCCCATTCATAGCCTTTAGGTAAACCGTAAGAATGCACTTCCATCCTCACTTTAGCGTCTTTAATTCCGAGATACTCTAGTGTCTTTAAGGTTCTTTCAAAATAAATATCTGTAACTTTACCCTCCTTAATCTGCTTAAAATCGGCTATATAAAATTCCATTCAAGATCATATGTTATTAAAAAGGAAAAATTTTAAACCTTATATACTACGAATGTAATGGAGTCTTATAATGATAACAGCTGAAATGGTACCTCCGGAACTTTTGATA
Source organism: Sulfolobus islandicus Y.N.15.51 (assembly GCF_000022485.1). Taxonomy (NCBI): domain Archaea; kingdom Thermoproteati; phylum Thermoproteota; class Thermoprotei; order Sulfolobales; family Sulfolobaceae; genus Saccharolobus; species Saccharolobus islandicus. The sequence goes on along the minus strand of NC_012623.1, from coordinate 943,429 downwards.
AAACGACTAGCGATATATCTTAAGCAGAATGTGAAGACTGTGAACCCACCAGATTGGGCATTATTAGCTAAAACAGCTAGCTTTAAGGAAAGAGTCCCAGATAACTCAGAGGATTGGTGGTATATAAGAACTGCATCGTTATTGAGAAAACTTTACGTGAACTCGATTATTGGAATAGAAAAAACAAGAACAATCTACGGTGGAAGCAAAAGAAGGGGGACTAGGCCAGAAAAATTCGTAAAAGCTCCTGGTCATGTAAATAGATTAATATTTCAACAATTAGAAAAAGCAGGACTAGTTCAAAAAATAAAGAATAAGGGGAGAACTTTAAGTCCTAAGGGAAGGTCATTATTAGATAAATTAGCATTAGAAATCTTTAAAGAGCTGGCCGAGAATAATACTTCTTTGAAAGTATACTTAGAATAAGGGGTGAAAAAGATGTCAGCTCCAACCTCATATAATGACGAAGAATTAGAAGAATTATTAAGAAGAAAAGCAGCACAAGAGCAAAAAAGGCTAGAAGAAGAGAGAAAAAGAAAAGCGGAACTAGAATCCCAAAAAGAGTCAATATTAAGAGTCATATTAACACCTGAGGCACGACAGAGACTAACAAATATAAAATTAGTTAAGCCTGAATTTGCTGAATCATTAGAGAATCAGTTAATTGCGCTGGCACAATCTGGGAGAATAAAGGTACCAATAACAGATGAGGAATTAAAGCAAATACTAGAACAGATTTCAGAACAGAACAGACGCGATTTCAAAATACAAATAAGAGAGAGAGGATGGAAATGAGTAGAAATAAACCAGTAGCTAAGAAATTTAGATTAGCCAAAGCATTAAAAGCAAACTCTCCAATACCAATATGGATAGTGTTAAAGACCCGTGGAAGAGTTAGGTATAATCCCTTTAGAAGGAATTGGAGGAGAAATGATCTAAAGGTGTAAAAAATGAAAGAGAAGGATAATTTTGAAATGGTAATTAATCTGAGAAAAATAAAAACTGGAAAAAGGACTGGAAGAAGTAAGAGGGCAGTGAAATTCGTAAGAAAAATTGTGGCAAGGCACTTTAACGCGGATAAGGTAGTAATAGATCCACTGTTAGCTAAGTCAATATCTAAAAACGGAAATGATAAGGTAGTTAGTAAAGTTAGAGTAGTAGTTAGTAAGGTAGGAGAAAAAATATATCTTGTAAGACTTGCTATTAAAAGTAGATGAATCTGCAAAGGTTATCAATTTTTGGAACAGATAATATAGGGGTCTATATTTATACTAATAATAAATATACAGTAGTACCTAGAGGATTAGATAGTGAAACAAAAGAAAATATTGTTCAAATATTAGGAACTGAGTTAATAGAAGCGGAGATATCCAGAAGTTTTCTTTTAGGTATTTTTATAAGTGGTAATGATAACGGCATTCTTTTACCTAAATCCACAATTGATGATGAGTTCAGATTTCTGAAGGAGAATCTTAGGGACTGCAGAGTTGAGGTTCTTAATTCAAAAGTAACCGCGTTGGGAAACACAATACTCACAAATAATAAGGCAGCATTAATTTATCCTGAATTTAATGATATTGAAGAAAAGATAATAAAAGAGACCTTAGGCGTTGAAGAGATAAGAAGAGGAAAAATAGCCCAAATGATAACCGTAGGTTCTGTAGGAGTTGTAACAAATAAAGGCGGATTAGTACATGTAGATACAAGTGAGAAAGAACTAAAAGAACTGGAAAAATTATTCAGCGTAAAGATAGATATAGGCACGGTAAATTTTGGAAGCGTCTTCATTAGAAGTGGACTAGTCGCAAACGATAAAGGAACGTTAGTAGGTGCGTCAACTACGGGTCCAGAGATTTTAAGAATTCAAAAAGCATTAGGTGAATGAGATGAGTGAAATAAAGTTTTACCTTGTCAAAGGATCTGCCCTATTTGGAGAGTCCCACTATCCAGAGAAGAGAAAATTTGTAAAAATAGTTAGAGCACTGAATGAAAAACAAGCAATTGAGTATATTTATTCGTATTTTGGTAGTAAAAATAAGATAAAACGATATAACATAAAGATAGAGCAAATAAGTGAAATAAAAGAAGAAGAAATTCCAGATAGAAGGATAAGAGAATTAGCAAAGATTGATAAAATTATAATGTGATGAGACATGAGTCAAGGACAAGGAGGTATAACGTTAGACGATTTAATAGCGCAAGCAGATTACTTAAAAAGGTACATAGATTCATTACAGAGAACTCAATTAGAATTACTAGAGTCAATAAATTCAATAGATTCTGCAAAACAAGCCATAGAGACGATAAAGAGTGGAAATAAAGAAATGTTAGTCTTCATAGATAGGAAAGGATATCTTTTAGCCAAAGTAGGGGGTGTAGTAGGGGATAAGGTAACTGTCCATTTAGGTTTATCTTACTACGCGGAAGTAGATCTAGATTCAGCTATAAAAATTCTTGATAAAAGAAAAGATGAGATAAGTAAAGCAGCACAAAATCTAAATAATGAACTTCAAAAAGCTGCTAGTACATACAATCAGATAGTTGACATACTAAATCAAATACAGCAAGCTGCCGCTAGGAGACAACAAGGTGAATAAATTGTTTTGATAAAATAAAGAAAGCTTTTTCTAATTTTGTAGATAAATTAAAGGGAGAGCAAGAAGAAACAGAAAAGATCGAACAAAATATACCTACGCAGAGTATTGGTAGTAATCAACAGCAAACTAGTAATAACGTAACGAATCAATCAACAACCAGTGAAGTAAAGGAAGAAAGTAAAGAAGAGGAGAAGAAGAGTGGCGGAAGTATTTTTGATGTTTTCAGATACAAAGAAATCAAAGAGAAAGATATTGAGGATTTCATAGAGGAATTAAGATATCAGCTACTTGAAAGTGATGTTTCTTTTGAAGTTGCCGAGAAAATTCTTGAAGATCTGAAAGAAAACATAATCGGTAAAAAGGTAAGGCGAAGTGAAGATCTTGAAAGAATAGTAAAAGATTCTTTAAAAAAATCCATCACCGAAATAATAACAAAAAATAAACCAATGAATGTATTAGAAGAAATAAAGAAATCAACGAAACCTTATATAATAATATTTTTCGGAATAAATGGAGTAGGTAAAACTACAACTATTGCTAAGTTTGCATATATACTTAAAAAAAATGGTTTATCGTGTATTATCTCAGCTTCAGATACGTTTAGAGCTGCAGCACAAGAACAATTGGAAATCCATGCAAGAAACTTGGAGATACCTTTAATCAAAGGCAAATATGGAGGAGACCCTGCCTCAGTTGCTTATGACACAATAAGGGCAGCTAAAAGCAGAGGAATAGATGTTGTATTAATTGATACTGCAGGAAGAATGCACACAGATACTGATTTAGTAAATGAACTAAAGAGAGTTGTTAATATCACCAGACCAAATCTGAAAATATTAGTTTTAGACTCTCTAGGTGGAAACGACGCATTGGAACAAGCTAAATATTTTGAAAATAATGTTGGATTCGATCTAGTAATATTGACTAAAGTTGATGCAGATGTAAAAGGTGGTGTAATATTATCGTTAGCGTATGAATTGAATAAGCCTGTTGGATATTTAGGAGTGGGTCAAACTTATGATGATCTAATTCCGTTTAATGCCGAGTGGTTCATTCAAAGACTATTCAGTTAACTTAAATACCTTGAACCAATTATAAATTACTGTGAGTTCAAATAAGCTAATTAGCTGGTTCAGAAGGCTTAGGGAGGACTGGAATAGAATAATTACAGTAGCTAGGAAACCGGATAGGAACTTTTTCTCACTTAACCTTAAAGTTACTTTATTAGTATTAGTCGTAGTAGGTGTATTAGCTTACATAATTCAACTTGCATTGACATTAATTGGGGTGTAATTTTGTGGAAAAACCGAATATGAGAAATTATTATGCTGTAAAAGTTGTTGGAGGGCAAGAAATAAATGTAGCTTTAATGTTAGAAGAGAGAATAAAAACTAATAATATTAAAGGAATATATGCAATAATTGTTCCACCCAATTTGAAAGGATATGTAGTTCTGGAGGCAGAGGGTTTGCATATAGTTAAACCATTAATTGCTGGGATAAGGAATGCAAGAGGACTTGCACAAGGTTTACTACCTAGAGATGAGGTACTAAAAATTGTATCTAAGAAAACCATAGGTCCAACCGTAAAACCTGGGGATGTAGTAGAAGTAATTTCTGGTCCCTTTAGGGGTACTCAGGCTCAAGTGGTAAGAGTTGAGGAAGCTAAAGGAGAGGTAGTGTTAAATATTTTAGAATCAGCATTTCCATTACAAGTCACAGTTCCTTTAGATCAAATTAAGGTGTCTAAAAGGTGAAGTAAATGCCCACAAAGTCTATAAAAATAATGGTAGAAGGAGGTAATGTTAAGCCAGGTCCACCATTAGCACCAACACTTTCGCAGTTAGGACTAAATGTCGGGGAGGTTGTCAAGAAATTAAATGAGGCTACAAGTAGTTTTAAAGGCATGTCAGTTCCAGTAACAATAGAAGTTGATAGTAATACTAAGAAATACGAAATAAAAGTTGGAATACCTACTACTACTGCATTGCTATTAAAAGAAGCTGGAGCTAGCGAACCATCTGGAGACCCTGCACACAAAAAGATAGGTAATTTATCATTGGAACAAGTAATTAAAATCGTGATTATGAAAAAGCCGGGGTTAACTACGAAATCATTAAAGGCTGCAGTTAAGAGTATGCTAGGTACAGCTAAATCTATTGGAGTAACTGTGGAAAATAAAGACCCTAAAGAACTAGTAAAAGAAGTGGAAGAAGGTAAATATGATGATTTATTAGCAAAATATGAGAATGAATGGAATGAGGTGAAAGAGTAAAATGCCAATCGTTGATAGAAGTAATATTGAAGATTCCCTTAAGCTGGCATTATCTCCCGAAAACAACCCCAAGAGAAATTTTGTCCAGAGCGTAGAGATAATAGTTACATTTAAAGAAGTTGATATGAAAAAGGGGGACCTGAAGCTAAGAGAAATAGTGGTATTACCTAAGCCTCCAGAAAAGTCAAAGAAAGTTTTAGTAGTCCCAACTATTCAGCAGTTAGAGTACGCAAAGAAAGCTGAACCTAATACAATTTTAACCAAAGAAGAATTACAAAGACTACAAGGAAATAAGAGGGCAATTAAAAAATTAGCTCGTCAAAATGATTGGTTTCTAATAGCTCCAGATTCGATGGCTTTGGTAGGTAGAATATTAGGCCCAGCTTTAGGTCCCAGAGGAAAATTCCCAACACCATTACCGAATACTGCAGATATATCAGAGTATATACTGAGATTTAAAAGATCAACTTTAGTTAAGACTAAAGATCAACCCCAAACACAAGCATTCATAGGCACTGAGAACCAACAAATTGCAGATTTAGCTGAAAATGCACTGGCAGTACTAAACGTAATAGAATCTAAAGGATACGCCCAAAAGATAAGGAATATATATGTAAAAACTACTATGGGTAAGGTAGTAAAAGTAGAGTTAAGGTGAAAAGATTGGCTCTAGCCTTGAAGCAGAAAAAAGTTGCCAGTTGGAAGCTTGAAGAAGTTAAGGAATTAACTGAGCTTATTAAAAATAGTAATACTATACTAATTGGAAGCCTCGAAGGTTTCCCAGCAGACAAATTACACGAAATTAGGAAGAAATTAAGAGGAAAAGCTATAATAAAGGTAACTAAGAACACTTTATTCAAGATAGCTGCTAAAAATGCTGGTATAAGTACAGAAAAACTTGAGCAATATTTAACTGGTCCAAACGTCTTCATATTTACTAAAGATAACCCATTCCTAACTAACATGTTCTTCGAAAATTATAAACTGAGAAGGTACGCCATGCCAGGGGATAAGGCTGAAGAGGAGGTTATAATTCCTGCGGGAGATACTGGAATGCCTGCTGGACCAATATTAAGTGTGTTTGGAAAGTTAAAGGTACAAACGAAGGTACAAGATGGTAAGGTACACGTAGTAAAAGATACCGTAGTAGCAAAACCTGGTGATGTAATTCCGACAGAAGCTTTACCAATTTTACAGAAACTTGGAATAATGCCAGTGTACGTCAAATTAAAAATAAAAGTAGCATATCATGAGGGTTTAGTAATTCCTGCAGAAAATCTAAAACTTAATTTAGAAGGTTATAGGAGTAATATAGCTGAAGCTTATAGGAACGCATTTACTCTTGCAGTAGAGATAGCATATCCAGTTCCTGATGTATTAAAGTTTACAATAAACAAGATATTTAAGAATGCGATTACGTTAGCATCTGAGATAGGATACCTTACACCAGAATCAGCCCAAGCAGTAATATCTAAAGCTGTTGCTAAAGCATATGCATTGGCTACAGCTATAAGTGGAAAAGTAGATTTAGGAGTAAAATTACCTTCAGCACAACAGACCCAAACCCAACAATCAACAGCTGAAGAGAAGAAAGAAGAAAAGAAAGAAGAAGAAAAGAAAGGACCAAGCGAAGAAGAAATTGGAAGTGGACTTGCATCCTTATTTGGATGATAAAAATTTATATAACCTAAGACAAAAATGTGGAGTGTGAATAACAATGGAGTACATATATGCGAGTCTCCTATTACACTCAGCCAAGAAGGAAATAAATGAAGATACACTAAAGAATATACTAACTGCAGCTGGAATAAGCGTAGATGAGGTAAGATTAAAAGCTGTAGTAGCTGCATTAAAAGAAGTGAACATAGATGAAGTATTAAAGAACGCAGCTTCCATGCCAGTAGCAGTAGCCGCGCAACCACAAGCAGCTCAAGCACAGCCTGCAGCTGAAGAGAAGAAAGAAGAAAAGAAAGAAGAAGAAAAGAAAGGACCAAGCGAAGAAGAAATTGCGAGCGGGTTAGCCTCCCTATTCGGTTAAGGCTTTGTTAAGGATAACGAAACAATCTTTTAATGTAGAGATATTAATTCAATACTTTTTAAGGGACAACATTTAAGATTTGTTTTTGTCATTTGGAATATACTTTTTAGGTTATTTCCTTAGAGAGAAATCTTAAATGAATTAAAAACGAATATCTACTCTAGAATCCCATTACGGAAGAAGTCAGTTTTTAAGCTTTAGATACTTTTCTTTTTATTGTATGAAAGCTAGTGAAGAGGAGTACAGACTGAATTTCTTTATCAAGAATGATTTCAAGCGAAAAATATGCAAATCATGCAAAACACCATTTTGGACTAGGGATGAAAAGAAAGAATATTGTTCAGACATACCTTGTACCGACTACTACTTTTTTGACATAAATATAAAAAGCCAACCCTTGACTGTCAAGGAAGCTAGAGAGAAATTCCTCTCATTCTTCGAAAAGAGAGGACATACACGAATATCTCCTAAACCAGTTTTGGCTAGATGGAGAGAGGACTTATATCTAACAATAGCAAGTATAGTTGATTTCCAGCCACATGTAACTAGTGGCTTAGTTCCCCCACCCACAAATCCACTAGTAGTGTCGCAGCCCTCAATAAGATTAGAGGATATAGATAATGTCGGAATAACCTTTGGAAGACATTTAACTACTTTCGAAATGGCCGCACATCACGCATTCAACTATCCAGACCATTATGTGTATTGGAAGGAGGAAACAACAGCGTATGCTACAGAATTCTTCACAAAAGAGTTAGGAATACCAGAAGAGGAATTGAACTTCAAAGAATCTTGGTGGGAAGGGGGAGGAAATGCTGGACCTTGCTTAGAAGTTACAGTAGGTGGATTAGAGTTAGCTACACTAGTATTTATGCAATACAAGATAACCGATAATGGTAATTATACTCCACTCAAATTGAAAATTGTAGATACCGGATATGGTGTAGAAAGAATTGCGTGGATAACACAAAAGACTCCCTCGGCATTTCACGCAATATATGGTAATTTAGTATATAAATTCTTTAACAAAATAGGCGTAGCTTATATAGATGAGACATTACTAAAAGTAGCATCTAGATTTGCAGGCAAAATAGACCCAGATAATCCGGATACTATAAAAATTCATAGACAAATGGTTAGCAAGGAATTAGGAATTGATATTAAAGCTGTTGAAGAAGAATTGGATAGGGCAGCTAAGGTATTTCAGATCTTAGACCACACGAAGACAATAATGTTGATGCTAGCTGATGGTCTAGTTCCTTCCAACTCTGGTGAAGGATATCTTGGCAGACTCGTTATAAGAAGAGCCTTAAAAGTACTAAGATTACTTAAATCGGATGTAAGACTTTATGAACTAGTAAAAGAACAAATAGACTTCTGGAAGGAAGATTTCCCTCAAGTATTAAAGAACAAAGATTACATATTAGACGCGGTAGAATTAGAACAACAGAGATTTGAAAAGATTTTGGAAAAAGTTCCATCTATAGCCTCAACTTTAGCTAGAAAGAGCGAAATAACAACAGAAGATTTAATACAAGTCTACGATTCTAATGGTATTCCTCCAGATCTACTAGAAGAGGAACTAAAGAAAAAGAGTGTGAAATTTGAACTACCGCGTAACTTTTACGCGTTAGTGGCTAAGAGACATCAAACCTCAACAATCAAAAGTGCATATGACAAAGTTAAATTGCCTAAGGATATGTTAGAATATATCACTGCGTTACAGCCAACTGAAAAATTATACTATAAAGACCAGTATATGAGATCTTTTGAAGGTAAAGTGTTGGGAGTTTATAAAAACTATCTGATTTTAGATAAGACCACATTCTATCCAGAGGGAGGAGGGCAATTAGGTGATACTGGCCTCATAATCGATGAAAAAAGTAGTAAAAGATATGAAGTCATAGATACGCAGAAAGTAAATGATGTGATAGTACATATACTAAAGGAGGAGCCATCAACAATAAAGGTTGGAGATAATGTAAGAGGGGAAATTAATTGGGAAAGAAGATATCGTTTAATGAGACATCATACAGTAACACACGTAATACTTGCAGCTGCTAAAAAAGTATTAGGTGAGCATGTATGGCAAGCTGGAGCTGAAAAGACACCGGAAAAAGGAAGACTAGATATCACTCATCATAAGACTTTAACTGAGGAAGAGGTTAAGCTAATAGAAAACTACGCAAATAGTGTGATATCTGATAGAAGACAAGTTAAACCTTTAGAAATGAACAGAATGGAAGCTGAAATGAAATATGGAGTATCCATATATGAGGGTGGAGTACCTAATTCTGCAACAATCAGATTGTTAGAGATAAAGGACTGGGATATAGAGAGTTGTGGAGGAACTCATGTAAGTAATACTAGTGAGATAGGAGCTGTGAAGATAATCAACGTTGAGAGAATACAAGATGGTGTAATAAGACTTGAATACGTTGCGGGACCAGCATTAGTTGACTATATTAGGGAAACTCAAGCGAAAATCGTTGAAGCTTCGAAAATAATAGGTACTTCTCCAGATCAACTAACCAGTAGATTAAGAAGAATACTTAATGAAATTGAGGAGAAAAATAATTTAATAATCCAATATAGAAGAATAATTGAAACTGAATTACTAAATAATCTAAAGCCTTACGAAATCAACGGTAATAAAATATACATCATAGAGGGATTAGGTGATGAAGAGGAAAACAAGGAGATACTAAGGAAATTAACTTCCACAGATAATACTATTGCAATATCCATCTCAGATAATAGATTACAAATTGCCACATCTAAAAACATGAGAGTAGATAAGATAGTAGAAGAATTACTAAAGGGAGGAGGAAAAGGAGGAGGAAAAGGCACATTTGCAAACGTAATTCTAAATAGTAAAAAGAGTAAAGAAGAAATAATAGAGATAGTGATAAAATCACTATAAGAGAATATTATGTATTTCACAGATGTTTTTAGGGAAGCTTACACAGATTATAAATATTTTTTAAACAGAGATTATTCCAGAAAGGTTGTCCTTGATGTAATAGCTGCTAGATATAACTTATCCAGCTTAGAACGACTCTTACTATATCGTTGCGTACATTCCGATAAGGAAATAGAAATAATTAAAGGAAAAATAAACAATGAAGAAAGAGAAGTTATTCTAGATGGATATAATTTGGCTTTAACACTAATTTCTGCGATAAATAATGAGGAGTTATACCTATGTGATGATGGTTTCTTTAGAGATCTAGGCTTAGGAAGACATAAATCTAGTGAGATAATATCCGATACATTAATGCTAATTTCTGAATATTGCGAGAAACATAGAATAAAATGCGAGATAATACTTGATAAACAGTTGAGTAACAGTGGCGAGATAGCAAGCAGATTAAGGAAAAAAGGTATAGAAATAAGAACTGTTAACAAGGCTGATAAAGAGATAATAATTTCAAATAAAGCTGTTTATAGTAACGATTTCGTAATCTTGTTTAAGTCACAAAAAATTTCCACTATCTTAAACAATATATTTTTCGAAAGCGGATTTAAGATACTTAAGGGACCTTGGATTGTTAATCTTGAAGAAAAACTTTAATGGGATTATAGTAATCTAATAATTGGACCCGTAGCTCAGCCAGGATAGAGCGCCGGCCTCCTAACTTTCGGAAGAAAGCCGGTGGTCGCGGGTTCGAATCCCGCCGGGTCCGCACATTATCATAATGTGTTTATAACTGAAAACTTTGCTCTTTAGGGCGAATAGGAAGTCAGCTTCTGCTATAAAAATCTTCACATAATATATTATGAATTTCTCTATCAGCAATAAAGAACTTCGATAGCATGTAATAATTATATAAAACTATCATTATAATAATTATTGATAGTGAAAAGTATAAGTAGATTATACTTACATGATGCTTAATTTTAAATTCAAACTGAAAAGTATATATCTTGATTGAAATGTTAGGTATAAAAATACCGTTGAGGAAAACTACCATACTACCAGTATTAAGCTTTACATTATCTTCCTACTTCCTTATCAATTTCATTTTTTATCTACAATATACAGATTATACTGGCTTAGTGGAGTTCCTATTAATAGGTGCTCCATTCATAGGAAGAGCGATAACCCCAATAACATATCCTTTTCTAATGACAAAAATGGACATTGAGAGAATAACTTATCTCTCGTTGGGAAATATGGCTATTTTGGATATAGTGGAATTCTTTATGGCTTCAAATACCCTTGTACTAATTCCATTAAGGGTAGCAACGGGAATTCTATTCGGTTTAGCTACATCAGCAGCAGTAGAACTTGCAACTCAGAGTAGGAGCAAAATAATTGTAGGAATGACGATGGGCGGATGGGCATTAGGATGGATACTGGCCGCACTCATATCATTCCTAGTGGGAAAAATGATACTTATAGCAAGCTCTTTTTCACTAGTATTTTTCTTTCTAATCAAGAGATCTAGTACTGATAAGAGATTATTCTCCTATCCAGGAAATATAGGTATGGTGTTCTCGTGGAAAGCATTGTTAATATTTTTACTTGGATTTGAACCAGCATATATATTACAGCTAACTCCATCACTATTAGGAGAAAGTAATGCAATAGAGGAAACTATAATCGCGTATTCCATTTCATTTATAGCATATATAATTCTACCAGCTATCAGAAACATTAGAATTACATCACTGCTGAGTTCTCTAATTATAGGAATTTTGGGATTTGCATCATTTATTATGCTTAAAGTATGGATATTCATACCTTTTACCGTATTGGGATTGGGTCTTAATTCGTTATTACCTATTATAATTAGATCAATGAAAGTTGAAGTAACGAAAATAGGGCCTAGCATGAACCTAGCCTCATTAAGCGGATTTCTAATACCTTCTTTGGTTAGTATTGGAGATATAGAAATAAACTCAGCAATATTAACTCTATTATCCTCGATTTCACTTGGAGCCATAATATACAAAAATCTCAAGATTACAACCTAGGTTTAACCGCAATTAAGAAGTTAATTTCAAATGCAAGTAACTAGATTTGGGTAAAAACTTTTTAAATAAGTTTCAACTTTCTTCTCGATCCAAAATGGCAGATATGAAAACTATTGCATTCTCTATAGTAGCAGTAGTTTTAATTGTAATAGCAGCTGTAGGTTTTTATGAATATTCAGTAGCAAACTCGAGATACATTAACGCATATAATGAGTATCAGAGCGAAAATAGTCAATACATGGCATTACAAGGAAACTATACTAAATTAAATCAGACATATTCACAACTAGCTTCCCAGTACAAAGTACTAGAAGGTATGTATAATGCAGTACTAGCAGAGGCTCAGAATAATTACACCCTATATAAGCAAGCAGAAACAAACTATTCTTATTATAAGACCTTATATGAACAAATGTTACAACAAATCAGTAAATTAAACATTTCGGGATATAAACCTGGCGCAGCTCTATCTACAGTATTACAATTCTATGATGGCATTGCGATAGAATCTCCATCAGATGTTGTTCCTTTATTAGCAACTAACTTTACTGCATACATAATGGGCCAGCCGTTTGCCGGAACATACAACTTAACTAAATTTAATACAACTTGGCTAGCTAACTTCTTCGGAACATATGAGACAGTATACTTCTACACCACTGCATTACCCACTGTAACCCAAATTAATGGAAACACGTTCAATGTAACTGACGTTGTGCAATACTTTGTAGCACCCACCGCAGATCCAGTATACTTACAAGTCTTTAATGCTAGCAATACTATAATAGTACAGTACATTCACGGAGTTCCGGAAATTACTGAACTAATGTGGAAAGGGAATGAGGTACCTCCATCAACTGTAATTGCAGGATATCCATCTCAACACTCAATACAAGCAAATCAAGTACTTGATGAATTCTTGTCACAGATGAACGCATTAGGAGCGGAATTTCCAGGTAATACGATAGCAAAGAACTTCGCTCCAAATGCACAATTAGTGTTAATTGGACAATTACCTCCAGTATTTAAAGCGGGAACTTATACTGGAGTTTCTAGTATAGCAAACGTTTTCAACACTTGGGACCAATACTTCATCTTTGCCTTAACATATGTGCAAAATCTTTTACCCAACGGAACAGCTATTCCACCAACAGTTAAAGTGTATTTATCTCCATCAAATGCAACTGCTGAAGTTATAGCTAACGACACAGTATTCTATGGATTTGTAAATCAAGGTGAACCTAACTTCCCAATGATATATGATCTGCATGTTGCAATAACCGCATATTTCGTTTACAATACCACTACAGCTAGCTGGCAAATAACCAAGGAAGTATGGAACTCAACTGAAGTTAATGCATTATCTGACACAATTTACTATAACTTAAACGAGCCAATTATGAAAGTTAATGGAGAAGAAACTGTTACTGTAAACGCTACTAGCGGCCAAGGATATACATTGCAAGTTGGCAATATTATAGTAATAGTGAAACCAAATACTTATGCAGCATTAGCTAATGGTACAATGTTATCTGTATATAATTTCTCATTAGTAACCTTTAGCCTAGAAGCTATATATTCACCTCCTACTGCATTAAACTTAACACCACTTTATGCGTTCGCCTTTGCTGTAAATAATCAGATAACACCGGGTATTTCATTAGTAACAATGAGTAATGGAAAAGTTGTAGCGCAACCACCGATAACAGTTGTATGGGGAGCTCCAAGTACTTGGACTTCATGGACTTGGTTTGGTGGAACATTTAATGGTACTGCATACATAGGTGGAAGCTACAAGTTTGTAGATCACTGGTTGTATGGAAATGGTGTAATGATTAACACACAATTCTTCAAACCAGTTATATGGATATTTGAATCAGCACCAACTCCAGTTGCACAAACACCTAAACCAGTACAAGTGAGTGTAGGTAGCGCGTATGGACTAACTCCAGTTAACGTATATAGCTACGAAATAAATGGTACACAAGGAGGAGTAGCAGTAGCTGGTAACATGATAGTTGCAATACAGCCAAACACTAAGATAGTAACACCTAATGGTAACTTGACCATATTTAACTTCTCAGTAGTATTCTACAATCCAGCAAATGGAGGAACAGCACCAAATGGGCAAGTGCCAATATTAGCTTTCGCTTATGCTATAAACGGAAATGTGACATTTAGTTATTCATCAATAAACTCGGTCACTGGCCTAGCTAATCCATTTATAACTGTAATATTCACGCCCAGCCAGAATGTATCGATGTGGACATGGGGAGCTAAGGGCTACATATTTAAGGATCCAATAATAGTAGGAAACGGCGTAGTGGTTAACTTAACATTCTTTAAACCAGTACCTTGGATATTGACAGCACCAGAGATATCTTATTCATCAAGTACATCGATGAGTTCGTCCTCTTCTTCAACTACTACAACCTCAACATCTACTCCATACTGGGGTTAAGTATTTAAAGCATAAGCCTTTTCGTAGAAAGAATAATCTTTTTTCTTCACATTCCCCTTTTTCTATTATGATAATTATCACGTCCATCAATAATAATATCGTAGAAGGTCTTGTAGGTGCTAGATGTGCTGCTGGTCACTATAAGGTAAAAATAAAAATTAACGAGTTTAAAATTGTTGATTCTGAGTGTGAATGTGGACAAAAATTTTGTAGACATACGGTACAGCTATATTTACACTACATGAGAGTGAAGAATAATGTTAATCATCATAAGACCATCGGGTGAAATTGCGCTAAAATCTCCCAGATCCAGAAGAAATTTTGAGCACACGCTAGCCAATAATATAAGAAGTGTTATAAAAGAAGGGAAAATATGGAGATCGCAAGGCGTATTATTTTTAGAAGTTAACGATAACAATAAGAACATAGAGGAGCTTAGTAAGGTATTTGGAATAGCCTCCTTTTCACCAGTTATGTCGATTAAATCTTACAATAATAATTTAGAAGATATTATTAACAAAGCTAAGGAAGTCTTTGCTGAAATAGTCAAAGGTAAGATTTTTTCTGTAAGAGCTAAAAGAATAGGTTCTCATAATTTTACCAGTCTAGATGTACAACGGAAAGTTGGTGAAGCTTTATATCCATTTTCCAGAGGAGTTAATCTAGAGAATCCTGAAGTTGAGGTATTCATAGAAATTAGGAATGATGTAGCGTATTTTTATTATAAAATTATTAAGGGCCCTAGGGGGTTGCCTGTTGGAGTAGCTGGAAAGACCGTTGTGTTGTTTTCCGGAGGAATTGATTCGCCCGTAGCCACATGGATGATGATGAAAAGAGGTTCAATTCCCGTTATTTTAAACTTCAATTTAGGAGGAAGTGTACATAGGAAGTTTGTATTGGAAGAATTAAGTGTCCTTAGAAAATGGAGCGGAGGACATAAATTAAAACTATTTATCGTAAATGGCACAGACGTGTTAATTAAATTATCGCAGATTGAGAAAAGAAATCGTGTAGTCATGTTAAAGCGAGTAATGTATAAGGTAGCTGAAAGGTTATGTGATAAGGCAAACGCTAAATCTATAACCACAGGGGAATCTCTGTCACAAGTCTCATCACAAACCATGACTAATTTATACGTAACTGAATACGGGATAAAATATCCAATTTTTAGACCTTTAATTGGATTTGATAAAGAAGAGATTGTCGAACTTGCAAGGAAAATTGGAACCTATGAATATTCAATAAAACTCCCAGAATATTGTGCAATATCAACTAAAGCTAGGACGTCTGTAGAACTTGATGAAGTACTAAAGGATGAGGAGAATCTAAACATTGATTACGAGAAAGTACTTGAAAACTCAGAGGTAATTGAAATATGATCAGCCCTCACACGCGTACATCATTTATCAGTCCGGGGTTCTCACATCACCTAACCATAAATGACGAAGCCTATTTCAGTCTTTTACCATTAAAAAAGAGTAAAGATTCTATCCTAAAAGCTTATTCAAAAGAGAATCCAATGATTTTTTAGCATCCATAATACTCTTAGCCTTTTCTGGAGGATCCTTAAAGTAATAGTAACAAACCTCTTTTACAGCACCACTATAACCGTGTTGAGTTAGGAGTTTGGCAATTCTTATTAGATCCATTAAAGGAGCAACTGCGTTAAAAGAATCATATGTCTTCAGAGAAATATCAATTCTTACTGGGATCCCTATTCCATATAAGCCTTCAATTACCATATAACTTACTCTTCTATCTTTTAGAAATTCCACATAATCAGATGTTCCAGCTACAACCTCAGCCCCGTTGGCGTACGAAGAGATAAGAGATGACTTTATACTTTTTTTAAGATCTTTTCTCCAATCTTCTAACGTAACTAATGCTTCAGTAGATCCAGCAATGTCTATCTGATAAGACTTTAAAACCCTTACACCTCTATTTTTTAAAAATTCTATTATTCCAGCGTGTGTGATAGTTCCCCCTATTTGACTTAATAAATCATCCCCTAGGATTACAAGACCTTTCTCCTTAAATTGATCTTTAAATTCCTTTGCAGTTGGAGAAGGAGTGGAATTTATAAGAGAAGAACCAGCCTCTAATGAAGCCTTAGCATAAAAACTGCTCGCATTTACTGCTCCAGTAGGTAATAGATTTAATACTACATCTACTTTCTCTTTCTTTAAGATATCAACTACATTAACCGGTTTCTCTTCAGATTCTTCAATAATGTTCGAAAGAACCCCAACTCTTCCATCTAGAGTAGGACCTCTCATTACAATTACATCGCTCCTAACATCCACATACTTATCAACAACATTTGGTTTGATAAATATTGCCTCCCTAAGCTTCCTATTTACCTTCCTCTTATCGATATCAAAAGCAGCTACTACATCTATGTCATATGGCTTTATGGGAAGATCCAATATTCCATATATTTCCTTGCCGTTTTTAGCTAGTTCTATAGCTTGTACTAATGCAGAGGCCACATTACCTACTCCAATTAACGCAATCTTAACCAATCTGACTCACCAAAATCTGGAATACAATTGGAATAACTATACCTAATATTATACTTAAAATTGCCGAGACTACTGCAATGTCTCTTTCTGAGCTTTTTGTAATCTCAAACTCTCCTTCTCTAAATACTTCTCTAACTATAGGAACGTAATATCCAGCAGATATCGCACTATTGAGGACAGCAATTATGGTAAGCCAAGGATATGTAAATGAACTTTCGAATAAGAATAACTTACCCCAAAATCCAAAAAGCGGTGGTATCCCAAGTAAACTTAGTATAAGAATTACTATGGCAAAAGCTAATGGCTTATCTTGAGATGATATACCTCTAAGCCCAGAAATATCAGAAGTCCCAGATATTTTCTCTACGTGACTCACTATACCGAATAGACCTACTTGTGCTATTCCATATGCAAGAGACTGCACTAGAATACCGACAATAGCTATAGCTGGAGATATCGTGAACATCGCAAAACCTATTAAGATATATCCAACTTGAGTTATTGAACTAAATGAAAGTACTGCTGCAATATCTCTTCTTGAAAAAGCTGTTATATTTCCAACTAGCATACTACCTATCGAAATAACTATGAATATAACTACCTCTACTATGTTAGGATCTGAGAGATATACTACTCTAAATAAAGGAATTATACCTACAAGCTTACCAACGCTTGAAATGAACGCTACTGATATTCTATCAGCATCTGTGTAAACATCTGGTAACCAAGCTTGAAATGGAAAAGCTCCCATCTTGAATAGAAATGCTATTGAAATGAAAGATATAGAGAAAAGGAAGAGATTTGGATAAAGTACAGACGTGGTAAATAGTAGTGAACCAGTTGAAACTAAATACGAAGCAAAACCAATTATCATGATCGAGCTTGACAATAGTCCCATAATAAGATATTTAATACCAGCGTTAACTGACTTATAGTCCTTTCTAAGCATAGCTATTGCATAACTTGCAGCAGATGATATTGCCCAAGTAGTGAGAATAATAATAATATTGTTAGCAAAGGACATATAAAATAAACCTAGTAAGGATAGTAACATTAATGATAACATAGAGGAGCGTGTAGACCAAGATATTATATGATCTTTGCTCAATAAAATCGCAAGTAAACCTACGCTAAAAATAGTTATTGAGAAGAAATAGCCAGGTACATCTATAAATAAAGACTTAGAAAATAATGTATAGTTCACGATACCAGCCACCCAAGAGTAAATTAAAAACACTAGGCTAACCCCTACAAGTACTTCGGAAAGTATCAGCGATAATCTAAACCTACTTTCATTAACACCATTATCTATAAATAATGCGGAGATTGAAGAAAATAAAATTAAAATTGATGGTATTAAAATTGGTAAATAATAATCCAAGTTCATTATCCAATCACCCCGAATAGAACTAAAACAATAATTAAAAGTAAAACTATACCCCATGCATATAACATAATATAGTCCCCAAGGATGTGGTCCTCTACCACGTTATAGATTCTCGAGCCAAAGTTTATCACAGATTTAGGTAGTCTCTCATTTAGCCCTATATCGATAACCCCTCTCTCAAAGTTATTGAATAAAGCATTGGCGAAACCTTTGAAGATATACCCAAATTTGTCAAAACCTGGATTTACATACCAACCATAGTAGGCAAAATCTATTAGAGGCATTATAGAACTTAAGTTTAAACGTCTAGTATATACGGCAAAAGCGATTATCCAACCTATTACAGATAATATTAAACTAATAAAATCTATATCTGAAAGTTGTATAACATTGAAGAAAGTCGCCAGATTAAAGTAAAGTATGCCTAGTATGATTGATGCTAATATTAATAATCCAGGGCTTATAACCATCAAAGTACTCAGGTGCCCATGTTCATGAGTATCATGTTCCTCACCTTTCCATAAGAACGTTCTAGCAATATATCTTAATATATATATTGCGCCTAGGAATTCAAGAATTATATACAAGTAAAATATAGTAGATGAAGCACTACTAACTAAATTGCCTATGATATTGTGGGCCCAAAATCCTATTAAAGGTGGCAAATTAGCTAGGTTTAGCGCAGCAATTAGTTGTAAAACAAACACAGAAGGAATCTCCTTATATAATAATGGTTTCGAAGCTACATACCTACTTTCTGTATAATGTATTACGGAACCAGCGTTCATGAAGAGAGATGCCTTATAGATTCCATGTGCAAGCATTTGTATAAGTCCTACTATTATTCCCAAACCTACGTTTCCAAGTAAAGCACCTAAAGAAGATGAGAATATCATAAGCGATATTTGATCTGCAGTAGAATAAGCTAAAATTACCTTTTGTTCATTTGATGCTAGAGCATTAACACTTGTATATAATGCAGTAAATAACGTTATTCCCACCATTATTGCGAAGAATAAATAAGTGTTTGTATTTATGGATATAAATTGATAAGTAAAGAATGTAAGGATGGCTCCTAAATTAACC
The DNA here is from genome assembly GCF_000022485.1 of Sulfolobus islandicus Y.N.15.51. NCBI lineage: Archaea > Thermoproteati > Thermoproteota > Thermoprotei > Sulfolobales > Sulfolobaceae > Saccharolobus > Saccharolobus islandicus. Next base: position 924,084 of record NC_012623.1, on the reverse strand, counting down.
ATGGTAGCTGCATGTATTAGAGCACTGACTGGCGTTGGACCAGTCATAGCGGTTAATAGCCATTGAGTGAAAGGAAATTGTGCGCTCTTAGCAAGCCCCCCTAAAAAGAATACTAGCAATATTAACCACCCTTCTGGACGTGAAGCTACAGTAGATAATGCAGAAAATACTGTAGATAATATATTTGACATAGGATACAAGATATAATTGTAACTTGATAGTGAAAGCAAATAACCTAATACTGCTAACAAGCCAACATCACCTACACGAGTGAAAATTAAAGCTCTGATCCCACTAGTTGTTGGTTTGGAAATGTTTTCAATTCCAAATATTCTTCTTCCAAAATCTCCAACTACATTTCTTTCATTGTCATCTAACCAATAGCTAATTAGACCATAGGAGGCTAGGCTAGTTCCCTCCCATCCCGCAATAAACAGTAGAACATTATTAGCTAACACAACAGATAGCATTGACGTTACGAAAAGCCCAAAGAACCCCCAGTATCTTCTTAAAACGTTATCCTCTCTCATATACCCTATGCTATATAATGCTATAAAGAATGATAGTGAAGACACGAAAAGGGATAAAATAGATTGAAGCAAGTTCGCACTAAATTGTAAATAACCAAATGAGTATGATAATTGGGGATGCCCGAATAACGGTTGCCCTAAATTACTAACTAGCAATAACGCGGATAAGACCATTGAAATACCTATTGTCAACACCACTATTGCTCCTCTCAAATCTTGATTTAATGACTTCGGAGTTATTAGTGCAATTAATGAACCTATAACAGGTAAGAATGCTACTAGTGGTAAAATTATGGAATTTGAAAACAATAATGTAAATGTTAAAGACGGAGATATGTACTGAGGAATAAAGAAGGTAATTATACTAACTACTCCAATCAATAGCATTGGGATTGAGTACTCTTTTAGATTGTCAAGATTCTTATTTTCCTTTTTGCCAGCATAAACAGTCTTGAATAAGTAACCTATATACGCTGAAGAAGTACCTATTGCAATCATTATAAAGGCTACTATTATTATAAACCCTGCTAATCCTATCTTATCTAATATCGTACCTACCGAAAATATTAATAACGCTTCACTTATCAAACCAATTGTTGGAGGTAGACCTAGGAGATTTAAAGTACCTATAAACGCCATCGTGGAATGAAGAGGGGAAGATAGATAAAGTCCACCTAATTTTTCAATATTCCTTTCATTTAGTTCAGTTATTGATGCACCAGCACTCATGAATAGGATAGCTTTTCCGAATCCATGAGAAACATAGATTAGGATACTTGCCAATATTCCTAAAGGTAATGAGATAATAGAAGTCGGTAGTCCTCCTAAAAAGGCGATGGAAGCACCTAATAGCATATAACCCATTTGAGAAACACTTGAATACGCTAAGAATCTCTTGAAGTCTTTTTGGGCCAACGCGTTAATTCCGCCGTAAATCATTGTTATGAGGGCCCATGCTATAAATATAGGGGCTATGAAGGACATAGTAGGGAATAGATAATAGTAAATGATAACTACGAATATTCCTAAACCCACCATATTTGGACTTAATAGTACTGAAATAGGAGTTGGAGCTTCACCATGAGCATAAGGTAACCATATATTAAAACCAGCTTGAGCACCTTTTATAAACATTCCAATAACTGCTATTATAAATACCAAAATAGAGTAAGGTATCGTGGAATAATTCACAAAAGTATAGGCATCCGTATAAATATTCATAGAATCTGAAGTAAGACCTATTATTATAATTGAAGCCAAAAGCAGTATTGTACCAATATGCGTCCAAATGAAATACATAAGGCTTATCCTACGTCTATCACCATACCCGTAAAGTGCTATTAGCAAAAATGACGAGATTAGTGAAATCTCCAAAAATATGTATAGCTCCAATAGATTAGTTGATAGTACAGTATACAGCATGGAAAGACCAAATAAAGTGTATAAAGCGTAGTAAAGACCCCAATTATGTTTGTTTTCTTCCTTGAACTTATGTTCCATGTATCTTAAGGAGTATATAGTAGTTAGCAATGTAACTATTAGAATAGTTATTATAAATGGATAATTGAGATTGTTTATAACTATTCCAAAATCTTCTATATATTTTGAGACAAAAATGTATTCATAACTACCTTTTAAAAATAAAAATGGAACGTTTATAGCTATCGACAGTAGGCTTACAATAAATGAAGCTATTCTTGATCTAATAAAAAATATTGAGACTGCCAATATAAATGAAATTACCAATAATATAAAAGAGAAATAAATCATTTTATTCCACCTCCAGTTTATCTTTTTGTCTATAATACAAGAGAACAGCTGCGAACGCGACTACAACTTCTGTTAAGGCCATACCTATTGCGAAAAGGGAAAATATTACAGGCTTGTAGACCATACCTACGACACTGGAATAGGAGAAAACAAATAAAATTGACGCATTTAAGATAATTTCGGACGATAATAATACTCGGATAATATTTGATGTTGAGGATAGACCATATATGCCTATCCCTATCAAGAGACCAGATATTATGATACCTAATAAACCAAGATCCATCATTTCTAATCCCTCCTAGCTAAAGCTATTGCTTCAATTAAAGTAGTTAATAGAGCTACGATAAGTATAATCAATGGGAACCAATAGTTTTCTAAAAGATCATTAGCTAATATCTGGAAATTAATTGGTTGCAACGTTGATGGAGAAACTTTAAAATTAGATATAAAAATTGTAATTAAGAATAGAAGAGTTACTGCTCCTCCGGCCAATATCCCTAATGATCCTCTACGAATCCTAACTTCTAGATCCTTAAACATGACTAAGGAAATAGCTAGGAAAGTTACAGTCGCTCCCACGTAAAGAAGAATGTGAAACACTGAGTATATGCCATAAGTTGAAGGTGCTTCTAACGCTATTAGTGCAGCTATGCTTAAACCTAGAAATGCTAGACTTACTGCACCATAAAATACATTCTTAGCTCTGACAATGTATATCGAAAACGCTATAGCCATAGTCCCAAAAAATGCAAACAATGTATATTGTATTATTTCACTCGTCTGCAGGTACATATTTTATCCCCCTCTTCTCATCTACTACTGCTTTTACTTTTCTCACTGGCTTATTTTCTAGGGGAACCTCATCTACATCTACGTTAAATCTATCAGGGTCAAAAATTAGTTGTTTTCTAGAATTAAAAACGAGATCATGAACTTTAGTTTCTTTTAACGCATCCACTGGACATACGTCTACACAGAAACCACAGAAGACACACCTACCATAATTTATTTGAGGGAACTTCTTTCCACTTTGCGTTACCATTTTCATAGCATCTGCTGGACATATTAATGCACATAAAGTACAGCCTATACATACATCTTTGTAAAGTCTAATCATTCCTCTATAACCAGTAGGAAGACTAAGACTATCCTCTGGGTATTGCAGCGTTATTCTCTGAGGTTTTACGAAATACTTTATACCCGTAACTATCGATTGTATATGTTCTGCAAATAGACTTGCTATATTTTCTTTCTTATATTCTTTCACCTTATCCATAAATAACCCACCACCACACCTAATATTAAGGAAGCTAAGGCAAGAGGGAAGAAATACTTCCAACTCCCCCTTAGAGCTTGATCTATCCTATACCTTCCATAAACCGCTCTAAGAAAAACAGCAAAAAATACTATTATTGCGGCTTTGAAAACAGTAAATACTGCACCAGTAAATCCAGTGAATGGTAGCCAACCACCTAAAAACAAGTCCACAAAAAGAATTGCATAAACTAAATTCGCTATGTAAGAACCTGCCATGGTTAACACAAATAGAAAACCACTATATTCAGTGTAAGGACCTATAACTAATTCAGTTTCAGCTTCAACTATTTCAAAAGGAAATCTTGAAGAACCTATTAACATTGCAACTAAGAAAACGAATGCCGCAATAGGATTAGCTATAAATCCTGGTATTCCAGAAGTCACGATCTTAGCGACATCAAGTGTATGGTACTCTAATGCTAACGCAAGTGTGGAAATTATTATTAGAACGTCATAAGATACTGACAGATAAGCTTCCCTTATAGATCCTACTACAGCAAATCTATTGTTAGTATTCCATGCCAAGAATATGACAAGGATTGGATATAGAGATTCCAATGCAATTATTCCTATCAAATTGTACTCGATAAGGTACGGAACTAAAACGCCTTGATGAATCTGGCTATCATAAAATATACTATGGTACACTGATAAAATAGAGCCTTGAGGTGGAATAGTGGAAATTGGTATAAGAGACATGGGCAAAAACGCAAATATCAAAACTAGGACCGGGGACAGTGCATAGAGTGTTTGATTTACTCCATTAGGAACTATTATTTCCGAGAAGACAAATTTTATAGCGTCTGCAAATAACTGGAGCAATCCTCCTATCCTTTTAGATGCATAATAAGGACCATACCTGAGTTGAACTATAGCAGCGGCTTTCCTTTCAAACCATATAGTGACTAAAAGAAAAATTAGAGTGTATATTAGTCCAGGAAATATTACTGTCAAGAAAAATGAAGGATAAAAGAAATAATATTGTAAAGCGGAGAGAACACTCATTACCTATCAGCCTCCGGAGGGAAATAATCTAAACTACCGTAAATCGAAACTAAATCGGCGTATCGCGAACCTTTACATAATTCCTTAAAAACATATATTGACCTATAAGAGGGAGTTATCATTCTTAACCTATAAGGTTTAGGAGAGCCATCACTTACTACATAATATACTAGCTCTCCTCTTCCAGCCTCAACTCTAGATATAGCTTCACCCTTAGGTGGTCTAAATGAAGCGTAATAGCCTGGCAATACAATACGTCTATATGTTTCCCAATACTTCTTAAGCCTAGTAGGAGGTATCTGTTTAAAGAACCTATCTGATAAAATATTACCCTCTGGTATATTCTTTATTATCTGCTCTAATATTCTCATACTTTGTTCGATTTCTTCTAATCTTACTAAACCTCTTGCTAGACCATCTCCCTCTTTATATACGGGAATCTCAAAGTCTAACTTATCATAAGCTCCATACGGTTCTATCTTTCGAACATCATAGTATACTCCAGATGCTCTTAAATTAGGCCCAACAGCACCCCACTTGATAGCGTTTTCTTTACTCATTACTCCAACATTTTCGAGCCTCGCTCTAATTGATGGATTGTAAAAGAAGATTTTTTTCCAATCTTCTAGCCTTCTGCGCTGATATGAAATGGCTTTTAAGGTCATATCTTTTATTTCTTGCGATATATCTCTTCTAACTCCACCCGGTATTACATACGAATTAGTAACTCTTGCCCCCGTTAATGCTTCCAATATGGTAACCCATACTTCTCTATCTCCAAAACCCCACATAAACCCAGTAGAATGACCTAGGAATATCGACAAAATACCTAATCCATAGAGGTGGCTAGCTATCCTATTTACCTCTGCTGCAAAACTTCTCAAATACTGTGCCCTTTCTGGGACGTCAACTCCTAAAATCTTTTCTACCGCAATAATATAGCCTAAATTCATATGTATAGAATCTAAAATTGCTGGCCTCTCTACTAAAGGTATAAGATGCATGTAATTTCTATTTTCTGAAAGTTTTTCCACCGTCCTATGAACATAGCCGACATCTAAGTCTACATCCTCTATGATATCTCCATTTAATTTTACAAATATCCTCATATGACCAGAACCGGGATGTTGTGGACCTACATTAAGCTCCCCTTGAACTGGTATGAACTCCACAGACATCCCAGTAGCTGCTAGTAGTTGTTCTTGTGCTTCATTCTGTGGTTGGCTTGTCAACGAAAATCCCCTCCAACTTAATCTTAAATGATTTTCTTAATGGATATACTCCTTCAAAATCCTCATCCAAGAAAAATCTCCTAAGGTCTGGATGACCCTCAAACCTAATCCCCAACATCTCATAGGTTTCCCTTTCTCCAATCCAAGCACTTTCAAATATTGAATATAATGAAGGCAAAGAAGGATCTTTATACGTTACTGTTATTCTTAAGGCTAGTATTATTTTGGCCAGATCCAAATTTGAGTATGAAGATATATGATAAACCACCTCTAGTTTCTCTTGCTCAGGATAATCTATGCCAGTTACTGCTTTAACATGATCGAACCCAAAATTTTTTAAGTGATTTGCTACATCTTTCATAATCTTCTTATCAGGCACAATCACAGTTATTCGTCTATCATTTTCAATTTTAGCTTGACATTTAAACTTAGTCTGTAAATCATTTATAAGACTTTTTAACGCTTCGCTCATCTTCTCATCTCCCACTGATATAATAAATTAATTTGTTTAATGGCGTAATATAGAACAGGATACATCAAAACAATAAACAGCACAATTATCAATAGCAAATCCCTGAAAGCTACTAGTGTCGTGTAATAGTCAGAGAATGCAATCGGAAGTAATAATACAATTATTGGCTCTAAGGTAACATAAAGTAATAAATAACCATAATATTGTAAGGGGAACCAAAGTCTTCCTAAACCCGTTGGAATATTTCCTGCCTCAAATCGACTAACCTTTAAGGGGTTAGGCTTCGATGGAAGTATTAGCAGCAAGAACTTGTAAAGACCGTATCCAGCAGCCAGAAAAGCTACAATGGGAATCCCAAATCCTAAAATAGCTTGTGTAAATGACATCGCATGTGTATATAAAAGATGATCATTTAAATACTCTTCGTTAAAAAGTTACAGTTAAAAGTTCAATACTACAGGAAAGTTATTTAATATTATGTAATATTGAACGCGAATTTATAACGCATTTTTTAATCCCATCTCTCAACACTCCCTCAATACACCTTTGAGATATGAACTCTAATTTGTAATCTTTAAATATATCTTCTAAAGTTATAGATTCGTTTTCATTTCTTATGAAGTTTTCATGTATAATACAATTTGGCCCAGCATATTTAAACAAGTATGGATGGACTTTCTTAACTTCCTCAAGCATCATCCATGCTATGGCACGGATTTCCCACTGAGCTCTACTACAAAGCCTTAACGCGAAGAAGTTATATAATTCCCTAGCGTTCATTGTCACTACAATATTAGTGTTTACTCCATTTGGTAGCACATATCTAGCATCTTCTTCTGGTACACCAGATTGTAAAAGATTGAAGTAGTTGTCATAAGCTTCCTTATACGCTTTCTCTATGAACTCTCTGTCCCTTTTCTTAGCTGATGGCGGAACTATCGGCTTATAATAATCATCAACTGGTTTAGCGAAACGGTGGGACATTTGTGTATATGAGGCTATCCTATGTCTCACTAATTGATGGGATGCAACTCTTGAAATGCCCTCTATCGAAAACGTGTATACAGAATGCTCAAGAACACTCCAGTATCCATGGAGAATTGCGTCCTTAATCCATATCTCGACCTCGTCATTGCTCATCTCCTTCTCATGATAATCCCAACCCTTCCTACTCCTACTCATCTTAGCTGCAATAGCAATGACTTTCTCCCCATCATTCGTATATGAGACTAACTTAACAGAGATCATATCAAATACTACTATCTCTCATTACATTTTTAAGAAATATGGTTCATGGCTCTATTGAAGACTTACTTGATCCAAAATATTCATGTAACTTTAATAAAAATAATTTCGTATCAATATCATTGTAATTTATTGAGAAAGATCGCTAAACTTCTCAATTAATCTGGTTAAAATCCCGGCGTTCTTCTCTGCATCCTTTTCAATTTGATCTAGCGTCTTTTTTGCCTCCTCATTTTGTAGTGATGACAACTTTTGCTTATAAGAAACTATTGATTTTAATTCTTCCTCTAGAGAGTCTAAAAGCAAAGTTAATTCTTTGCTATCAATCTTAGCATTCCTGATTGCTTTCTCTCTCAAACATGTATAATGAGCAACACCATTTTTTAAATAAGTGAATAACTCATCCCAATATATTGTATTATTACATAACACACACTTCCATTTTGTAGCAGGACGACTCATAGATAGTAGAAGTTTTATATGTAAATAAGCCTTACGGTTAATGATGATACTAAATTCACGCATACTTGATGACGCTAAATTCTTCGACAAGCCCATATTACTATTTTTTACCGACGAAAACTGCAAGGACTGTGACATTATTTATTCAAAACTAAAAGAGTTAATAATTTTTTCAAAATATATAGGCAAAAAGGTAGATGCACTAGAATACATTCCGTATACTATCAGACTAACACGAGGAATAATACCAACAATTACTATTCTTACTCCTACTCTAGATTTAATCGCGGTAATAGAATCTAAAGATCTTAAATTTATTGAGACCAAACTGAGAGAGATAGTGGATCAATATAAAAGAAAAGTAATAAAAGGTATAAAACTAGAAGAATATACCCCCGGGCCTTTAGAACCCACTCCTAGTATAATATATGAGACAGTAAATAGAGTAATTGAAGGTTATGAAGCGGATAGTAGAATGATAGAAGTTTATTTTACATACACTAACGTATATAAGGAATATCTTAAAATAAAAGACAAAATAAAATACTCTGACGATTTAGCTAGATATCTTTTAGAAGGAAAAGGAGAAATAAAAATCGATGAGAAATACTCTGCAAACATTGCAATGTTAGTAAATTACGGCATAAGTAGTGTACAAACATTAATAGATTTTATAGATGCTGGTAGCGGTGAAGTATATAGAAGTAAGAGAAAAGAAAGTAAGGGAATTTTACTTGATGAAGCTTTAACAGGTAACGCATTAGTTAGTGAATATGAAAGAACACTAAATGAAGACTATCTTAATCTTTCTATAAAAATTGCAGAATACATAAAGAATAATTTACAACACGAAAAAGGTTTTAGAGACATAAAGGAAGTTGATGATATAACCAAAATACCTTATTTAGAGCCAATTTCAAACTCTGAAGCTTCCATATTCTTTTCACGATTATGGAATATAACTGGTGATGAAACATACAAAAATTTAGCTCTCAAGGGATTAAGCAGTGCGTTAGGAGGTTCTCTAGATAATCCTAAGGTTATTGCAAGAGCGGCAATAGCTTATCTCAAACTTTTCGATAGTATAAAAGCTAATCGTTACCTTGATATTATAGATGCGAGAATTACTATAGTGAAGAATAATGGTTGCCAAGATTCTATGCTATATTATAATGGGAAATGCTATTCAAAAGTTGATGAAATACAGCCTACAACTTTTTAAAATATCTTGTCATATATTTACTCAATAACCTACTACTACCCCCTTCACATATCGTTCGAAATACTCGGTATTTCTCTATTGGAAATAATTTGCCAAGGGCTTCAAATCCATGATTTTTAAGCGAAATCGGTGCATCTACCGAAGAAATGCCAGTTAGAATTAGGTGATTAGCTGAGATCTGACTAAGAATCCTATCTATTGTATTATTGACTAGAGAAGATGCAAAAATGAGTGCAGTAGAGCATACTTCATGAGATAATGAAGAGAAAGGTCTTATTTCAGTACTACCCACCCTCTTATTTTCCATAGATATAAAATCGTAAACAATCACGCTATCGAAATTACTATATGATAATTGTGGTGAAAAACCAAATACGCAAAGCTTTCCTCCAGAGTATAAATTAATAGGATCACCTTGCGTAAAATCATTTATATCTCCTAAAGCATTTAGAATTGCTAGAGATAAAGATCTTTGTAAATTCGAATCCAGATTATTTATTACAACATTATATGCATTTTTCCCTATTATCTCACCAGCACCTTCTATCTCACCATCTATTATAGTATGCGAAATTCCCATGGATTGATCATCTAACATTACTGATGTATAAGTAGGGCTAACACATACGTTTATAATCTTCCTTTGCTTTAACTGATATGATAATTCCTCAATAACTTCCCTAAGGATCAAATTATCACTCTTTACAATATTATTTTACCTTTATCATATACATGTTCCTTTACTTCCTTATTAGGCAAGATTATCGTGCGTCGATTTATAAGCACTCCATCACTAGTAATTACCTCTTCGCCTAAAATAGACCCATCTAGTATATGATTCCATCTTCCTATCTTAGTTTTGTCAGCTATTATAGACCCAGATATATATGTATACTCTTTAACCTTCACCTTATTCATTAGGATACTCTCAGATATGTAAGTTCCTTTTCCTACTTCCACATCATTGCCCAAAATAGTATTGGACGCAATGTAAACGTCATCTTCAATGACATTTTTTGAACCAATATAATAAGGAGGAATGAGTGTAGATTTCTCACTAACCTTAGCTGATGAATTAATATAGCCCTTAGGGTATTTTTGTACTAGTACCTCAAAATTAAGCCTAAGATAGTCGTCAGGGATTCCTATATCCGCCCATATCCCATGATATTTATATACCGCAATGCATTTGGTTCTAAGTAGCTTAGGTAAGAAGTCTTTACTAATAGAAGATGGAGTATCCACTAACTTGAATAGATCCTTTTTAAAAATATATACTCCACCATTAATTAAATTACTTATGGGTTTTTTAGGTTTTTCTATTAATTCCACTAATATGTCATTTTCGGTATAAAGTACGCCATATCTTCTAGGATCTTGTACCTCCGTTCCTACTATTACAGCATCACAACTCTTTTTATAATAAAAATCTAGAAGTGATTTCACATCTATTTCACTATAAATATCTCCATATATAACTAGAACATCCTCATCTAAATTATGCTTCTCAGAAATCAGTTTTAAAGGACCCGCATCACCTAAAGGCTCATCTTCAACTTCAATCTTAACCTTATCTATCATATTAATATCCTTTAAGTAGTCAATTATCTTATCAGCCATTACTCTTAATGATAAATATATATCAACAACACCAGAATTCATAAGACTTTCTAGAATATAACCTAGAATAGGTTTATTTAAAATAGGGAAAAGAGCTTTCGGCTTAGTCAAACTTAAGGGCCTAAGTCTAGTAGCATAACCTCCAGCTAGTACAATTGCAGATACCATACTAAGAAAAATGCGATGATGGATAAAAAACTATTACTTCGTTAAATATTTCTGTAACTTCTTTTCCACTGCGTCCCAATTTACTACATTCCACCATGCATTAACGTAATCAGCTCTCTTGTTCTTGTACTGAAGATAGTACGCGTGCTCGAATTCATCTAATATTAATATTATAGGTATTTCTGCTATATGATTCATGAAGTGATTTTCGAACGTCATAATTTGTAAATTGCTTGACTCAGTATCATAATAGAGAACAGCCCAACCAGTTCCTGGTAGTGAATTAGCAGTTTCAGTAAATACTTGCTTAAACCTATCAAAACTACCATATTGTTTATTTATTAAGTCTGCTAGTGCACCACCAGGTTTTCCACCACCTTTCCCATTTGGTGCCATATTTTCCCAATATAAGGCATGCAATTTGTGCCCATTAATGTTAAACGTAAGGCCACGCACAATGCCTTGAATATCGTACTGCCCAGCTTGCAAATCTCCTTTTACTACTTTTTCTAGTCTTTCTAGGAGTGAGTTTGCTCCATTTACATAGCCTTTATGATGCCCATTATAATGTACATCAATTATATCTTTACTTATATATGGTTCTAATGCATCTACCTTATAGGGTAATGGAGGCAATTCGTACTTTTTAAACTGAATTTGGAGAGTCATAGGTATAGATATGAAGAACCGTTTATATCTTTAACTTACTAAAGCTAGTAAACCATATATATCTTTGAGAGATAATATTATCTTAAGCATGTTTATAAAGAACCCGGAGCCAAATAGTGAAACTATATATGATTACATAAATAGAGTAATAGTAGCAGTAATTAACGCAATTCTATCATACAAAATCTTTATTTCGTTTTTGCCTAGCGATTATATATATTTTGCCATAGCGATTATCTCGGTAATTTCGTTTTTCTTTCATAAACCTCTTTCTATAATACTTTTATCAATATATATTATAGACAGTGCTGCGATTTATAAAGTACTATATAATGTCGCACTATATCCTCTGATTCAAAGCTACTCAATTAAATATCTAATAGAAATACTGCTGTTGTTAATTTTTGTATTTATAATACCTCTATTTTCCATTTTAAGATATAGTTCTGTAGGAGGTATAATAGTATCTAGTTCAATACTTTTATCAATCTACAATCCCTTCTTTTTATTGTTTTTACCTTTTGGAATTGCTGAAAAAAATAGTAAAATCATAGTAAATATTTTATCTGCATTACCTTTACTAATAATACCTATTACTCTACATTATACCCTAATATTGTATAGTTATTTACCCTTGGTATCTATTATATTAGTTCTGGTTACTGGTATATTGTTTAGTATAAGAGAGTTATTTAGCTTAACTGGATTTTTACCACTTTCTATCTTTCTTTATCTAAATAATCAGAGTTTAGAAGTAATAACCTTAGTTTCAGTATTAACTTTGATTTTAAATATAATTCCTTCTATAGTATCACTGATTAAAGCTAATTTCTACGTTAAAAAAGAAGTAGTTGAGATGAGAAATAGAATCGATGAAAATATAGACGACCTTAAAGGAATATTAGAAAAGATAAAATTACTCGCAAAGGATACTAATGATATAGAGCTAACTCCTTTGATTCAGAAGTATAATAAGTTCTTTGCTGACATTTCAAATAACTTGGAAAATATATCTGATATAAAGACTTTGCAAAATATTGAGCTAGAATTAAACGCCAAAAGATTAGAGCTAGAAAGAAGTATTAACGATTATCTATTTGATCAAATATCACGATATAACGAAATTGTAGATGAAATTAAAAATTATGGTATTGTGTTAGATAAAATAGAACAGTTATCTGAGCCTATAAAAATTAATGATGAGGGAGTTATTAGGATAAATAAATTAATGATGAGAATGAATGAAAATGTGAACTTGTTATATAAATATATTGAAAGTATAAGTAGTTCATTGGAACTGTTGTTAGGCAAGAACTACGAGAACGAAATAATTGATGTAAGACTTAATATAGAAATGTCAATTAAGTATCTAAAGATACTACTTAGTAAAGAAAATTTAGAAAGTTGCAAGACATGTACAGAACTGATGCTAAGGTTTTTACAATTATCTAATTCTCTTAATTTACATATGAATCAAGAATTATTGAAGAACATAATAAAGCTCAATGACGAGAAACTTGCTGTCTTCATAATAAAAAGTAGGGAAATCTTAGAGCAAGGTTTAAAGACAGCTTCTAGTGTGTTAGCTAAAGTTAAAGAGGATTACGAACACATCAAGAACGAGATACCTTCATTAAGTAGATATAAAGAATTCGAGCTTATTAACTTGCTTGAAAAAGAAATAAATGACTCCACTAAGCCGATATGTAAGAGAATAGAAACGTTATCTTCTTCGCTTCAAGTAATTCAAGATTTGTCCAGTATAATAACTCATAAGAATGAAATTGCTGATGTTATTAACTTGATTAATGATAATTATGATCTCATCTTGCAAAAAGTGATAGAGGAAGGATGCGTAAAACTTAGTGAGTTGGGAATAGCATTAGATTATGGTAAGTTCATAGATCTTGTACTACAAGAAAAGGGTACAAATTTAAGAGTTGTTAATGATTCAATCTGTTACATGAGATAGTTTCCTATCTTAGTCTTTTTATAGTAATCTCAGCATAGTCGTCAACTACATCCGCTTTAAAAAGGTACCTAGGAGCATTTCTCAGAAGTTGATGAGTACATAGAACTCTATCTTTATCTGTTAGTACTAATATGCTATCACCTACCTTCATAGCTACCAAATATTTTGAAATTTCTAGAATAAATTCTTCGCATGGTTTTCCCCTAAGATCTAATTTCTCCATAAAAGGAGTTATTTTAACAGAGATTAAAAAGTTTAAAACGTTTTTAGCTTTAATGGTTAGGTTTTTAAATTTGTAAATACCTTACTTGTTCCCTATTTTTAGCCTTCAGTTCCGTTTGTTCTTTTTGAACCTTATTGAATATATCATCGTAGTTCCCTAACATGAAGTTATATGCCTCTAATACCCTTCTCATTAAAGTGGAATCAGAAAGTGGATAAATCCTTAGACCAACTCTTCCTACTGCACCGCCTCTTACCATTAGCCAATGAGCGAAAACTTCTACTGAATATTTCTGCATGACTACTTCTTTACTTATTTTTGTCTCATATAACCAAAATATCTCCCTAATGAAGTTAGACGATATATTTCTTAGCATTCTAGGTTTCCATTCCTCTAGGTACTTCTCTCCTTCTTTTATCATTATGTTTCTTAAATAATTATAATATTCTTCTCTTTCCTTCTCATCTAAAAGGGATAATCCAGTTACTGCCATCACGAAATCCTTTTGCGCTAGGAACGAATCAAAGTCCCTATTAATATACAACCAAGCTGTAGCAGCGAAAGAGTCAACTATACCAAGCATTAATTTTTCAACTAACTTATCCTTATCTATTTGCCTAGTTACTTTTTCTCCACTTAAAATCCTTTCGAACTCCTCAAAATCTACAATACCCGCATACACTAATTTCCCATCTATAAAAATGGACGGTGTTGAAATGACGCCCCTTTCAAAAGCTAAAAATGGATATAATTCAGTATCAATAATTTTTACTTTCCCCAATAGTCCCTTATTCTCTAAATATTCAAGAAGCATATTACATTCTACACAGTTTTTGTGAGTAAAAATCTGTACTTCCATTTCTATTTCACAGTTTAATTTTCCTTGCATTCAAGCAATTAAGTTCTTTCTTCCACCATAGACTGTCATATCTTTTATCGAGAAGCCATACAGTTGCGCTATCCATTGGACCTCTGATGGCCCTACCTATGGATTGTTTTACCGCAATTAATGCTTGTATGCCTATTAGTTCGCTACTGATATCTTTTTTCAGTCTTTTTGATATCTCCTCAATACGTATCTTTAAGTAATCGTCTATTGGAGGATAAGGGATACCTACCATTGCCACATCTGATATCAAACTACTTCCGTTTTCAACTATTTCAATTCCTTCAGCTAACTTACCCCTTGCTATACCCATTATAATTGTTTTTTCTTTTTTCAGATTACTCATTATCTCTTCGATATTAGTTTCTGCATCCTCTGCCAAATATCTTACATTTAGAAATTTAGATACAATTCGCATAAACTCGTAGCTAGGAAATATAGCTAGAACATGCTTTCTGGAATTATAGAAAATTTTTAATAAATATGATGCGTATTTACGTGCCATCTGCTCTGACCTTAAACTATATGTAGTTGTAACATCTATAGATATAAGACACTCATATGTCCCAGTTAATCTATTTTTCATAACCTTTTCAGCATCAACATATAATATTTTTCTAGTAATTCCTATAATATTTCTAAGATAATCCAAGGGTTGCATAGTACCTGACATTAACATATAGGTAATTTTTTCATCGTTTAGTATATCAGTAAAATAGGAGGGTATTATATATTTTACAACCAAGGAATTTGAATATGAAAAAACTCTAACTCTTTCATCATTAACTAAATCAAAAAACCTCAAAATCGAACCAAGATAATTCCTACTTACTGTCTTATTTTTTATCATATTCTTTCTAACTTCTTCATATTCCTCAGCTAGAGTCTCAATTTCCTCATTAGGAGGAATGATGCTGGCTAATTTCTCCTTTTCAATAAGTATATATTTATCCTCTGAATAAATTATTTGTTCTATGTTTTCCTTGAGCCTTTCCAATATTAATCTCACATTCTGTGATTTTGTTTGAGAAATTGCCATCTCTACGATTCTTTTGTTTAACTTTTTCTCCTCTATATTAGAAATATTCTCTATATTATGAGCCTCATCTATCACGACAACATAGTCCTCCCAATTAATATCTAAGGATTCTCTAAGCCAAGGTATAAACAGATAAGGATAAGTGAGTAGTACCACATCAGCGCTTTTTATACTCTCCAATAGCGAGTAGTATGGGCAAAACCCTAATTTTTTACCCTCCTCCTTTAGTCTATTCAGACTTACCTTTGGCGGATCAGTTATAGTAATTGTGGATGCATTGAAAATTTCACATCCATTACAATATATATCTTGGGGATCAACGTCAGAAGAACTAAAAACACATGCAGAAGATTTACCGACTAAAAATCCATATTTTTTATCTTTAAAATGTAGTGATAGTTCTCTATAGACTGGGAAAAACTCATTATGGGTTCTGACAATAAATACCACTTTCGGCTTAACCTTGAAAGAAGCGTAGAGTGCAAATAGAGTCTTACCGCTACCAGTAGGTGCCTGTAATGAGACTAAAAAATTATTTCTTAATGCTTCAACAATTTTTTCAGCTATTTTGCTTTGCCACTCTCTAAGTTCCACATTAGATTAATTGTGGAGTGTTTACTATAACTTCTTCTAGCATAATATACTTTACAAAAGACTTATCCAGTAAGGATACAATGGCCTTTGCTTTTCCTCTAACTTTTACAACGTTCATTATATTAAATACTCTTTCTATCTTTAATGACTCTTTTTGAATCTCATTTATCACATCACTTGATGGTGGTAAAGAGGTTATGATTATGGCTCTAATTTCGGTAGCAGGTGAATTTTGAACTATCTCAAATATTCTGTAATCAAGTTTTGCTTTAAGATCTTCACTTATTTCTAACATCTTTGATTTCCTCTACTCTACTTAATTTGCTTCCAATCTTATAAATTGTTTGTTCATAATCTTTTAAGCAGTTTTTATTATCCTATGACTACTATGTTTAAATCTTACAATTTGATTAACAAGATTAAATAACCGCTAAGGAAAATTTTTAATATTAGTTGCTAAAAAATCACCCATTAAGGTCAATGTTACTGTATTAAGAGTATTTTACTTATAAATGGTTTACTTTAATTTTCCATTAGCTCATATTAAAGACGTGGAAAATATAAGGATAAGTAAGACTAGCTTTAAAACAGGTGAAAAGAGAAAAATAACACTACCAAATGGACAAGAATTAGTTATTTTTTATCTAGGAGCAGATAGATTTTTCGTTTTTGATAATAGATGTCCCCATTTGGGATGCGATCTTTCAAAATACGGCGTCATCATAAAAGAGGAATTAGTATGCCAGTGTCATTTTTCTCATTTTTCTATATATAGTGGAGAACCTAAGAAAGGCGCAGCCAAAAAGCCT
Source organism: Sulfolobus islandicus Y.N.15.51 (assembly GCF_000022485.1). Classification (NCBI taxonomy): domain Archaea; kingdom Thermoproteati; phylum Thermoproteota; class Thermoprotei; order Sulfolobales; family Sulfolobaceae; genus Saccharolobus; species Saccharolobus islandicus. Next base: position 906,846 of record NC_012623.1, on the reverse strand, counting down.
ATAAAATTATACAAAGTTCAAGTAACTGAAGACGAAGTTATTATATTGTTAATATAATCAAAAATCTGGATTACTTTTTTATAGTAAAGTTGACCTTGTGCTAAAGGTTCTATTGCGTACGAATAGACGAGTTTTGAGCCTAGTAGACCAACTGCGATCCTCTCTAAAGGATTATTACTCATCGGAATTACAGTTACGTTTTCATATTCAAGAAGAGGTAATATTACCTCCTTATATCCTTTTAGACCAAGAACTGCAATCTTAACACTAAACGCTTTCTCATAAAACTTACTAACAATCTCCTTTACCTTTTCTGAAGTTGGAAGATAGTTAAAATAGTGGATAGAAACTATCGCATTATCGTATGGTACATTATGTTTTTGGAGAAATGAAACCTCAACATCATATAGAAATTGTTTGTCGTAAAGTTCCTTTAAAAGACTTATCTTTAATTCGTCCGCTAATTCGTTTATTCCCCCCTCAGCCTTATCTCTTAACGTTATTATTAATTTATTTCTGTATTTATCTAAAAATTCAAAATAATCAGATATTACACTAACCTCTCGATCTTTTAGATAATCAAGCCTTAGCTCTATTAGATCTGCATCTAAAAAATTACCTATAAGTTTTAAGTCTTCTATCTTTTTTATTGGCAGTGAGGCTACTATTAAAGGTCTCATTCAATAGAAATCTTCGCATTTAGTGATAATAAGTCTTGCCAGTAATTAGGATTACTCTTACTTACACATTCAGCAGATGTAATTACCCCACCATTCACTAAAGCTAAAGCTGAAGACATCATAGCTACTCTGTGATCATTTAAACAGTCCGTAATCGGAGAGCTTAACATCCTTTTGTTAATTCCAAATATCAAAATGGAATTAGACTTCACTTCACTTCCTACACCATATAATCCTAAAACTTTCCTTATGCTTTCGATTCTATCACTTTCCTTAATCCTCAATCGTTCAATTCCTGTAATTTCACTTGTTCCCTCTGCTATTGCAGCTAATCCTGCAATTGTCATAGCCAAGTCAGGTGCATCATCTATATTTACTTTTATGGAAGAATATTTGTCTTTAGCCTCCACGTACCATTTACCGTCTAAATATTCACTAGTAGCACCCATCTCCTTAAGTATTTTAACAATGCTATGATCACCGAAATACTCCTTTGGTTCCCATAAATTAACTATTGTAGTTCTACCACCGCTAACTAATGCAGAAAGCGCATAAAATGAAGCTAAGCCATAATCTCCAGCTACTTCTCCTTGAAATTCGACTAAATTATTGGGATTAATATGAATCTTATTACCATAAAACTTAACATTAGAACCGAATCTATTAAATAAATCTACTGTAAGCAGAATATAACTTTTAGACGAAATTGGGGGCAGTATTTCAATACTACCACCATTTAGGATATGAAGAGCATATATTAAGCCAGAAATGTATTGGCTACTCTCGTCGCCAGAAATTTTTATATTATAGCTACTTAACTTTCCAGTGATGGTTAAAGGCAAGCTAGAGGAAGAAAAAGATATGCCATAATTACTCAATGCTTCTACGATTCTTTTTAAAGGTCTTCTCCTTAAACTCTCTTCAGCATCAATTGTCACTTCTCCACCTATTGCAGCTACTATTGGAATAAGCATCCTAAGAGTAGTCCCTGAACCTTTCAATTTTATAAACTTCTTCTTGATTTCTAATTTCTCTGGAGGTATGAATTCGGAATTATTCTTCACCTCAACTCCTAATGCCCTTACTGAATTTATAGCGTCTATAACATCTTCCGATAGAACTAGATTGTGAAGATGTATTCTAGTAAAAAGTGAAAGAAAAATTAGTCTAATTGCTAAACTTTTTGATTGAGGAGCTTTTATTGTCCCACTAATCTCTGATGGATAAATCCTTACAATCAAGGCTTACAGGCCTAGCTATAATAACATCTCCAAATCTCTTAAGGCTTTCGTATATTGGACCTTCTTCTCCATACCTAGATACTGCAAAATACGACGGGCCATTTCCGCTAATCCCAGCAGCTAACGCTCCATTCTTTAATGCTATTTCGATTAGATCTAAAGGGTAACCTAAAATATTTGCAATTAATATTCCATTAATCTTCATAGCAGTCAAAGAATCCTTAAGTGCTATCCTAAAAATCTCCTCAAAGACGTGATTGTATTTTCTTAACTCGTTTAAATTGACCGATTTTTGCCTTCCTCCCCTAGCCAATATGAGAACAGATAAATCATCCTCGGGGTTATCCAACTTTACTATTCTAAACATCTTATTATAGGTGAATGCTATTCCCCCACAATATGATGCAGTTGCATCATCAAGCGCTCCAGTGTATGATACTCCAGCTTTCAACGAAAGTATTGCAGATAACACTGGAGGGTTAATATTTCTTAGATTATATCGCTTTGCAATCTCAGCTATTAAAGCTACAGAAACTGCACTACTGCTTTTTAATCCACTCTTCTGTGGAAGTTCAGATTCAATGTCAACTACAATATCTGGTATTGAGTACTTTTCTTTAAAGTAATCAATAATGACCCTAATTAGATCACTCTCTTTAGAATAATCTCTTTTACCTTCTTTAATCTCTACTTTAACCTTTAAATTGACTGCCATGGATGAGCCATACCAAGATGGTAACGCGTTTATAATTGAGACTCCTCCATAGGTTTGCATGATCTCACATACCTCTCCCAACGCTGTTGTACAATATTACCTTGCTCTTCTGTAAGTTTAACTAGTGGAATAACTCCTGCACGCATAGCATGGTCTACTAAGGTTAGTGCTACCATTGACTCTACAACAGTAACTCCTCTAATTGCTACTGCTGGGTCATGTCTACCAATTACCGAAATGTAAGTTTCCTCTAAGTTCCTTAAATCTATAGTTTTTTGAGGCTTTCTAATCGAGCTAGTAGGTTTAAATGCACATCTCACTATAAGATCTTCGCCATTAGTTAAACCACCTAAAATTCCTCCGGCGTAATTATATTTCCAGCCGATTTTATTATCCTTTCTTATAATCTCATCATTGGCCTCACTCCCTTTCATTTTGCTTACCATAAAACCTAAACCGTATTCGAAACCCGTTACAGCAGGGATTGACATTATTGCTTTAGCTAATTCAGCCTTCATCTTATCAAACACTGGTTCTCCTAACCCTATTGGTGGATTTTTAGTTATCACTTCAGCAATTCCACCATAACTATCTCCCTCTTGAGTAGCTTTCTTTATTAACGCTTCATATTTTTCCTCAAGAACCTTTTTACTAGCTCTCACTGGGCTATATTTTGAGCATAAAACCTCCTCGAATGTTACCTCTTCATTTAACTCTTCTGGTCCTAAACTCCTAAGATGTCCTGCTATCCAAGTATCTGCCAACATAAGCAACTTCTTAGCCACTGCACCTGCTATCACTCTACCTACCGTTTCTCTAGCGCTTGCTCTTCCACCTCCCCTATAATCCCAATTTTCATATCCATATTTCATTATAAACGGAAGATCAGCATGCCCAGGTCTTGGCTTATACCTAATCTCCTCATAAAAACTTGATATTACATCAGTATTTCGTACTATAACTGCTATTGGAGATCCAGTAGTTCTATTATTAAAGATCCCACTTAATATCTCTGGTTCATCTTTTTCTCTTCTTCCAGAAACATATAATCTTCCAGGTTTCCTAAATTCTAATTCAAACTTTATATCTTCGACAGTTAATGGTAAACCAGCGGGAACTCCATCTATTACTACACCCACTGCAGGGCCATGACTCTCTCCAAACGTGGTTACTCTAAATAGTTTACCAAACGAGTTTCCTGGCATAAAGATACTCTATAATCTTTTCATCTGATACACTCTTATTAAACCATATCTTCTCTGCTTCTACAGCCTGATTTACTAATATTTCTAGACCGTCTATATATTTTATACTATATTTTTTAGCATTTTTAATTAACTCAGTCTCAACTGGCTTATAAACAAATTCTATAACTAGCTCGGATTTTTGAATACAATTCTCGGGGACCACAGAAGGATTAGGAGTACTGTTAACAACGACAATATTGCTAGTACTATTACAATTCTCCTTAATTGACGCATTATAACCGTTCTTATTTAGTAATTCAACTAACTCATTAGCCCTTAAATTGGTTCTATTTACAATACTAATGCTAGAGCATCCTAATTCAGATAACGCAAAAGCAGCAGCTTTTGCTGCGCCTCCAGCACCATATACGTAACATTCATAGCCAGACATATTTCCAATTTTCTTTCTGACAAGATTTTTTATTGCCAAATAATCAGTGTTATAACCACCCTTTTTGTATATTGTATTTACAGCTTGAATTCTTGTGGAGTATGTATCAGTATTATCTAAATATTTCATTACTTCCTCCTTGTACGGTATCGTAACGTTAAGCCCTTCTGCAATTTCCAATAAACCATTAATTATACGATTAAATTTCATTTCATCGAGATCAAAAACTAGGTAAACCGCATTTATTCCTAGTGTTGTAAATGAGAAATTATGAATATAAGGAGATAACGTGTATTTTATGTTTTTACCTATTAGTCCAAATAACTTAGTATCATAATTTATTTCTTCAAGCATTGTTCAGCAAACCCCTTTATAGTATCTAGAGGGACTTCGACTTTTTTCCAGCTACCTATTCTCGTGGGAAAGGGCATCAAAATTGCATCTTTCCTATGTTTTTTATCCATATTAATTGCATTTAACGCAAGTCTAATATCTATTGGAGCATCTATTTGAGATATATCATAAGGCAATCCATAAAGTTGTAATAACCATAAGACGTCTTCTACTACTCCTTCCTCCGCATAACCTAACTCCTCAGCAATTTTAGCCTCACAAACCATTCCTACAGAAATAGCGTAACCATGAGGAACATTAAAAGAGGAACCAGCTTCTATAGCATGACCTATAGTATGACCGAAATTTAGAACTATTCGTATTCCTTTGGTTTCTCTCTCATCTTCTTTCACAATGCCGAGTTTATCTAATGTAGATCTAAAGATTACCTCTTCCAATACTTGCTTATCTTTATTTATTACCCTATCCTTATTTAAAGATAAATAGTCATACAATTCTTTATCTAGAGTCAAGCCATATTTGATTACTTCAGCTAATCCCTTCTTTAATTCTTCTATTGGCAAAGTTTCCAAAAATTCTAAATCAGAAATTATCATACTAGGTTGATAGAATGTTCCAATTAAGTTCTTTATATTATTAAAATTTACTCCATTCTTACCTCCTATTGCGGCATCAACCATGCCCAAAAAGGTAGTTGGTACATTTACTAAGTTCAATCCCCTTAAATATATCGACGCTATGAAGCTTGCTACATCAGTTACTGTTCCCCCACCAACAGCAATAACATAATCCCCTCTATCTAAATTTCTTTCAAATAACTTCTCTACTATAGAGATTACATTAGATAATTCTTTAGCACTTTCCCCATCATTGATAGGAATGAAGTATACATTTGGTAAATACTTATTAATTTTGTCCGTTACATCGACTCTCCTTGAATAAATAACTACAGTGTTACTATCTTTAATTTCAGATAATTTTGAAAGTGAACCTTCACCCACTATTACCCTTATTTTAGAGCAACAGATGTCTTCTAAGGATTCTCTCATGCATCTCTACCTAAGGCTCTAGCTAATGCTCTAATCCTATCCATTAAGACTTCGAATGATTCTGGTGTTAGTTGTTGCTCTGAATCACTTAATGCCTTTTCTGGATGTGGATGAACTTCAACTAATAACATATCAGCACCTGCAGCAACTGCAGCCAGTGCTAAAGAATGTACTAGTTCTCTTTTTCCTGCAGGATGGCTTGGATCAGCACAAATGGGTAAATGCGTCATTAGCTTAGCAGCTACCATTCCACCTATGTCTAGTGTGAACCTAGTCGACTTTTCAAAGGTTCTTATTCCTCTTTCGCATAACACCGTATTACCATTTCCCTCTAGTAAAATATATTCTGCAGCCTGAAGCCATTCCTCTACTGTATTTCCCATACCTCTCTTAAGTAGTACTGGTTTTCCTAACTTACCAACTTCCTTTAATAGGGAGAAATTCTGTGCATTCCTAGCTCCAATCTGTATCATATCAACGTATTGGGTAAATATAGTAGAATCTCTAGTATCCATTATTTCTGTGACAATAGGTAAACCCACTTCGTCTCCTACTCTCCTTAAGATTTTTACCCCTTCTTCTCCTATACCTTGGAAGGAGTATGGACTTGTCCTAGGTTTGTAAGCACCTCCTCTAAGTAGTGATGCGCCAGCTCTTTTGACAGCTTTGGCAGTAGTAAGAACTTGTTCTTCGCTTTCTACTGCACAAGGACCTGCGGCTACTATTACCTTTTTACTACCAATTTCTACATCTTTCACATTTACTACTGTCGGTTGCTTTTTCCAATCATTACTAGCTAAGACATAACTTTTCTTAACTTCCACAGCTATTTCTATACTACTATCAATGATACCTTTAGTGTTTTGATCTGGCCATGCTAATACCAAGTTCTTACCATATAGGTTTAGTACTTTAAAAGAGGCTGAGTTTTCATTTAGCTTTTCTACTAGTGTGGAGTAATCACTTTTATCTTTAAGGACGTATAAGATCATTCTATTTACCTCCCTCTAATTCTTCTTTAATCTTTTTAAGCTCCTCTAAACCTATATTTCTAACTTTATAAGAATAAGGATTTTGCTTTTGTATTTCAATAATTACATTTTTCAGATCTTTGACCTTCTTTAAAATCTTATTTAATTCTCTAAAGTTTGTAGTATGAAAATTACTGTACTCTACACCTAACTCTAATGATAAAGTTTCAATTGCATTGGATAAACCTAAAAGATAATAATGTGCTAGAACTTGAACAATTGCCATGGCCTTTTCATGAGTTTCAACATCTGTTATAATAGGTACTAAACCACTTTTTCTCCAAAAATTCTCAATCCTTATAATATCATTATTAGAACTAGTTTGGGAAGGTATAATTACTATTCTCTCACCTACGGGATATTCAATTGGGCCGAAAAGTGGATGAGTAGAAATGTACTTGAATTCCAATTTTCTAGATAATTCTTCTAGAAATTTAAAAATCTCAAATTTAGAAGAACTAATATCCATCACAACTTTGCCTTTAAGCTTATCTGAAAATAGCTCATTAGAATTACTTAATATAACATTAGGAGGTATTGCAAATATAATTATATCTCCCCAATCTACTGCTCTTAATGGAGCCATACTTACGCATTTAAACTGATTAGCCAAAATCTCCGCTTTACTTAAATCTCTTCCAGTAATCGATACCTCATGACCAGCTAATGAAAGAATAGAAACAATCGATCTAGCCATTCCACCGTATCCATATATTACTACCTTCTCTTTCTCTCCAGGATTTATCTGAACTAATTTAGAATAGGAAAAAATTAAAGGTAATATTGATTCGACTAAACTATTCGGAATGTTATACTTTTTTGCGTTAGATATCCATCTTTCTCTAACTTTCGTTTCCCTATTCTCGTCGGTAACACTTACGTTGGAATTTAACTTAGCTTTCCCTATTTTTCTAGATAATTCTAATCTATACGAGAGCAATTTTACTAACTGCTCATCTACCTTATCTATTTCTTCCCTTAGTCGTGCTATTTCCTCAGTCATCTACTTCAATAACTCAATTGCCTCCCTTATAATAGTTTTATAGTTTATATTATAGTAATCTAGTAGATCCCTTTGACTTCTAGCAGACCTTCCAAAAGTCGTGGCACCTACAAATCTTATGTGTACTGGATAACGCCTAGCTGTAACCTCTGCAACGGCAGAACCAATACCTCCATATATACTATGCTCTTCAATCGTAATTATCTTACCAGTCTTTCTAGCATAATATTCTATAGTACTTTCATCTATCGGCTTTATTGAGAATAAATTTATAACCGCTACACTAATTCCTAATTTCTCTAATTCCTCAGCTGCCTTTAAGGCGTCCCACAAAACGACACCTGCCCCTATTATGGCTAAGTCGCTTCCATCCTTAATTACGTAAGCTTTGCCAATTTTGAATTCATATTCTTGACCTACTGTAATTGGTGGTGAATACTCCCTACCTATCCTATAGTACAATGGGCCTCTTTCCTCATCTATTATTACTGGTAAGCTTCTTTCAATATCCTTAGGATCCGCTGGTACTATTACTTTCATGTTTGGTAAAACACGCATTAACGCTATATCTTCAAGAACTTGATGACTAGATCCATCACCATGGTCACTATATCCGGTGTGCGTTACAAACATCTTAACATCCAGATTCATTCTAGCTATACTATTCCTTATTTGCTCCCAAGCTCTCATTAAGAACATCCCAAAATTAACTATAGCAGGTTTTTTTCCAACAGCAGCTAGGCCAGCAGCAAAATTTACCATGTCTTGCTCTGATATGCCGATATTAAAGTATCTATCCTTAAACTTCTCTCTAAAGTATAATGCTCTGGTAGAGTCTCCTACATCTGCAGTTATCACAATTAGATCTTTGTTCTTATCTCCTAGATCTGCTAACAATCTTCCGAAAGTTTCACGCATTGAGTAGATATTTCCTTGCATCATCTGGACTAGACCTCTGTTTATGGGTATTTTCTATTGCGGGGAATCCCTTTCCTCTTACAGTTTTAGCGAATATTACAACAGGTTTACTTGCCTTATGTGCCTCGTTGATTGCATTAGTAATACTTATGAAATCATGTCCATCACAGTTTAACACTTTCCAACCTACCGCTTCCCATACCTTAGGTAAGAAGTTCTTTGGTTTTATCTCCTCTGTTGAACCATCAAGCTGGAAATTGTTCATCTCTATAAATGCAATCAAGTTGTCAAGATTTCTAACTACTGCATGTGTCATAGCCTCCCATATCTCTCCCTCATCTTGTTCTCCATCACCCATTATCACATACACTCTTCCACTTCCATTAGCCATTTTTATACCAGTAGCGACACCTATTCCAAAGCTTAATCCTTGCCCTAAACTACCAGTCGACATATCTACACCGGGAATAAAAGTCTCTGGATGACCTTGTAGTAATCCCGTTATATCTTGTATTCTCCAAAGTTCCTCTTCTTTTATATAACCTTTTTCAGCTAGAACAGCATAAAGAGCTGGTGCTGCATGACCTTTACTTAAAATTAACCAGTCCTTATTCACTAAGCTTGAATCAGTCCTTATATGTTTGAATATTAATGTAGTTAGTATCTCTATGCTACTTAGAGAAGATCCTACATGGATTGTCTGATCATAAAACAGCATTTTGATTACATTTCTTCTTGCCTTTTCAGCTACTTGTCTTAACTTATCCAATTCTTCTATTGATATTGGAGTTCCATCACTTCCTCCACCTTTTTCCATTGGAACAATATCAATCCCCACTTTTAGTAGGCAACACTTATTTTTAAAGATTATTCTACATTATAATCTTGTGGAAAGGTATTCTAGGCAGCTCTTAGTCTTAGGATTAGGAGTTCAACAGAGGTTAAATGAACTAAAGATATTAATTGCAGGTTGTGGAGCTTTGGGTTCTGCTATTGCGGAGCTCTTAGCTAGATTAGGAGTTGGAGAGATAACTGTAGTTGATGCAGATGTATTAGACGTAACTAATTTGCATAGGGTTCATTTGTTTGACGAGAACGATGTAGGTAAGCCTAAAGCAGAGATTTGTGCTAAAAAGTTATCTCTTATAAATTCTTCAATCAAAATAAATTATATTATAGATATACTTGACGAGCAAAATGTTGAGAAGCTAATTTCTGATAAGGATTATGTATTTGATGCTTTAGATAGTTTATACTACAAGTTATTATTAAATGATGCCACAGTAAAATTGCGAAAAATCCTAATATATGGAGGGATTAATGGTGAATATGGCTCTGTTAAATTAATAGATTCTAATCAAACTTCTTGCCTATCTTGTTTTATTAATTATTCAGATCAAGATGAAATTGGAAATTCGTGCGATGTCATCGGAACTACTCCATTAATAGTAGAATTAACAGCCACGCTTCAAGTTAATTTAATGCTTAATCATTTGAGAGGTAATCCGGATTACTCGTTGTTTTACATAGATTCTAGAGAACTAAAAATTGAGAGGATAAACATCGAGAAGAACTTTCAATGCAAGACATGTGTACTAAATGAATACCCTTTTCTAAATCAGAAAATAACTAAACCTAACTGCGGAATATTTAGGGTTAATATGAAAGTAACGGAGTTAGATAAGCCTAAAGTTTTTAAAAACATCGGGAATGCAATTTTATGTTATCCTAATATTGGATGTTTCGAGAAAAGGGGAAGATAATGGATAAGAAATACATTGCGGCGATTGTTCTTCCATTTGTGGTTATTATAATCTATGCATACATATTTAAAATCAATGTAGTATATGTATTAAAGGAGGATCCCAAATTCTTTCTAATTTTTCTTTTAGCGTATGTTGCTCAGAATTCCATCTCATCATTTAAGGATTCATCGCTAATTAAGCGTAGAGTAGACATAGCATTAAGAGCTAGATTACTGGGTAATTTTGTAGGTCTGTTATTACCTGGATGGGCTGGGCAGGAACTAGTTAGAAGCTTAGTTTATAATAAACATGAAGTAAATTTAAGGCAAGCATTTAGTTACTCTATCCTTATAGGATCCATAGATGTACTTGCAATATGTTTGGGTTATATTTTACTATTGCCATTCTTTTTTAACCCATTAGAATTTATATTCATTTTAGTCGTATTATTTAACATAGCTGGATGGATAGCTGCACTATCATATTTTTACTTGCAGCATAATAAAGTAAACAAAATAGAACAATTCATCTTTAAGATAGTTAAAATGGAACGAATTGTGACAGATTATATGGAATTTAAGTATTACCTTAAGCAGGGAACCACAAAGGATTTTGTAATTTATATCATAATTGATATACTTGGTTTCGCTTGCTATGGTGGCTATTTTTATTATATTACACATAATATTTTTATATCAATTTTTATCTCTTTTTTATATCAAGTATCTATATTAATACCAATACCATCTGCTGCAGTAGTGGGGGAGTTAGCACTATCAATATTTTTAAATCCCTCTTATGTTTTTGCAACAAGATTAAACTATATCATATCAAACTTACTTGGATCTATTTTCTTTAAGGATATGAGCTTTGAAGAGCTTAAAAAATGGTCAAAAGAAATTCTAAAGAGATAGTAATGGAACTATTCTTAGGAGAGCCCAATAACCAAGAAATAAGGGAAGTAGTTAGGAATATATATTCAAAGGATAGTTTGTGTTTATCTGTATACTATTCTATAGAGCCTATATTATTTTCATTCATTATTTCCAAGAATACTAAGAATTCTTTCATTCTTTCGTTCATTCCAGAAGAATGTGAGACGCAAATCAGAATTGACTCTAACGGTAAATGGATAATAGATGATAAGAAAAAGTATTTCTTAGGACAAAACTCCTTTTGCTCATATTTGCCTATAACTGCTGAAGATGTTTTACCAATTACTAGTTGTATTGTGACATCCACAATAGTAGATAGAAGACCATTTTCTGAATGGGAACTAGAAATAATAAAAGAAATGGAAAAATTTGATATAACTAATGAAAAAAATCTGAAAATCCCAGCATATAAAACTTTACCACTCTTTTTATCTTTAATGTTTTCTCTGGATCCTTATATACCTAGTATATCTGGCAATAGAGAAAATACAATAAATCTTATAAAGGAAATAAATACTAGTGAAATAGCAAAACTAGAAGATCTAAACGAGAGTCAGTTAAATACATTACTTTTCAGAATAATTTCTACTATTGTAAAAGAAAACCCGAAATTTACTAGAGATGATATAATTACGGATAGATTTTTTTATCTTGACTATGATATATTAGAGTTAGCGTTTTCGTTAATTTATTCGTTTGATACTATCGGTAGTAATGAGATCTTGCAGTTTGTTTTATCGTCATCTTATGCTGAGGCATTAATCAGCAGATTTAGACAAACTCTCTCCAAGGGATTCTCAATTAATTTAGTTGAAAATAAGCAATCGTATTATATTGTTGAAACAGTCAATTTTAATTCTCCTTTTTTGGTGCAAATAATATTGTTACAATTACAAAAGATAAGGAGAGATAAAATGATAGTAATAAAAGATAATGATAAGCTTTACACTAGTAGATTTTTTATCCCATCAATAAAGAAAGAAGGGTTGATTAAAATTGATGATAGAATTAAGAATCTTATCGGAACATGAAGATGCAGAACTAATTATAAGAAGTTTAAACGTTGATAATGTAAATTTACCAGAAGGAATGTCAATTCAAACCAAGGTTGAAGGCAAAGAGTTAGAGATTGTAATAAAGATGAGAATTACAAAGCCAAATGACTTAATGACAGTCAGAAATACTGCGGACGAGATATTAGCGCATATAAAGGCACTTCAATCGTCATTTGATGCTATAAGTTAAATATTTAGTCTTTAATACAAAAGTCTATATCGTGAGGTTAAATGCCACTACGACCTGGAAGATGTTATAGACATTTCTCCGGTCCTGCATATACCAGGAAAGAATACATCCCTGGTATTCCACAACCAAAGATAACTAAATTTACATCTGGAAATCCAAATGGAGATTATGACTATGAAGTTAGGTTAATTACTACTGAGATAGGGCAAATAAGGCATAATGCTTTGGAAGCTGTTAGGACTATTACTCTAAAGACATTAACTAAGAGAACTGGAAGTGAAACTTCGTTCTTTATGTGGATCTTAAAGTACCCCCATCATGTATTAAGAGAGAATAAAATGATGGCGTTTGCTGGAGCTGATAGATTACAGGACGGAATGAGATTGTCTTTTGGTACACCAATTGGTACTGCTGCTAGGATTGAAAAATTAGGAGAAATTTTAATTGTAGTAAAAGTTAAGAAGGAACATCTAGACTTTGCAAAAGAGGCGTTAAAGATAGCATCAAAGAAGTTACCTTTGCGTACTAGAATTGAGATCATTCCATTAAGGCCCATAAGACAGGAGGTTCAAAGTTGAGCTATAATTTTGAAGAAGAACGTGTAGTGAAGGAAATACGTGAAAAGGACGCAAAACGGGTTCTTTTACAATTTCCCGAAGGATTGAAGTATTTTTCTATAGATATAGTAAAGAAGTTAAAGGAAAAGCTACCTAACGTTGATTTTATAATATCTGGTGAACCTAGTTGGGGGGCTTGTGACATAGCTGAGGATGAAGCCCAACAAGTAAATGCTGACCTAATAATTCATTTCGGTCATACCCCTTATACGTGGTACTATCCTAAGTTTCCTACGATATTTATTAATGCTGAAAGTAATTTGAATATTTCTGAAAGTGTTCTTCAATCTTTAGAAAATGATATCAGTAAATATAATGGAAGAAAAATCTCATTAACAGCAACCTTACAGCACGTAAGATTAGTGTCCAAAATTAAGTCTTTCTTAGAAGATAAGGGATACGATGTAGTCATAGGCAAGCCATCTAATAGATTTATGTTTAATGGTCAAATTTTAGGCTGTGACTACAAAGCAGCCGAAGTAGAAGCAGATACATATGTTATTGTATCAGGTGGACTATTTCATGCTTTAGGTTTAGGATTAGCTACAAATAAACCGACTATAAAACTTGATCCGTATTTACAGAAAAGTGAGGATATAACAAACGAGGTTAGGAAGATACTAAAAGTTAGATATGGTAAAATCCTACAAGCAATGGATAAACGCACTTGGGTAATTATACAAGGTGTTAAGGTTGGGCAAAATAGACCAAATATGATAAAATACTTCTATGATGAGCTAACTAAAAAAGGCTATGATGTTTTTATAGTAACAAATAAAGTGTTAACACAAGATGTACTTAGAAATCTAGATAGAAGCTATATAGATGTATTTTTAGTTACATCTTGCCCTAGATTGCCCATAGATGATCTATATAACTATGAAAAGCCAGTGTTAACACCTGGAGAGGCCAAAATGATCATAAATAATAGTCTGGAACCCTATATTTTCCCATGGTGAAGTAAATGAGAGTTCAAGGTGAATTAACCTTACCCGGAGAAGAGCTAGCAGTGATTGAAGAATTTATAGCTGGCGACGGTACGTATGAACAAAATGGTATAGTTAGAGCTGCGGTTGTAGGAAAAATCTTTTATGATATGCTAAATAGGAAAAGTAACGTACTGGGATTTAAGAAAATCATACTTCAACACTTAAAGAAGGCTAAATACGTGATCGGTATTGTAAATTCTATTAAAGAAGATTCAGCACTAGTTTCAATAGTAGGTATCGAGGAGAAAAGTCTTGCGTCATCAATTTCGGCTTACTTACATATCTCTCAAATAAGTAATAAAAAACTTAATAGTATAACAGATGCTATAAAAATCGGAGACTTAATTAAAGCTAAATTACTTTCATACACTTTTCCTTTAGCTTTAACTATTAAGATGAAAGATCTTGGAGTTATTTATGCTAGATGCTCAAGATGTGGATACTTATTGATCAAGCAAGACGAAAATAATTTAAAATGTCAGAGATGCGGAAATATTGAACAACGAAAAATAGGATCTTATATGGTGAAGAAAGGTGGAAATTAAAATACTAAAAAGTGAAAGAAATTACTTAGAATTAGAGATAGAAGGGGAAGATCATACGTTAGGTAACTTAATTGCGGGTACCTTGAGGAAAATTAGTGGTGTAAGTTTTGCTTCATATTATCAACCGCATCCCCTAACTGATAAAATAATAGTTAAAATACTAACTGATGGTTCAATAGCTCCTAAAGATGCTTTACTAAAAGCTATCGAAACTGTAAGAGTAATGGCCTCACATTATATAGACGAAATAAAGGGATTAAGTAAGTGAAAAAGGAGACAAGGATAGCAATATTAGTTAAAGTCGATTGTTTGTATGCAATATGTATATTTAGGGGTAATTTCTTAGAAAAGCTATTTTTAGATATAAATGAGGAGAATCTAATTAAGCAAATAGCTACATCTTCCATAATTGATGAAATCAGATATTCTAATATCGGAATTGGTGAAAACTTTAAAGAACAAGAACCAGAGAAAATATGTGAAAATCTCATAAAGAAACTATCAGAAAAGTTAAATATAGATAAAGTAAATGGTTAAGCTTGTAGCGTGGTATTAATGAAGTTCTGTCCCAAATGTAACTCTATGATGGTCCCAAAGAAATCCAATGGTAAGAACATATATAGATGCACGAAATGTGGTTATGAAGAGGAGGTTCCAGAGACAACAATAGTAGTGACAAGCAAAGTAAAACACAGTATTAAAGAAAAAACGTTAATATTAGAGGAGGAGGAAATGCCCAGTGGGGCTCAAAAAATAAAAGGTGTTCTATGTCCTTCATGTAAAAATGACGAAGCCTACTTCTGGATATTGCAAACTAGAAGGGCAGATGAGCCACCAACTAGATTTTATAAGTGCACAAAATGTGGTAAAGTATGGAGAGAGTACGAATAAAAGAATGAGAAAATCTTATTTTATTGAATTCTCATTTTATGTTGGACCCGTAGCTCAGCCAGGACGGAGCGCCGGCCTTCTAGCGTCTAAGGGGGATAGCCGGCGGTCCCGGGTTCAAATCCCGGCGGGTCCGCACATATTATCACTTGGTATATACTAATTCTAGATACTCTTATAATCTCAACAAAATACATACAACACGAAATGGACTATAATAAAACGAATTTTTCCACATTAGAATTCAAGAGCGTCTTGACAGCGGGTATGGGAGTATTTACTGATGGGTATGAACTTTACGCGATCTCTTTAGTTTTCTATTATATACAAAAGGAATTTTTATTAAATGGGCTTGAGGAAGGAATAGTTATAGCTAGTGCGTATTATGGTGCAGCAGTTTCTGCAATTCTATTAGGCTTTTTATCAGATAAACTAGGAAGAAAGTTCATCTATGGTCTCGATGTAGCTTTAATGAGTCTAGGAATACTATTTCAGTCGATATCAACGAATTTTACAGAGTTAGCTATGTCTAGAATAATCTTAGGTTTTGGAATTGGAGCAGATTATGTTCTTTCTCCTATAATTACTGCAGAGAATTCAAATCCCAAAAATAGAGGAAAACGAATGATAATAACATTTGCAGTACTTTGGGGAATGGGTGCAGTTGCCGCAGCATTTATCGAACAAATCTTGCTGTTAATTAACATAGGGAATGATCTCATATGGAGAATAGTATTGTTTATGGGAATCCTCCCAGCAGTTTCTGTATTTTACCTAAGGAGAAAACTCCCTGAAACATATAAATTCTTGACTAGAATTAAACCAAAGCGAGAAGAATTAAAAAAGTTGGAAAACGAAATAAAAAGTAAAATTACAATTTCTTTAGATGAAGTTCCATTCTCAAAAAGATTCATATCAGCTATAGGAATTACAATTATATCTTCTATACTCTGGCTTCTTTACGATATATATTCCTCTACGTTTGCGATCTACGGGCCAATAACCATAGCGGGAAACTTAGGCCTAAATCCCATAGAATTCACATATTTGGCACAGTTTCTTGCAGGTTTACCGGGTCAGATAATAAGCATTTATCTAGTGGACAAAATAGGAAGAAAACCATTAATTGTGATAGGTTATGCTGGTGTTGCGTTTTGGCTTTTCATGTATACAATGCTTCTCATGAATCCGTATTACTTTGGACTTAGCATACATATAAGTAATCCGTTAAAAGCAGCAGAAAGTTTAACCGGAGAGGCGGCATTGTTGGGTCTATTATTTTATCTTATGAACTATTTATCATCAGCAATTGGACCCGCATCTATAATAGGGTCAGCAATGCTAACTTCAGAGTTAGTTCCAACCAAAGTTAGGGGGACCAGCCAAGCTATTAGTGTGGCAGCAGATAGACTAGCCGCAGCTTTTAGTATTACAGCATTTCCTCTGCTATTAGCCAAATTTGGACTCCCTGCATTACTAGCAGTATACTCAACAATTGCACTAGTATCGTGTATTATAACTCTACTTTTAATACCAGAAACCAAAGGAGTAGAGTTAAGTTGAAATAGTTTTTACTTAATATTTTATTTTTAGTCGCAATATATAAAGATTTTAATAAAAACTGTGATAAGCTTAGCTATTTATGGTATAATGGGCAATCGTGAATTTCTCATAAAACTTAGAGAGTAGAGAGTGTACCATTATTGGTAGTGTCGTCGTTAAGTTATTTATATTTGTATAACGAGTATTACTTATGGGTAGGAAGCCTGTATTTAGGCAAGACGTTTCTTGTCCCTCTTGTGGTAGTCATCATGTTGTTAAGTGTGGTAGGCCTTTGGGTAGGCAGAAGTTTTTGTGTAGGGATTGTGGTAAGTACTTCTTGGGTGATGCTAGTTATCATCATCATTCTAGGAAGTTGAGGGAGGAGGCTTTGAGAATGTATGCTAATGGTATGAGTATGAGGGCTATTTCTAGGGTGCTTAACGTACCTCTTGGTACTGTTTTCACTTGGATTAAGCGTTATGGTAGGAAAAAGCATGAGAAGTTGGTTGAGTTGTGGGGTAGGGCTAAGGAGCTGGTCAAGGGTAAGGTTGTTGCTAAGGTTGTTGATGAGATGTGGACTTACTTGTACAAGAATGCTAGGGCTTTTTACAAGTGGGTTTTCACTTGTTACGTGTACACGAAGCTGGGAGTTTACCTCATTTACTCTGTGGGGGATAGGGATGAGAGTACTTTCCTTGAGGTCAAAAAGTATTTGCCTGACGAGGGTAGATGGGTGAGCGATGATTATAACTTGTACTTCTGGTTGAAAGACCACACGGTTGTCTCGCCAGTTAACCCGAACGAGTCCTTTCATTCCTCATTAAGGGATAGGCTAATTAGATTCAAGAGAGCAACGAAGGCAGTAAATAGGAGCATTCGCACCATGATGTACTCCATAGCCCTAGTCTTATGGGAGAGAAGGTTAATCCCAGAATTTGTAGCTTAACGACGACACTATCCCATTATTTAACATTAAATTATCTTTTTAATAAAGATTTACAAATCTTAATCTGAACCCAAAAAATGTAGTATGCGGACCCGCCGGGATTTGAACCCGGGACCACCGGCTCCGGAGGCCAGTGCTCTATCCTGGCTGAGCTACGGGTCCAACATAAATATGCCTCATACGATATTTTAAACTGTTAGGCATAGTATAGCTGCAAGGTGTAAGGAAGAAAACTTCGCCTTCTTAGGTGTTAACGCCACTAAACCTTCTTAAATTATAAGGCAAGTTTCATATCCATATATAAGGGGTTCTCTTAGCTTCATGAATGATCTCGAAATTCTCATCAATTATAGTTTGACCTTTTAGAGAAAAGTTAGAATGTTTTTGTATTAAGGGTTTTCTTATTACAGTCATCTCTCGAGAAGGATTGAAATTAGGAAAAATATTAAAAGTAGAGGAAGATTTATTAAATGACATAGAGGGTAATTTTATAGGATGTGAGTATTCTAACAACAAGTATATTTTTACATAGTAGGTGAGTGTTCGTGAAAGTTGCCGTAATAAATTATGACTTTTGTAAGCCAGATAAATGTAACTTAGAATGTATAAACTTCTGTCCTGTTGACAGATCTGGAGGAAAAGCAATAGAACTATCGGACATTGTTAAAGGGAAACCAGTAATTTATGAAGAAACCTGTATAGGTTGTGGAATATGTGTGAAGAAATGTCCATACGAAGCGATATCGATTGTAAACTTGCCAGACGAGTTGGAAGGGGAGGTTATACACAGATACAAAGTAAATGGATTTAAATTGTTTGGCTTACCAACGCCTAAAAATAATACGATATTAGGAGTATTAGGAAAGAATGGAGTAGGGAAAACTACAGTGCTTAAAATAGTGGCTGGTGAATTAATTCCGAATTTTGGTGATCCTAATTCCAAATTAGGTAAGGATGAAGTATTAAAAAAGTTTAGAGGTAAGGAATTATATAATTATTTTAAGGAATTATATAATAATGGGCTAAAAATAATACATAAGATTCAATACGTTGAGTACGCTTCAAAATTCCTTAAAGGTACAGTAAACGAAATTTTGACAAAGATAGACGAAAGAGGGAAAAAAGATGAAGTTAAAGAACTTCTAAATATGGCTAATCTTTGGAATAAGGATGCTAATGTACTTTCTGGAGGAGGTCTTCAACGATTATTAATAGCTGTTTCACTATTAAGAGAAGCAGATATATATATATTTGACGAACCTTCCTTTTATCTAGATGTTAGGGAAAGAATGAATATGGCTAAAGCAATTAGAGAATTATTAAAGAATAAATATGTTATGGTTGTTGATCATGACTTGATAGTTTTAGATTATCTTACAGATCTGATACACATAATTTATGGAGAAAGTTCAGTATATGGAAGGGTATCAAAATCTTATGCAGCGAGAGTTGGCATAAATAATTTTCTAAAAGGATATTTACCAGCGGAAAATATGAAAATAAGACCAGACGAAATAAGGTTTATGCTAAAAGAGATTAGTGATTTAGATCTCTCTAAAGATCTAAAAACAAAAATGAAATGGACTAAGATAATCAAGAAGTTAGGTGATTTTCAGCTAGTAGTAAATGAAGGAGAGGCTAAAGAGGGAGAAATAATCGGAATTTTAGGACCAAACGGGATAGGAAAGACAACTTTTGCAAGAATATTAGTTGGTGAAATTTCAGCAGATGAAGGCTCTGTAACTCCTGAAAAACAAATATTATCTTATAAACCACAACGAATTTTACCTAATTACGATGGAACTGTTCAACAGTACTTAGAAAACGTAAGCAAAGATACACTTTCTACGTCATCATGGTTCTTCGAAGAAGTAACTAAGAGACTTAACTTACATAGGTTACTAGAGTCTAATGTGAATGATCTAAGTGGAGGTGAGTTACAGAAATTGTATATAGCAGCGACTTTAGCGAAAGAGGCTGATCTTTATGTTTTAGATGAACCTTCTTCTTATCTTGATGTCGAAGAGAGGTATATCGTTGCTAAAGCTATAAAGAGAGTTGTGAGAGAGAGAAAAGCAGTAACCTTTATCATAGATCATGATCTTTCAATACATGACTATATAGCGGATAGAATTATTGTTTTCAAAGGAGAGCCAGAGAAAGCTGGATTTGCTACATCTCCAGTAACACTAAAAACGGGAATGAACGAATTTTTGAGAGAATTAGAGGTAACGTTCAGAAGAGATGCTGAGACTGGAAGACCTAGAGTAAATAAAATCGGAAGTTACTTAGATAGGGTCCAGAAAGAAAGAGGAGAGTATTACTCCATGGTTCTTTCTACCCAGTAAGATTTTTAGTTATGTATATCTAAATTAAATTATGAAAACTACACTTAGTGTGATCAAAGCCGATATAGGAAGCCTAGCTGGACATCATGTTGTTCACCCTGATACTATAGCTGCAGCTAATAAGATATTAGCAGAAGCTAAAAGGAATAACGTAATTTCCGATTATTACATAACTTATGTTGGAGACGATTTACAATTAATAATGACTCATAATAGAGGAGAACTAGATACTAAAGTTCATGAAACAGCCTGGAATGCCTTTAAAGAAGCTGCGAAAGTAGCTAAGGATTTAGGATTATATGCTGCAGGGCAAGATTTGCTTTCAGATTCCTTTTCTGGAAATCTTAGAGGAATGGGTCCTGGAATTGCTGAAATGGAATTTGAGGAGAGACCTGCTGAACCAGTGGTTATTTTTATGGCTGATAAGACTGAGCCTGGTGCATATAATCTACCATTATATAAAATATTTGCAGACCCATTCAATACTGCTGGGCTAGTAATAGATCCAACCATGCATGAAGGATATAAATTTGAAGTTTTAGATGTATATGAAGGAGAGTCAATAATTTTAAACACACCAGAAGAGACTTACGATCTACTTGCGTTAATAGGAACCCCTAGCAGATACATTGTTAGAAGAGTTTATAGAAAGGCCGATAATTTACAAGCCTCAGTTGTTTCTGTAGAAAGATTGAATCTAATAGCTGGCAAATACGTAGGCAAAGACGATCCAGTTATGGTAGTAAGAGCTCAACACGGTTTGCCTGCGTTAGGAGAAATCTTAGAAGCATTTACAGTACCTTATTTGGTACCGGGGTGGATGAGAGGTAGTCACTATGGACCTCTTATGCCAGTATCACAAAAGGATGCGAGAGCCACAAGGTTCGATGGTCCTCCTAGGTTAGTAGGTTTAGGATTTAACATCAAAAATGGGAAACTAGTAGGGCCTACTGATTTATTTGATGATCCTGCATTTGATGAGGTAAGGAGAACAGCTGTAATAATTGCAGATTACATTAGGAAACATGGCCCATTTATGCCTCATAGATTAGAGCCACAAGAAATGGAGTACACCACACTCCCATTAGTAATAGAGAAGTTAAAGAATAGATTTAAGAAAGAGACAGATATGTATAAAACTAAACCAAGCGTATATTCACACGAAAGTTCGCATGAATAAGGTGATTCAAATGGGTAATATATACACTAAAGATATAAAAAGAATAGTAAAGGAGATATATAACCAATATAAAGATGAAATAAAAGATGATTATAATACAAATAAACAAATAGTTGTTAGGTATGTTGATGTAAAGTCAAAGAAAGTGAGGAACAGAATAGCGGGATATCTTACAAGGTATTATAAAATCATGAAAGAAAAAGAGACTTCTCCAACTGAAGAGAAGGAGGAAATATCAGAAGAGATCTAGAATGCCGAAAGTGATATTAAAGGGACCACTAGTTTCTCAACTTAATTGCAGAGAAATAGACGTCAGTGATAAAGAACTTTTCAATGTATTACTGAAGATAGATGGCGAGAAGCATCTAATATTGAACCATAATAATCAAATAAAATCTGGAATTCTAATATTAATAAATGGAAAAGACTGGAGATTATATAATGATCAATTTTTAAATGAAAATGATATCATTGAGATAATACCCATAAATCATGGTGGTTAGAGATATCGAAGGTTCAAGTAAGTAAGTTAGATAAGATAGACGTTGCTAAAGTTAATAACTTAATTAAAAACGACAATAATTATGTTAGTCAAGTCTTACCTATCGTACCGTTTGAAGGGGTGCTAAGACAAGCTTGCTTTTTATACTTCAACTATAATACAACTAGAAATAAGATAAAGAGTCCAACTATGTTTTTCTTACTTCTCCTATTACCATATGAACAAATAAAGGATGCATTAGATTACATTAGAAGTGAAATCGGTAAGGTGAATGAGTTGTATTTAATAGAATGTAAAAAGGCTGTTAGTACTAAAGAAGACTACTTACCATATCAAATTGTAGGAAATAAAGAAAGATTAATTTTAACTAAGAACGCATTACTTTTAATCGACTCGCTGTAGTTAATAATCATAAAACTCGTTACAAGATGAATAAAAATCTTTGGGTTCCTATATTACTCATAGTTCTGGGAATTGGTATTCTGTTTCATAATTTAATTAATATTAACTTAGTGTTTTTCATGGTACCAATTATAATAGTGATAATTATTTCGTTTATTTTTAGAAATTCTTTAAAATTACATATAAATAAATATATTCTAAAAAATGGAATCTTCCAAATCGTTTACGACAATACTTGCGTTTGCGGTGTTGCTATGAAAATAACAGGTAAAATTGAACCAACTTCGAATAAAAACGATATAGAAAAAGAACTTAAAGACTTTATAAATGCGATAGCCAGAAAAGATTCTGAATTTAAGTTCACAATATTCACTATAGTAGAAAAAAATAAACTAGGTTCTTCAATTATAATTTATAAGATATTAGAGAATTCTGCTGATACAAGACTAGATAGTTTTATGGAAGAAGTAAATAATTTATTGGTGCTAGCAAAAGCCATAGCTCCGCATTTAGAGTTTAAAGTTATTCAACCATCAAAAAACGTACTTCCAATTCCAATGACCTTTGGGAACTACCCTTTTTTAACGGTGTCAGAGATAACCTACACCAATCCTATTAACTCTAATAATATTGTATCTGAGGATTTTGACGTAGAGATAGGAGAGGCTACTAATGGAACAGTAACATCAAAGGTAGGTATAAGAGTAAAGGACATAACAAGACATATAGGCATATTTGGGAGTACTGGATCTGGAAAGACAAATACGGCGATACTTTTAGCTTCTCAATTACACACCAAAGGTGTTAAGGTGATTATATTAGATTGGCATGGTGAATATGCTCAATTCCTTAAAAACGATTTTAGAGTTTATGATGAGGAAACTATAGTAAAAATAAATCCGTTGCACTTGATAGATCTGGACGTAGAGGATACAGTAGATATTATTGGAGATGTTTTACAATTAACAGATCCACAACGATTTTTACTTTATACTATATTATTAAAACTAAAAAGTTATAGAAAATTCTCAATTAATCAGTTATTAGAAGTTATTAATAATATTGAGGATACCTCATACTGGATGAGAGACGTAAAATATGCGTTGCTTAGAAAAATATTTATCTTATTTATACCGACTGCTTCAAAATTATTTTCTACTATAGATGAAATTTCCCTTAATGAGTTCCCAGACTATTTGATGACTTCTACAGTCATAAACTTAGGATTTATTTCGAATCTTAAACTTAGGAAATTGTATTCATTATTCCTAATAAAACTTATAGTGGAAAGTTATATAAGATATAAGATAACTCAACAGACTCTTGTCATTCTAGATGAAGCTCAAAATTATTTCAATAAGGAAGGAAATGAATTTATAGATAGATTAGCCTCTGAGATCAGAAAATATAATATAGGCCTATGCTTTATTACACAATCGCCTTCACTACTTTCACAGAATGTGTTAAAAAATACAAATATCAAGATTATTCATTCAATAAAATCTGATATTGATAAGAAGGCTATTAGAGATACGTTATCACTTGATGAAAGGCTTACACAAAGTTTAGATAAACTAGACGTAGGCGAGGCAGTAATAAGCGCGCCAAATCTAAAAGTTCCTATAATAATTAAAATTAAAAAAATGTCTTAGTCTTCAGAGGACTTTTCTTCTTTCTCTTTCTTACCGCCTGGCTCACTTCCACCCTTCTTTCCAGCTGCTACAATATCGTCTATTCTTAACACTAATGCTACTGCTTCTGTTGCAGCCTTAATTGCATTCATTTTCACTAATGCCGGTTCAATAACACCTAATTTCCACATATCCTCTGGATTTCCAGTAAA
Organism: Sulfolobus islandicus Y.N.15.51; assembly: GCF_000022485.1. Classification (NCBI taxonomy): domain Archaea; kingdom Thermoproteati; phylum Thermoproteota; class Thermoprotei; order Sulfolobales; family Sulfolobaceae; genus Saccharolobus; species Saccharolobus islandicus. The sequence goes on along the minus strand of NC_012623.1, from coordinate 882,490 downwards.
TAAATTAAGTCCATACCATTTATTGGTCTCATTCTCGTGAAGGCTTCTTAATTGCATTAATTTGTCTATAGGATCTAATCCTGCATTTTCCGCCAATATCATGATAAGTCCTTCTATTGCATTAGCATATGCTTCAATTGCTAATTGCTCTTTGCCACCAACTTGTGGGGCATACTTTCTTAATCTCTTAGCTATCTCTATCTCAACAGCTCCACCACCAGCTACTGCTCTACCATCCCTTATTACATCTGCCACTGTACCTAAAGCGTCCCTAAGAGCTCTTTCAGTCTCATCTACTACTCTCTCTAATCCTCCTCTTATTAGTATACTAACTGATTTTGGATTCTTTGCACCTTCTACGAATACCATCTTATCCTCTCCTACTTTTCTCTCTTCCACTAATGCGGCATAACCTAGATCTTGTGAAGTTAATTCATCAATATTTGATATGACTCTACCTCCGGTAGCTCTAGCTAATTTCTCTAAATCACTCTTCTTGGCTCTCCTAACAGCTAATATACCTTTCTTAGCTAAATAGTGTTGTGCAACTTCATCGATACCTTTCTGGCATATTACAACGTTAGCACCAGTAGCTGCAATCTTATCTACTTTTTCTTTCAATATGTTTTCTTCTTCTTCTAAGAATTTGTGCATCTGTGTTGGATCGTTAATTCTTATTTCTGCATCCAATTCGGGTTTCTCAACTTCTAATGAAGCGTCTAAAAGCGCTATCTTAGCATTTTCAATCCTCTTTGGCATGCCCGGATGTACAACTTCCTTATCAACTACTATGCCGTATACTAATTGAGTATCATTAATGCTACCACCATGTTTTTTAACTATTTGTACATTATCTAGATCAACATACCACTTATCTCCTCTTAATTCTGCTACTTGTGCCACTGCTTTAACCACAAGGTCAGCCAAATACTCTCGTGCACCTGCTACTGCCTTACTGCCTAAGGATGTTAATGCTACTTTCCTAAGTACGTCAGTATCATTTATGCTGACCGGTTGTGCTATATCTTGGATGGTCTTTAATGCAATCTCTTCTGCCTTCTTATATCCGCTTACAATTATTGTTGGATGAATCTCCTTATATAAAAGATCTTCTGCTTTTTTAGCTAATTCTCCAGCTAGAATTACAGCAGTTTTAGTGCCATCAGCTGTTTCCTCGTCTTGTCCTTTAGCTATCTGAACTAAAAGCTTACCTGTTGGGTGTTGTAAATCCATTTTATCAAGAATAGTAGCTCCATCATTTGTTATTGTAATATCTCCTAAACTATCAACAAGCATCTTGTCCATTCCACGTGGACCATAGGTGCTTTTTAATGCCTCTTCAATTGCTTTCACTGCAGCAATATTAGCCCTTAAAGCTTCTTTTCCATATGTTCTACTTGATCCCTCTTTTAAAATTATTACAGGTATACCTTCGGGTGTAGTTGCAACTGTAGCTGTTGCCATTTTACGCACCTTCCACTCTGTCTTAAAAAAAGGTTATATAAAAATTTTACTCAAATCAGATCCGATCACTTTCTTCGTTGAGTTTATCGAAAATTAATGTTAAACGTTTCCTACTAATTCTTTTAAGTCTTTTTCTAAGATTTTCATTTTTTATACCAAATTCTTTCAATTGATGCAAATATCGATCATTTAATGCAAATCTAAAATAAATTAGAAGACCTAGTTTACTTTTAGCTTTTAAACCACTCAAAATACCCTCGTCATATAACACTTTATATATTTTTTTATATTGAGCATCAAGTAACATAGATCTTAAGATAATTTCATATTGATCTGTTTTCTTGTTTTCAATACGATTCTTCTTTAAGAAAGTCTTAATTCTTAATTCTTTAATTAAGATATCATCTTTATAGAACTTATTGCTTATTATGATTGTCTCTGTACTCTCTGATTCATTTCGCCCACTATAGTAAATATTATCAATAATTATACCACAATTACTACATACAACTTCCCCGTTCTTATTATCCCAAACTATTTCGTTTGAACCACATACAGGACATTCCATATGAAAACAATAACTTTTATGGGGAATATACTTATTTTTGATAATGTGACTATAATGTCTGAGAAAGCTGAAACTACTTTAGAGAAGATATATTTAGCATTAAGCTCATCTAAACAGTTACCTAGTGAGATCATTTATCTTGTAAATTGGGATAAAGTTGATGTATTTGTTGACTTAAAGCAGAGAGGAAGAGTTACAATTGACGGTATAGATGAACAATCGCTTATAATAAAGGACAAGGAAAATGGAAAATATACTGCTATGGTTTTAATAGTAGATGAAAATGAAAAGGTAAGTTTTAAGAAAATATTAGATAAACTACATCAGTCGAAATCAATGAATTTAGAACTTTATCTTTCAATTGTTGATAAATATGGAGATGTAACATATTGCACAATATCTGAGATAAAAATGTCAAAGTGACTTAACATGACAAAATTTGAAACAGTAAGAGGTATGAAAGACTATATTGGAATCGACGCAGAAAAAATTAGATATTTAGAATCTACCTTCAGAGACTTAGCAATAAAATATGGATATTCTGAAATTATAACTCCAGTAGTAGAAGAATTTAAACTGTTTGCGTTGAAGGGCGGGGAGGAGTTAAGGGAAACCATGTATGTGTTTAAGGATAAGGCAGATAGAGAGTTATCATTAAGGCCTGAAATAACACCAAGTGTAGCAAGAGCTTATATACAAAACTTACAGAGTTCACCCAAGCCGATAAGACTATTCTACTTTGGTACCGTTTATAGATATGATGAACCGCAATATGGCAGATATAGAGAATTTAGACAAGCTGGAATAGAGATGATAGGTGATTCTTCTATCTTAGCTGATCTAGAAGTACTAGACTTGTTATATAATTTTTATGATAAGCTTAATCTTTCTAATGATATAACTATTAAAATAAATAATATTGGCATATTTAGAAAAATAATGGACAAATATAATATTGAAGATAATTTACAAGAGCACATCTTGCATCTAATAGATAAGAACAAGATTAACGAAGCTCTAGATATCCTTGAAAAAAACCTAAAGAATAAAGATATAATAGACTTTTTTTATAAGATTCTAACTAAGAAGGATACAAAGCTAGAAGATATAGAGTCCCTAGCTGAATTAGAGGAAGTTTCAAGACTAGATATTAAAAGTGAATTTTTATATCTATTTCGATTGTCTAGGATTCTAAGCGACTTAAATATAAAATTTAAGATTGACTTAGGTTTTGTAAGAGGATTGGCATATTATACTGGATTAATATTTGAGGTTCTTCATCCCTCGGTACAGTTTAGTATTGCCGGAGGAGGTAGATATGATAAACTTATAGAACTTTATGGTGGCTTACCCTCACCTGCAATAGGATTTGCAATAGGAGTTGAGAGAACTTTATTAGTAATTAAAGACTTGAAAGTTGAAGAACCAGTAAATGTAATAGTAATAGGCATGTCAGAAGATACAATTCCATCCATGTTTATGGTATCGAGGATATTAAGAAAAGAAGAATATAAGGTAGTAATAAACACTAAAGATCAGCCTCTTTCAAAGCTATTACCTTACTACGCCTCACAAGGATTTAAAGTCGCGATAATAATAGGTAAGCAAGAATTGGAGAAAAATATGATAACTGTTAGAAATTTAATTACACGAAAACAGATTTCCGTTCCACTAGAGAACATTGAAGATGCAATAAAACAAACGTTATAAATGGCATTTAGAAGTATATTTATGGGTAAACTAACATGGAAGAATTGCCTGCAACTGCTATTGGTTTAAAGGTAAATGATGGAATTGTATTAGCTTCTGAAAGACGATTAAGCTATGGTGGTTATGTACTAAGTAAACAAGCGAAGAAAGTACATAAAATAGGTAAATTTCTCATGGCGGGGGCCGGAATATATGGCGACTTACAGACTTTGACGAGAATAATGAATGTAGAAATAAAGTACTATGAGATTTCAACTGGTAAACCAATTTCTGTTCACGCTGCAGCTAAATTACTTTCAGTAATACTATATCAGTATAAAGTAATGCCGTTCATTTCAGAGATTCTATTCGGTGGAGTGGATGAAAAAGGACCACAACTTTATGTATTAGACCCTATAGGTTCATTAATTGAAGATAACTACGCTGCAGTGGGATCGGGAGCCAGGATCGCTATAGGAGTTCTTGAATCTGAATATGATCCTAATATGAATTTAGACATAGCAGCACAATTAATAACAAAGGCGATAAAAGCATCTATAGAACGTGATATCACATCGGGAGATGGAATAGATTTAGCGATAATGGATAAGAAAGGAAACTATGAAAACAAATTCATCCCATACTAAGTATTTTTCTTCACACAGAAGTAAATATGATCCATAACATTTAATTGATGTGTTTTAAGAAAGCTTTCTTTATTGCTTATTATCTTTACTAGCAATCCAAATAATGAAATTATCGTTGTATATCTATTTCCGTTGTTTGAAGAAGAATCTTTGAGCTCAGTAACTATATAGCCGTGTCCACAGAAGTCATCATTAGTATATGATAGCCTATTTTTAGAAATGATAGCCTTCACTTTTTCTTTTTGGCTAAATATATTGATATTATCAATTATATCAAAACTTATATTAAAGTCGTTGCAAGACATGTGTATTATGGATAAATTCTTTAGGCTACCTCTTTCAATACTATTTATTTCACAACTTAGAATTATTTCTTGTGCCTTTGATTCCATCATATTACTATTTAAGTTTTAATTTATTAACGTTATTGGGGACTATAATATGAGTAGTGGAAGAAGAATCTCGAGCGAATTGAATAACCTAATAGATAAGACTATTATTGTAAAAACAACTAATGGAAAAACGTATACTGGTCAACTTTATGCATATGAACTTTCGCCATTTATTATTAGTTTAACAAATGTTAAAGATGATAATAATAACACTTTCTATAAGTTAATGATAAATGGAAATATAATTTCTGAGATAATAATTAAGAATCCTCCTCTATTTGAGCCAAGAGAGTTTGCAGAATTAGTTGAAAAATCCTTAAATTTAAGGCCAGCTGATATAAAAGTTTACGAAGAGACAGGAGTAGTGACAATTCTGGAGAGAATTAAAGTATCACAAAATGGAGTAGAAGGAAGTGGGCCAATGGCCCAAAGAATTTACGATCTATACAACGATTATATAAATAAAAAGAAAAAGGAATTAGGTCTATGACCGTATTTGAAGTGAAATACGAAGATTTGGCAGGAAGAATAGGAATCTTAAAAACAAGAAGCGGTAACTTAGAAACTCCAGTATTCTTTCCAGTAATTAGTATATTAAAAGATGAAATATCAATAGATGAGATTAAAAATATGGGATTTAAAAATTTTATCACAAATTCGTATATATTATATAAAAATAAATATATAAAAGATGATATACATAAGGAGCTAAACTCTGAAGATATGATCATAATGACGGATTCGGGAGCATATCAAATTCTAGAGTATGGGGATATAGGAATAACCAATTATGAGATAGTGAATTATCAGCTCAAGATAAAACCGGACATTGGGGTAATATTAGATTTACCTACCGGAAATACAAATGATTATGAAAATGCTAAAATAACAGTATATGAAACTTTAAAGAGAATAGAAGAAGCATCAAAAATCATAGTAAAAAATCAAGATAACAATATTATTTGGGTATATCCGATACAAGGAGGAAAATATCTTGATCTAGTTAAGACTTCTGCTGAAGGATTATCTAAATTTGAAGACATATACAATATGGTTGCGCTTGGTAGTCCAACAGTTCTCTTAGAGCGGTACATGTATGATACCGTAATTGACATGATTTATACTGCTAAATCTAACATAAAAAGAGGAATTCCGTTTCATTTATTCGGAGGAGGGTTACCTCATATCATTCCATTTGCAGTAGCATTAGGAGTAGATAGCTTTGACTCTGCCTCATATATAATATATGCTAGAGATAATAGATATATTACTAGGACACGTGTATACAAATTAGAGGATTTAGAATATTTTCCATGTTCTTGTCCAATATGTTCTAAATACACACCTAAAGATTTACTTGAAATGAATGAGGAAGAAAGAACAAGAGCATTAGCTATTCATAACCTTTATACTATTTTAGAAGAATTCAAAGCAGCTAAACAAGCAATTAAGGAAGGAAGACTATTTGAATATCTTCAAGAAAAAGCTTACTCTCATCCTGCAGTATATTCTGCATTCAAAAGATTGATAAAATATAAAGACTATTTAGAAAAATATGACCCTAGAATAAGGGGAGATCCAAAAGGTTTGTTTTTATTTGATAATAACTCTTTACATAGGCCAGAAATCATACGTCACTCGAGATTTTTGGAAAGGTATGTGCAAAAGAAAGATAAAGTAGCTATATATTGCTATGATAAGGCGATAAGCGATACTGCCTATGATTATATTAAAAGTATAAAGGAAAGAATAACTGATCATAATAGTAGTGACATATTTATAGCGATACCGTTTTTTGGTTTAATACCGTTAGAGGTCTCGGACTCTTATCCACTATCTCAATTCGAGATTCCAAACGAAATAGATGAAGACGTAATAGCAGACATGAAAACTAAAATCGTTTCGTTCTTAAGATGTAAAAATTACCAAAAAGTAGAGTTAGTAAACTGTGAAAAACTAGGTTTACATATAGACTCTATCAGCACTTCCTCTTGATAATTCTTTCTGCAATAACTCCATTTGTTTTTGTAAATCCTCTTCTATTCTTTTTGCCTCTTCGTATAATTCATCTACACTAACGTTTAAGCTAAGCATTTTATTTAAAACTTCTATTGCAGTTGCAGCTGCTACTGGATCTGTCCTTTCACGATCTGCGTATGGTAACAAAACTAATGCTGGCAAGTCTTCAATTTCAGAATGTAAAGTGAATAAAGCTAATGGACCTACCATTAGTAATTGTTTGTCTAATTGAGGGTAATCTAAATTCAAACTGCATTTTGATGTTTTTAGCCATTTTAAACTCTCATTTCCAACTTTATACCTTTTATCTAGTGCTCCTACTAGAAGTATATTATTAATCGATAATTTCTTAATCCATTTTATAACTTGTGAAGCGAAATCATTCCACTCACGTTGAAACGGTAAAATATGATTAAGTAATAGTACTAAATGTTTATCCTTGTCATAAAATATATCAAAAGGTGTTGCGATACCGTAATCATCTACAAACGTGACGTCTCTATAATATTTAGTTACAACATACCCTATTCTTTCCATTTTTCTTTTTAAGGCTAAATGTCTTATTGCTAAATAGCCTACCTCCCCTATAGTTCTAAATCCAGTTATAAATGTAGAACCTTTTAGCTCACTTAAGTCTTTCTTTATTATTATCTTAACATTACTCATCTAGTACACCTCTTTTTCACGTGAACTGCCATACCTCTTTTATACTCCATCATTTCTTCTCCGGATAATTTAGCTTTACCTATTGCTATTAACTCGTCATTTTCATTTACAACTATCACCTCATCTCCAGCCCTTATTCGTTTATCAACTGCTATTACATGTTTAGAGAAAACATTTCTTCCATTTTTTATAAACTCTTCTAAATTCTTGGGTATTACAACCCTATATTCTGGAAACTTTGAACAACCCTTAATTACACTCCCGCTTAACAAGGTAAGGGAAAATAAAACATCTTGGGCCCTTAACACTAAATATAACTCTCCCCCACTGGTTAACACGTTTCTGATTTTCTTTGTATTTATGGATCTCTGAATTAAAAAATGCTTATCCTCGGGAAACAAACATCTAGAAACATTATAATCGAATTGATATTCAGCAATGTAACGTAAGGTTGAGATTTCATTATAGCTTGCTTCTACTGGTTCACTTAAAAACTCTTTATACTTAGCTATACTTCTCTCGCCTCTCTTTCATACTCTCCATATTATTCCTTTTAACATTAATCTTGGTTATAGCATTAACTAAATCCTTCATTGTAACCTTATTCCTACCATCCCTAATTGCCATATACGCTGCTTCAACACAAACATTCTTAATATCAGCACCACTAAATCCTTCTGAAAGCTGCGACAATAATTCAAGATTTATATTATCCTCGACTTTCATTTTCTTTAGGTATATGTTAAATATCTCAGTTCTTCCTCTAAAATCTGGTAAGGGAACCTCTATTATCCTATCAAATCTACCAGGTCGCAATAATGCAGGATCCAATATGTCTATCCTATTCGTAGCTGCAATGATCTTAACGTTATCCAACGGATTAAATCCATCGAGCTCAGCCAAGAGCTGCATTAACGTTCTCTGTATCTCCCTTTCTCCACTTGTTCCTATATCTATTCTCTTAGCACCTATGGCATCAATTTCATCAATGAAGATTATTGATGGTGCCTTTCTTTTAGCCATTTCAAATAACTCTCTAACTATCCTAGCACCTTCCCCCACAAATTTTTGTGCGAACTCTGAAGCAACAACATGAATGAAGACGGCATTACTCTCAGTAGCTACTGCTTTTGCCAACATAGTCTTTCCAGTACCTGGCGGACCATATAATAAAACTCCCTTTGGTGGTTCTACTCCTATCTCTCTAAATATCTCAGGCTTCTTCAAAGGTAATTCCACAACTTCCCTTAACTCCTTTATTTGCTCTTCTAATCCACCTATCTCAGAATAAGTTACGTTAGGTTTTTCCACAATTTCCATTGTCTTTACAATTGGATCTTCCTTCTGTGGCAAAACCTCTAATATAGTAGATCCTCTTTGATTTAAGGCAACAGATACTCCAGGCTTTATTAATTTTTGATCAATATGACTAGCTACATTTACTACTAAATTTGGTCCAGACGAACTTCTAACTAGTACTCTACCGTCTGGTAAAACGTCTAATACAACTGCCTCAATTAATGGAGGACTTAACATTTTTTCCATTTCTGCTTTATAATAATTTAGTTCTTTTCTTAGATTTTCAATTTCAATCTGTAATGACTTGATTTTTTCTTCTAATAATCTAACCAATTGAACCTCGTCTGAAGAAGAAGCATCCCTTATTGTGTCAAAATCTCCGGACAATTTAACTCGTATATATACTTGTTTGACATAGACTAAAAATGTTTAATACAAGTATTTACAATAGGTATCTATATGCAAGCTAATAGTGAAGAATACTGTGAATTATGTGGATCTCCAATTCATGGTAAAGGTATAACTATGTCATATGAAGGCTCAATTATTACTGTATGTAATTCATGTTACAATAGAATAAGAAAGCATGCAGTGATAGTAAAAGAGGATAATAAGAAAAGTGAAACACAAAAGAAAACCACTCCTAAACCGCCTAAAATGGCAGATACTGAATTAGAAATTGTAGCAGACTATTACAAGATTATTAAAAATGCTAGAGAACAATTGGGTATCTCACAACAACAATTAGCACAGAAATTAAAAGTATCGGAAAATATCATTAAAAGATTTGAAAGTGGTAAATTGAAGCCTACAATCTCTCAAGCCAGACAGCTAGAGAAAATTCTTGGTATTAAGCTAGTTACCCCATTAGAAAATGAAGAAAGCGAGAAAGAATTCGATGAAACAGAATTAACCTTAGGGGATGTAGTTAATATTAAAGAGGGAAAGAAGTGAAAAGTGCAGTTCTTTTTGTATCTGAAGAATTTAAGGAAGAGGCAATCGCGTTAGTTGAGGGGGCTAACTACAAGATAGTTAGGATTTACAAATTACCAAAATCGCCTAATGTGAAATTTTATATACAATATGATAAGCTGCAACAAATTAAAAACGACGAGGAGATTTCCACTTTAATCGTATTCGAACAACTTAAGCCCAGACACTTTATAAATCTGAGAAAAGAACTAAAAGGAAAAGAGATCCTAGACAAAATACTCCTTCTCTTAGAAATATTTGCATTGCATGCAGGGTCAAAAGAAGCAAAAATGCAAATAGAACTGGCCAGGCTTAAGTATGAACTACCGATAATAAAGGAAACGTATACTAAATCAAAAATAGGCGAACAACAAGGTCCTTTAGGAGCTGGAACGTATGGAGTAGAATCTACAATAAAATTTTATAAAAGAAGAATCAATAAACTTATGAAGGAATTAGAAAATATAAAGGCCTTTAAAGAAAAATCCATAGAATCTAATAAGAGGAACAATATTCCTTCTGTTGGAATCGTAGGATATACAAACTCCGGAAAGACCTCGTTATTTAACTCATTAACCGGGTTAACACAGAAAGTTGATACAAAACTATTTACCACAATGTCACCTAAAAGATATGCCCTCTCTATAAATAATAGAAAGATTATGCTAGTTGATACTGTAGGATTTATTAGAGGAATTCCACCACAAATTGTAGATGCTTTCTTCGTCACTCTGTCAGAAGCAAAATACTCAGATGCATTAATTCTTGTAATAGATTCTATGTTTTCGGAAAATTTACTAATTGAGACTTTGCAATCCTCTTTCGAAATTTTAAGAGAAATAGGAGTTTCGGGTAAGCCTATACTAGTAGCCCTTAATAAAATTGATAAAATTGATGGCGATTTATATAAAAAGCTTAATCTAATAGAAAAGCTATCAAAAGAGTTATATTCTCCCATATTCGATGTCATACCTATATCAGCTTTAAAGAGAACAAATCTTGAATTATTAAGGGAGAGGATATACCAGCTAACAACACAGTTGAGTTGAAAGATATATATGTTTTAAGGTTAGGCCATAGACCAGCTAGAGATAAAAGAGTGACAACACATGTAATCTTAGTAGCAAGAGCTTTTGGAGCTAAGGGTGTTTATATCGAAGGTAAAGATGAAAAAATGATAAAATCTATATCAAAAGTCATAGATAGTTGGGGTGGATCGTCATATTTTTTGGTAAAAGAAATCGAAAACGGCAAGAATATTGTAAATGAATGGAAAGAAAAAGGAGGTACGGTAATACACTTAACAATGTATGGAATTAATATTAACGATCTTCAAGATAAGCTTGATAAAATAAAATATCCTCTATTAATAATTGTAGGAGCAGAAAAAGTTGAAGGTTGGTATTATCGTAATGTGGATTACAACATAGCAATAGGGAATCAGCCACATTCTGAAGTAGCAGCACTGGCAATTTTTTTAGACAGAATTTATAAGGGACGAGAGCTATATATGGAATTTGGAGATGCGAAAATAAAGATATTACCTCAGAATGTTGGCAAGAAGGTGATAAGAAATGGTTAATGCAGAGGACTTGTTTATTAATCTAGCGAAAAGTTTGTTGGGAGATGACGTGATTGATGTTTTGCGAGTGCTACTAGAAAAAGGGACTGAAATGACAGATGAAGAAATAGCGAATCAGCTTAATATAAAGGTTAATGATGTGAGAAAGAAATTGAATTTGCTGGAGGAGCAAGGTTTTGTAAGTTATAGGAAAACAAGGGATAAAGATAGCGGATGGTTCATTTATTATTGGAAGCCTAACATAGATCAAATTAATGAGATACTATTAAATAGAAAAAGGTTAATATTGGATAAATTAAAATCAAGATTAGAATATGAGAAAAATAATACGTTCTTCATATGTCCACAAGATAATAGTAGATATTCATTTGAGGAAGCGTTTGAAAATGAATTTAAATGTTTGAAATGTGGATCTCAACTAACCTACTATGATACGGAAAAGATTAAGTCATTCTTGGAGCAAAAAATAAGACAAATAGAGGAAGAGATAGATAAGGAGACAAAACTTTGGGGCAAATAAAAGTCATTGATCTATTTTCTGGAGCTGGAGGATTTTCATTAGGTTTCAAAAAATTAGGAATAGAGCCTAAATTAGCAATAGATATAAATCACGCTGCAGCTAGAACATATTCATTAAATTTTCCAAATACAATAGTAATCGAAGACGATATAAGACAAATAAGTGGAAAAGAGATTTTAAAAAATGTAGGGGATGAAATAGACGTAATAATTGGAGGCCCTCCATGTGAGGGATATACTGCAGCTAATCCCTTACGTATGCAAGATCCTTTAGATAGATTATATTTAGATCAAAGAGGGAGTTTAACACTGGAATTCATAAGGATTGTGGATGAACTAAAACCGAAAATCTTTGTAATGGAAAATGTTCCAGCGATTATTGAAACTCAATCACTAAGAGATGCTCTAATTAATGAATTTAAAAGAGCTGGATACAATAATATATTCTTCAATATATTACATGCTGAAGATTATGGTAACCCATCTAAACGAAATAGGGTATTCATCTCAAACGTTAAAATATTGCCTATTAAAATTCAAAAAAGAGTCACAGTTTATGATGCGATTCATGATTTAGATAGCAAACTAGACGTTCCTAATAACGAGGTAAGCGAGCCTAACGAGAAAAAACTTCTGAAAATTTCTAAAATTGGGTACGGAGAGTATTTAACAATGTACAAGGCGAGTAAGGGAAAAAGTATGCCACTATATATTAGACTTTCTCCATTCGATCTAGCACCTACAATTTTGGGTAATTCTAGATTTATACACCCATTCCATGATAGATTCTTAACTGTGAGAGAGCAGGCCAGACTAATGAGTTATCCTGATGATCATGTATTTTTAGGAAGCAAAGATGAACAGTATAATCAAGTAGGTGAATCTGTTCCAGTAGCCTTATCTACCGCTATAGCTAAAGAGATTCTGGGTATACTAAATGAAAGAGTTATATTTCGGCCTACATAACCTAACTAGTAATCAAAGACTCTTGGACTTTTCTAAATTAGCCTTTAATATAAAGTACGTAAAGTATTTAGTTCTCACTAAGTTAGGTGGGACAGCTGCGCAATCTGGAGTTCCAGAAGTTAGTAAACTAGCATTTAAATATAATAAGCCTATTTTGGTACTGCCAGAACTAAAGGACGCTATAGATCTATTAAAACCAGAAATTACACTCCTAGTATCACAGAATGCTGAAAAACAAATTGATTTTAATATTCTTATGAAATATGATAAAATATTGATAATATTTTCTGGAATAGAAGGGAGTGGTTTTAACAAAATAGAACAATCTCTAGGGGAGTATGTAAGAATAGTAGAAGATGCTCAAGATTTAGGAGCCGTAAGTTTGGCATCCTTCTTTTTATGTAAGTATTTACAATTAGTAGAAGGTAAAGTTTAAAAGAGAAAACAATAACCTAGTATTAAGGGCCCGTCGTCTAGCCTGGTTAGGACGTCGCCCTGACGCGGCGGAGGTCCTGGGTTCAAATCCCAGCGGGCCCAAACTTTAAATTTTATCATATTTTAATCGAAAAAGTCGATATTATATAATATTTTAACAGATCACAACCTTAAGCTTCTCCTTTAGGGCAGTGGAGGTCAGAAATAATGTTATGACAACTTTTATCTCCAATGAATCATGGAACAACGATACTAGAAATTCTGCCACGATCTAAACAATTTAGCAATCGACTAGCGATAGTGAAACTGATTATTAGATAAATTATTAATCCTTAGACGGGATAAAGAAGTATAAGTGTCTTCAAATCAAACAAATAGGCATCTTCTATTGAAAGCTAGAAGAGTAGTTAAAGAAGGAAGATTTGTAAGTCTATCTCTTAAAGGTACTTTGTTCACGATTTTTATTTATATTGGACGTAATAACGATTACACCCTTGATCTTAATTACTGTAGTTGTCCATTTTATTTATTCAATGTACTTTTAAGAAACAAGTATGACTTTTGCTATCATACTTTAGGTTTAAAATATGCATTAGAGAAGGATCAATTAACAAAAATTGAGTTATATACAGAGGATTTTAAAGAAATTTTAACCGAGATATACACTTGTGGAAAATCTTTAAAACTGAGAAGAATATTGAGCAATGTGGAGAGTTGACTTTGAACGATGTGCAGTTAGTATTTATATCTGGGATTTTGATATTGGCATTTATAATAATTTATATAATATTAATGGAATTTCCAATAAAGTCTTCAAGTACAAAAGACATTTATACGAAAAAGAAGAAAGGTAAAAATAAATAGTGGTCGATTATGGGAGGGAAAAGACGAAAGAGGACTAAAATTATCAGAGTAAAGCCTAAATTACCGAAAACATTTGAGTGCCCTAGATGTGGAAAGGTCTCAATTAGTGTAAAGATAAAAGATAATATTGCAACAATTACATGTGGAAGTTGTGGTCTTTATACTGAAATTGAAGTACCCTCTGTATTTGATGAGGCAAATGCTTATTCCAAATTCATAGACATGTACTTGGAGGGAAGATTACAAATAAAAGAGAGAACTAATGAAAATACGGAAGAAGAAAATGAAATTGAAGGGGAAAGTGAAGAAATACCTCATGGACAAGTTAAATGATAATGAGAAATTACATTTTTCTCTCCTAGACCCATTTAAAATTAATTCTAGTGAAGAACTTAAATATATTGCTAAGAACTTATATAACGTTGGAACCGATGCGTTTCTTATTGGAGGCACATTAGGTGTTTCTAAAGATAAATTAGATTTTGTCATATCCTTACTTGACGATTATGAAATACCGAAGATTATATTCCCTAGCAATATAAACCTTTTATCTGAGAAGGCTGATGCATTATTATTTTTATCCCTATTAAACTCTGACGATATATATTATGTGATAGGTGCGCAAATAGTAGCTGCTCCAATCATAAAAATGTTACAAATGGAGGTAATACCAACTGCTTATGTAATAGTAGGACATGGAGGTACTGCAGCACACATAGGCAAGGCCAGAGTAATACCCTATGATAATTTTGAGTTAGCAACTGCCTATACTTTAGCCGCGGAGTATTTAGGAATGGATTTTGTTTACCTCGAGGCCGGATCTGGAGCCCCAGAACCAATAAGGCCAGAAATGATATCTTTTATCAAAAAGGCTTCCAGTATCCCGTTAATTATAGGAGGTGGAATAAGAAGCGTGGAAGTCGCTTTAAAATTAGTTGAAGCTGGAGCAAATATAATTGTTACTGGAAATATAATTGAAAGAGACGTCGATAAGGCAATAAAAATAATAAGGGGAATAAAGAATAAATAACCAAGGAAGAGGGGTTTATAATGCCTTCATCAAAGAAGAAAAAAGAGACTGTCCCAGTAATGTCAATGGCAGGATTAATTAGATATTATGAGGAGGAAAACGAGAAAATCAAGATAAATCCTAAAATTGTAATAGGAGCTAGTCTAGCATTAACAATTATCGTTATAGTGATCACAAAACTATTTTAAAGCTATAACGAGAAAGTTAATTATGGGACCCCTAGCGGGGGTAACGGGATAAAACCTGAGGAAACTCCGGCCTCCAACCCTTGCAAGAACCCCGAAAGGGGTAGGGATAGAATCCCTGGCAACTACACAGAAACGAAGTCTTAATACTAGATAGATGAACGGAACTACTAGCAAGTAATTGCTAGTAGTACGTGATAGATGAAAGTATCGGGACTTGAAACGGTAGACCTCTTGGGAGCAAGTTAAAGGGGAATGAATAAAGGGTTGACTCCTTGCAGTACGCTTAGTCGAATCCCCCAGTACAGAAGCCGGGTTATGCTAGGGGTCCCTACTAGTATATTAGTGAAAACAATACAAACTTTCTACAGTGTTAAAGTGATAGTTTATTATCGAGATCTTTAGACGTTATAAATTTCGTCTCTAGTTAAAATATATCGTTATTGTCCTTCTCTAAAAGACTAAGCTTACCTTTATCACCTATATCATTATATATTAAATATTTAGGGTTATTTTTTAAAATTATTTGAATTGTTGGTTATCTTTATATATACTTTTGTCTTTTCCAAAATCAATCAAAAAAAGTACATTAATTGTCGCAAAGTTCTTATAGCTATATAAAATTAAAACTCTGTGGATAAAAGTGGCTAGTGCGATAGTCCTTATAAATACAGATGCTGGAGGAGAAGAAGAGGTATTCGAAAAGCTAAAAAACATGAATGAAGTCGTGGAAGCATATGTAGTTTATGGGGTATATGATATCGTAATAAAAGTTGAAACTGAAAATATGGATAAGCTAAAGAATTTCATCAGTAATTCGATACGAAAGATACCTAAAGTAAGATCGACATTAACAATGATAATAATGGAGGGAAGAAGTGTAATAAAGAAATGAAATATCTAATAGGGATTGACGACCACGATTCCTACAAGTTTGGTTGCACTACACATTTTTCTGTTATTCTGACCTCCTATTTGTATAAAAACCATAATACTATTTTATTAGACTTACCTTATTTAGTCAGACTAAACCCCAATATACCTTGGAAGACAAGAGGTAATGCGAGTATAAAACTTATTGTTGACTTTAACGGAACAAAGAAAGAGTTAGCAGATATAATTTTTTCATATTCAGTTAAATATGTTAAAAATGTTTCACTAGCACTAGAGCACGGAAGAAGACCTGGAATAGCAATAATTGAATATGATAAATATAAATCTTTATTCGAAAAACTATACGATTTCTATATTAAAGGAATCTTAGATATCATTCCTATAGATTATGCGAAAAAATTCGCAGAGAAAAACGATATAGAAATTAGAGGAGATAGAGGTATTATCGGAAGTATTGCAGCGCTAGGAATGAGTGGGGATTACACCTATGAATTAATTACTTATAGGAAAAAAGAAAATTGGCTCAAAAAGAGAATGATAAATGAAGATTCGGTAAAGAGAGTTGATGAGGAGACGTTCCCGCTAACGTTTGCAAATTATGATTACATAAATGACTCTCCCCTTATAACTCCACACGGAAATGATCCAATCCTATATGGTATTAGAGGAACCTCCATAGAACACCTAATTAAGGCTATGGAACTAATAGAATCAAATGAAGATATCAATTTCTTCGCTGTTTTTAAGACTAACCAAAATACCGATATTCATTTTCAAAAAGTTGGTAATCGTTTCTACCAAGAAATTAAGAAAGTTATACAAATAAAAAATATAAAGATACTTGAAGGCGGAGATGTAATGATTAGGACTACAGACGATGATATTTTACTCGTGTATAAAGAAACTGGGGAGTTAAATAGTGCAGCTAAATTATTAAAAGAAGGTGACGAAATAGTAGCTTATGGGGCTATAAAGCCATCCATAACTTATGGAAAGATCATAGAGCTAGAGAGGTTTGAAATATTAAAATTAAATGATCTACAACTGGTCAATCCTAAATGTCCCATATGTGGTGGACCTACAAAATCTCTAGGAAAAAATAAGGGATATAAATGTAAAAAATGTAAATATATTATAAATACAGCTAATAAGAGTATGAAAAATATAATAAGAAACTTATCATTAGGAATTTACCAAACTAGAGCTTACAGGCATCTTACCAGACCTATATTCTTAACACTAGAAAACAATAATCAAAGTTTTCATGAAGAGAGAAAGTTCCTAGATATGTATAGATCCGAATTATACAAGCTTGATTATCATCTATAAAAGGTGGACCGGCCGGGATTTGAACCCGGGACCTCTCGGGTGCAAACCGAGCACTCTTCCAGGCTGAGCTACCGGCCCTTGAGTAAAAATAAAGACAAGGATAGATTAAAAATTTTACCTGTTCATATCTTCAGCGACACCCCTTCGGTTCCATTGGAGATTATTTTGAGCAACATTTTGTTATAATTAGATAACCATTATACAAAAGAATTGTATAAGAATGAAATCAAAGCTTATTTTATGTCACTAGAATCTCCAAATGAAATACTGGGGTAGGACTTGTATATGACACAACTTACATTTTTCCAGTGGAAATAAAGGGGTTTTTTACTCCCCAGTTAAATAGCTTATATTTTAAAAGCTGGGTTAGCACAAACAATAGAAAAGATGAGTGATATAATTGATGAAGTTATTTCTTCATTTAGAACTTCAAGTATCTTTGTAAATAGAGAATATTTGATGCCTGATTATATTCCAGATGAGTTACCACATAGGGAGGATCAGATAAGAAAAATTGCAAGCATTTTAGCTCCACTATATAGAGAAGAGAAACCCAACAATATTTTCATATATGGATTGACTGGAACAGGAAAAACGGCTGTAGTAAAGTTTGTTTTATCTAGATTTCATAAAAAATTTTTGGGAAAATTTAAGTATATCTATATTAACACTAGGCAGATAGATACGCCATATAGAGTATTGGCTGATTTATTAGAATCCTTAGATGTAAAGGTTCCTTTTACCGGGTTGTCCATAGCTGAGCTGTATAGACGTTTAGTAAAAGCTATAAGAGAGTATGATTCGCAAGTTGTCATAGTTTTGGATGAGATAGACGCTTTTGTTAAGAGGTATAACGACGATATTCTATACAAGTTAAGCAGGATCAATAGTGAGGTAAATAGGAGTAAAGTTTCTTTTATAGGAATAACTAATGATGTTAAGTTTGTAGATTTATTGGATCCTAGAGTTAAAAGTAGTTTAAGTGAAGAAGAGATAGTTTTCCCCCCTTATAACGCTGAAGAGTTAGAGGATATTCTGACAAAGCGAGCCCAAATGGCATTTAGGCCTGGAGTTTTACCGGATAATGTAATTAGATTATGTGCAGCATTAGCTGCACGAGAGCATGGAGATGCACGTAGGGCTTTAGATCTTTTGAGAGTTGCAGGTGAAATAGCTGAGAGGTTGAAGGATTCTAAGGTTAAAGAGGAGTACGTACATCTAGCTAAGGAAGAAATAGAGAGGGATCGAGTAAGGGATATTATACTAACCCTTCCTTTTCACTCTAAGTTAGTTCTTACCGCAGTGGCTTCTATGTCTTCAGAAGATAACGTAGTTTTGACTACTGGTGCTGTATATGAGACTTATCTGAATATTTGTAAGAAGTTAGGCGTGGAACCTATCACGCAAAGAAGAGTTAGTGATATTATAAATGAATTAGATATGGTAGGTATACTAACAGCCAAGGTTGTTAATCGTGGTAGGTATGGTAAGACTAAGGAGATAGGTTTAGCTGTTGATAAGAATATAATTGTTAAATCTTTAATAGAAAGCGATAGTAGGTTTGCCGATCTCTGGGGTTGATGATGGTTATTTTCCATTATCATATAAGGGAGGAAAAGGTAAAACTGCATTAGTTGTAGTTACTTTTTACGATTACGAGATGATTGATTTAGATTGGGGTCTCATAACTGTTGATGGAAATGATGCTACTGATGTTTTAAAGCAGTTGAGAAAAGGTGATATTGTTATTTTAGATGGCGTAATATTTGCTGGTTTCAACTATATTGTACCTTATTCTGATAACATGATTTTCTTTTATTCTAAGATGCCGAAGGTAGATCTGATCAAAAACGCTCTTATGAAACACTTCCAAGCTGATACGGAAAGAGTAAGAGAGATACTCTATGTTTTAAATAATCTTAAACAAATTCCCACAAAGAGGGGAAACGTCTTTCTTTACTCTACAGTCGAATTAAGTTTAGCTAAGTCAATTATAGAGAAATATCAAATTTACTCAAAAATACCAGAGGTGTTAAAGAGTGCTCATGTAATCGCAAGTAGCTTGGGAAGGTTTTTAGCTCGTTATAAGAAAACAGTATAAAAAATTTTTACTTATCTGTACCTACTATCTCTCTTAATCTTTGATCTCCATGGATATGTAGGATGTACTTATATACAGGTTCTGGAACTAGTTCACTCCAATTATCGTTTAGGATTATAAGACGTCTAATATAAGTTGAGTTATATTTTTCTCTATTAAAAGCTGGAGGAATCTCTACTTTATATCCGGCTTCCTTGAATATTCTAACTACTAATGGATTTCTGGCGAATACAACTTCAAATTTAGGGGTATAAGTGCTCACATAATGTGCCCAAATGTTGTTCATTAAAATATCTGGCATCGGTATTATAAATATTCTAGACAAATCTATCCCGCTATACTTAAGAGAATTTCTTATCATTTCTACTCTCTCTCCTGCGGTAAAGGGGTTGGTTACAGTGTGGCTTTCTTGTGAACTACCTACTAAAATTATCAACTCATCAACTCTCTCTAAGCTCCACTTAATTACATTTAGATGACCTAGATGGAATGGCTGAAATCTTCCTGGATATAACCCTCTAGACAGATCTCATCACCTTCTCTAACGTTTAATTTATCTTTTGCACTCCCTTTATTAATTCCTATCTCGACCAGAAAATAACCGTTGAAGTAAATCAACAACTCGTTTTCCATTCCGTAACCGAATGTTTTCACGAATCTACACTTATGTTTGGAATTATTTACTTTTATCTCTACGTTTTCACCATATTTGAAGTTGTTTAACAAAGCTTCTTTAGGTATACTAGTTGCTACATTTCCAAAATGGTCTACGTAAAGAACCTTTCCGCAAATTTCATTCCTTGACGATTTATAGGTAAAATCTAATTTTGTAAGATCTTCGTATCTTACTTGGTTTCCGAATGTATCAAGCTCTACTCCAATTGAGATAAGAGCAGCAGCTACGGAGAAGATATCTCTACCGTGGAAAGTATTCGAAATTGTTTTAGCTAAATATACCTTCTCGTTTTTTATTTCTACAATTTTTATTATTTCCTCAGAAGTTATAGCTGGGTATAGTACGCCATTATTTGGACCTATAAATACATAATTTTTTGTTTTTACTATTAAGGGCCTTCTACTAGTACCCACTCCTGGATCTATAACTACAAGAAATATCGTATTTCTAGGAAAATATTTATAAGAGGTATATAATAGATATGCACCAGCAATCAAGTTAAAAGGTTTGCTATTTCCAGTTATATAGGTGATTTTGGCCTCTGGGTTTATTTTCCTTATTACTGCCTCCATTACCCCGTTATAGTTATCGTTAACCCCAAAGTCAGTAAGTATTGCTATTTGACTTGGGATTCGCTTCATATTTATCAATTAATAACTCTAGATAAGATTTTGTCGTTAACTTTCCTTTTATCTTATATTTTCTAATGAAGCTGGAAGTATAGTTATGGATCTCTTGATCACTAATTTCACTAATGGCCTCTATTTCTATAAATTGACCTAAGTTCTCGACTAAATCTAATGATATAATAAATGATTTATCTAAGTAATTTATTCTAGTCTTTTTGATAGTTATAACGGGATAAAACCCTATTTTCCTCAAAAGTTCGATTGTTTTATTAAGGTCATTTACAACTATAGATATTTCTTCTCGAGCCTTTAATGAGGAATGTAATTTAGGCCCTTTATACGTAAGCTCTATTCTCTTATTGTTAACCCTTATTCTAACTGCTTCATCAGTTATTTTGAAATTTCGATAAACATAATTAAAGTAAATATCTTCTTGTTTTTCTATATCCAATAATTTTAGTTCTTTCTCCAACGATTCTCTTAACTCGTCTAATGATGGGTACTCAACTACTATTTTAACCTCTTTTTCGATCATTATTCTCTGATGGAAAATCGCATAGCGAGGTATTTAAGTGAAAATGCCAATTTGTTTCATATTTCTCCTAGTTATAAGGCTAAAAGATTAGCCTCTAAGTATGGATTTTTAGATTATATGATAGAACGATATTTGAATATGTTTAGTAGTAAAGAAGAATTAGAAGAATATCTAAATTCTTGTAGTTTTCCATTAAAAAAGAGTATTAGATGTAATACGTTGAGAACTGACTGCAAAAAATTGGAAGAAATGATGTCAGAGAAAGGATTCATTTTGGAAAAGGTCAAATGGCTTCAGCATGGTTATATAATTAAAAGAACTCCACCTATGCCGTCTCTAGGTTCTACACTTGAGTATCTCATGGGATATTATCATATTCAAGGGCTAGCTTCTATGGTACCCGCGTATGTCCTAAATCCTTCACAAGATGATTTTGTTTTGGATATGGCTGCGGCACCTGGTGGAAAAACTACACAAGTATCTCAAATAATGCAGAATAAAGGTTTGGTAGTAGCAGTTGAGAAAAAGCGTAGTAGGATTAGAGCTCTTCTCAGTAATGTTAATAGGTTAGGGGCAGAGAATGTTGTATTAGTCAAAACCGATGTATTAAATTTAAGAAGAATAAATAAATTTCAATTCGATAGAATCTTATTAGACGCACCTTGTAGCGGTGAAGGATTAATACAAAAGGATCCTACTAGGCGATATAAAACCACAATTGATGACTTAAGGGATTTTGCATATTCACAGCTATCTCTAATCGAGATAGCATATGAGCTATTGAAAGAGGGCGGTTATATCGTTTATTCAACATGTAGCGTTGCACCAGAAGAGAATGAATTAATTGTTAATTTCGCTATCGAAGAATTAGGTATGAAAACCATGAGTGTAGAAGGATATCCTGCTTCTAACGGATACGTAGAATATTATAATACTAAATTTAATATCGATGTGAAGAATTGTTTAAGATTTTTCCCTCATACACAAGGTACTGAGGGGTTTTTCCTATGCCTTTTAAAGAAGGAATAAAGATGAGTTTTAGTAAGGTTGGAATAGATGAAGTTAAACCCAAACTTGAGGTTATTTTCTCAAGATATGGTTGTGTAAATAAGTTAAGTACATTTATAACTAACAAGTCATTCTATGAGCTTAAAGGCAAATATAATCAGTTGTTTATGTTAGCTAATAATAGTGTAAATAATGACCGTTTACTGGAGTTCCTAAGTGGACTATTGAGTAAAGGTTTTCATCCATACTCCGTTGGTACACCAATAATTATTTATGATAGATCTGAGATCTTGCCTACTTTGGCTTTCGGAAGGTATTTAGCTGAAATGTGCGAGAATAAGTTAGTAATATCAGATTACAATTTGATATATAAGATTATATATAAAAAGCCTATATATATTAGTTCTGCGTATAATTATAATGATGTGATAATTGTGGATAAAATGAACAATTTTATAGCGTATGCAAAGGTCGAAAATAGGAAGAGAGGAGTATACGAGGTAATACCAGTTAAAGATATAGGATGGTATTTAAGGCGCGGTGGATAAATATAAAAATTAGAAAGTAGAGGTATTTGTCTAGTATAAGTGTCTGGTGATAATAGATGTCAAATGAAGTTGAGCAGAAAAAGAGTATAAAAACGATTAATGATTTGCCTGGAATTAGCCAGACTGTAATTAATAAGCTAATAGAAGCTGGTTACTCTTCTCTTGAAACCTTAGCAGTTGCATCTCCACAAGATCTGAGTGTAGCAGCTGGTATTCCGTTATCTACTGCGCAAAAGATAATTAAAGAAGCGAGAGACGCATTAGATATAAGGTTTAAGACAGCTTTAGAGGTCAAAAAGGAGCGAATGAATGTTAAGAAAATATCTACTGGTAGTCAAGCATTAGACGGTCTTTTAGCTGGTGGTATAGAAACTAGGACTATGACGGAATTCTTCGGTGAGTTTGGGTCTGGTAAGACTCAGCTATGTCACCAGCTAAGTGTTAATGTACAATTACCACCCGAGAAGGGTGGCTTATCTGGTAAAGCAGTTTATATAGATACAGAAGGTACTTTTAGGTGGGAAAGAATTGAAAATATGGCTAAAGCTCTAGGATTAGATATCGATAATGTCATGAACAATATATATTATATAAGAGCGATAAATACAGATCACCAAATAGCTATTGTTGATGATTTACAAGAGTTAGTTAGCAAAGATCCTTCAATTAAATTAATTGTTGTAGATTCTGTAACTTCACATTTCAGGGCAGAATATCCTGGAAGAGAAAATTTAGCCGTAAGGCAACAGAAGTTAAACAAACACTTGCATCAATTAACCAGACTTGCAGAGGTTTATGATATTGCAGTGATTATAACTAATCAAGTAATGGCTAGGCCAGATATGTTTTATGGAGATCCTACCGTAGCAGTAGGTGGTCATACTCTTTATCACGTACCAGGGATAAGAATTCAGCTTAAAAAGAGTAGAGGAAATAGAAGAATAGCTAGAGTTGTTGATGCACCACATTTACCAGAAGGAGAAGTAGTGTTTGCGTTAACTGAAGAAGGAATAAGGGACGCGGAAGAGTAAAAGTTAATATTTTATGTGTCATTGAAGTATATCTTACTTATGGATATTTTATGGGCACCATGGAGAGCTAAGTATATTTCTGAAACTAGCAAGCTAAAACAAGATGAATGCCTATTTTGTAGAGTAATAAAAGAAGAAAATGATGAGCAAAATTACGTAGTATATAGGGGAAAATATGCTTTCATAATACTTAATGCATTCCCTTATAATACTGCTCATGTAATGGTTGTCCCTTACAAGCATGTCCCTTCAATTGAGCTTTTAAGTAATGATGAGGCATTAGATATATTTAATTTAATTAGTGTTGCAATAAAGGCTATAAGAGAAATTTATACCCCAGACGGTTTTAATATAGGTGTAAATATAGGTAGAGTAGCTGGAGCAGGTA
This sequence comes from Sulfolobus islandicus Y.N.15.51, assembly GCF_000022485.1. NCBI lineage: Archaea > Thermoproteati > Thermoproteota > Thermoprotei > Sulfolobales > Sulfolobaceae > Saccharolobus > Saccharolobus islandicus. Next base: position 858,054 of record NC_012623.1, on the reverse strand, counting down.
TAGAAGCTCACGTTCACGTTCACATCGTGCCAAGATGGAATGGTGATTCCAATTTTATGCCAGTTATTTTTAACACTAAGGTTATGCCAGAGACGCTTGGAGATACGTTTAAAAAATTAAATGCAAAAATTAATGAGATTATGAAGAAGCCCTCGAAATCTGAGTAATTGATGAAGGCAGGGTTTTACGGATGAATTATTTAGAATATTTTGATAGAATTAGACTAGCAAAAGAGAAAATAGAAAAATATGTACATACTACTCCAATAGACTATTCCACAACATTTTCTAGGATTACAAACGCAAAAGTTTATCTTAAATTAGAAAACTTACAGAAAACGGGATCATTTAAAGTTAGAGGTGCCTTCAATAAACTGTTATCTCTGAAGGAGGAAGAAAAAAAGAAAGGCGTTATTGCTGTCTCAGCAGGTAATCACGCTCAAGGAGTTGCATATGCTGCTTCAACGTTGAATATTAGATCAACTATAGTGATGCCAGAAACAGCTCCAGCTTCTAAGTATTTAGCTACAAGATCCTATGGGGCAGATGTGGTACTATATGGTAAGTACTTGCATGAGAGTATGAAGAAAGCTGAAGAATTGATTCAAAACACTGGTTTAATATTTGTTCATCCTTATGGCGATTTAGACGTGATAGTAGGGCAGGGTACTATAGGATTAGAATTATACGATGTTGAACCAGATTACGTGATTATTCCAATAGGAGGTGGAGGACTAATTTCTGGTATAAGTATAGCTTTAAAGTATAGATTCCCAAATGTCAAGATAATAGGCGTTCAGTCTTCCTCTTCTCCTTCTATGAAGGTTTCTAAAGATCTAGGAAGGCTTGTAGAAATAGAGCCCGGCTATTCTATAGCTGACGGCATACTGGTTAAGTATCCTTCTGAATTAACCTTTGGTATCATTAATGAGTTAGTAGATGATATAGTATTAGTAGATGATGAAGAAATAGCTGAAGCAATAGTTTTACTACTGGAAAGAAGTAAAACATTAGCAGAAGGAGCAGGGGCTGCTGCACTTGCGTCACTAATTTCAGGAAAGGTCAAAGTGAATGGAATAGACAAAAAAGTAATTTCACTAGTAAGTGGAGGGAATATTGACCTATCTTTATTGTCTACTCTCACTGAGAAGTTTTTATATAGACAAAAAAGAGTTGTCAAAGTAAGAGTAATAGTTCCAGATAAGCCAGGGCAACTAAATAAAGTATTAAGTTATGTGGTTAAGATCCGAGGTAATATAATTGATATAGTTCATGATAGGCATAGTAGCGATGTACTACCGGGATATACTAAAATATATATAACTTTCGAGCTTCAATCTTCAGAAGCTCTTAGCTTACTTTTGACGAATCTGGCAAATGAAGGTATAGATGTTAAAATTGTAGAATAGTTTATAAGTCTCTTATGTAGAGATTTTAGGTGGTAGATGCGGATGGAATTTATTATTTAGGTCCAGAGGGAAGTTTTACACATGAAGCAGCTACTCTGCTTAATAAAGGAAATTTGAAGAGTGAATCAATAATATCTTTAGTATTTAAGAAAGTCGATGAAAGAGAAGGTTCCATAGGTGTAGTTCCCATAGAAAATAGCCTAGAAGGACCAGTAAATGAAACCCTTGATAATCTCTACAACTATGATAATATATATGTCATAGGTGAAATTGAGAGAAAGATAGAATTAGCTCTGGCAACCAGAAGTAATGATTTAAGTCAGATCAAGAGAATATACTCACATCCCCATGCTTTTAATGAGGCTAGAGAAAAGTTAAAGGAGTTAGGCTTTAATGAATACATACCAGTAGAAAGCACTTCAAAAGCAGCACAAATCGTATCTCAAGATTCAGAGGCTGCAGCTATTTGCTCTACTTTTGCGGCCAAGCTTTACAATTTAAAAGTTCTCCTTACGATTAATTCACATAATAACTATACTAGATTCATAGTTCTATCTAAAGAAATGAGCTCCAATGGAAATAAGTCCATGATATTATTTACTGTTCCTCATAAACCTGGTGCTCTTTATAAAGTTCTTCAAGTATTTTATGACTACAACATAAATATTTTGATGATCTATTCTAGGCCACTGAAATCGATACCTTGGCAATACTACTTTTATTTAGAGTACGAAGGTAACATCTCAAATCATGAGTTTATTGAAAAACTTGTTAAATCTACATCTGTGTTAAAAATAAAAGGAGCTTTCTCTAAACTAAATAACGATCCCAGGTTTTAGGTTCTCTAGGCTGAACAATATCATGTAACTTCTTGAATCTGTTTCTTTCGAGATCTCATTTGCTACATTTCTTATAGTTTCTTTCCTACTTGCATGTATCATACTATAACACAAATATTTCCAGCCTTCATCGTTAGATTCTCTAAGTACTACATGTGTAGCCTCTGGAATGTTTAAAGCTAGTTTTTCACAAGTTTTTTCTATATTACTAGTATCTAGCAGAACCATCCCGTTTTCAACTATTCCTATTTTCTCTCCATTAAGGGTTGCCCCATAATCTTTAATTACATTTTTATCATATAATTCTCTAACTAATTCGATTAGCTCATCTTCTTTCATTTTATGTTTTTCCGCTATTTCTTTAAATGGTCTTTGTGAGATTTTTAATGGATAAGATAACTCTGTTAATAGCTGTTTGTCTATCCCTAGTTCTTCCGCAGTAGGAACTTTATTAAGACTTTTTATGGTATTGTTAGGACTCCATGATACACCTCTTATGACATCATATTTTACACTTAATTTCAATGTTCTTTTAGAATATAATATGACATAATCATTACAATCCACCTGGCTTAGTAATTCTTTAACATTCTTGTTAAGCGTATCTCTATCGCTTGCCTTTAAAACAAACCATATGTTATACTTTGGATGATCTCTAACATAATTGTGGGTTAGTTCTTTAATTCCTAGCGCAATCTTTCTAAACTTTTCTATCTTATCTTGAGGTATACGTGCTGCAATTAAAGCTCCATCCATTCCTTTTGCTCTAAAACTAACATACATTCCTATTCTTTTAACTATACCATCTTCTAGCAATTTTTTAATTCTATTTAATAATTCTTCCTCAGAAATTTTTAATTCTTCACTAATAATTTTAAAAGGTTGAGGGTCAAAGGGAAAGTTGTATTCTAGTTTCATTAATATTTCCTTATCAATATCTGAAATTTCGGATAAATCCATAATTAAAAAGGCGTTAACGTGATATATTAATCTAACCCTAACTTAATAGCAATTCCTCTTGCAGCTAATATACCAGTTGCGGCAGCTACGTTTATTCCTCTAGAAAGTCCAGTTCCATCACCAGCTGCGAATAAATTATCAACTACAGTTTCCATATTATTATCCACTACAGCTCTTACGCTATAGTATTTTATTTCTGGTGCATATAGCAGCGTATTTGAAGAGAATATACCTGGTGCTATACTATCTAGCCTTTCTAAACCATCTATTAAATTATCTACTACTCTGTAAGGAAGTCCCATACTTATGTCTCCTGGTGTCACATCTCTTAAGGTTGGTTTTACGGTAGACCTATTTATTCTCTCCCACGTGCTCCTTCTTCCTTTTTGAAAATCTATTAGCCTTTGTAATATTGGTTTCCCACCACCTAGTCTAGTCATTAATCTAGCTATGCTCTTGCCATATTCTATAGTATCCTCAAGTGGATCTGAAAGTTTAATCGTAGTTAAGAACGCAAAATTAGTATTATTGCTCTTTTTATCGACATAAGTTTCTCCATTAACTCCAATAGTTCCGTCATCGTAAACCTCTTTCATAATATATCCTCTTGGATTAACACAGAACGTCCTTACTTTATCATCGTACCTCTTAGAGTATAATATTACCTTGGGATCCCATACAGCTTCTGTAAGTTCATCAAATACAAAAGACTCAGTTTCTACTCTTACTCCTATATCCAATGGCCCTGGTATGGTATCAACTCCTAATTTTTTAGCTTGCTCATAGAACCATTTAGCACCAGCTCTACCAGGAGCTGCAATGACTATTCTAGACTCTATTTCACCTCTTGAAGTTTTAAGTAAGAATTTATTACCCTTCTTCTCTATATCTATGACCTCCGTTAGTTCACCGATTTTAATTCCCTTCTTCTCAACGTAGTTTACAATATTCTCTATTATTAATGGTGTTTTATCGGTCCCCATATGTCTTTGTCTAATTGGAACAAACTCAGCACCTACCTTTGCAGCTCTTCTTTGTATTTCTTTGACTTTTTCCATATTTGGTTCAAATACCCTGTCCTTTGGAGCTCCAAATTTTACGAAAATATCATCAACATAGTTTATTAATTCTTGTGCCTTATCCCAACTTCTCGTTATTTCATGCAATTCTCCTCCAATATCTGGCCTAAGGTTTATTATTCCACTACTGAACGTTCCCGCTCCTCCAAAACCATACATAATATGGCATGGATCACAAAATGTACATTTCTCCTTCGGGGACAAAAGTGGGCAAGTTCTTTTACTTGCTCTGGCTCCCCTATCGACTAATAGTATCTTGTAGTTGGAAACATTGTCTTTAGCCAAATTCGCTAGTTCATATGCAGCGAATAGTCCAGCTGGACCTCCTCCAATTATTACAACATCATAAGAGCTCATTTACTTCACCTCCTCTCTAAGATCTATCATGTCGTATGCATCTTCTCCAGTGCCAATAAGTCCAATAGGTGTTTTTAGTTCTTCTTCTAGTTCATCTAACCATTTCTTGGCTTCAGTGGGTAGTTTTTCATATTCTCTGACTCTATACGCATCCTTAAATAGGGCGTCTAATTTGGTTATGGCGACTATTGTAGCTGAATTTATTCTAATGGCTTCTCTTGCAAGTTTAGTATTAAATGGTGCAACTCTCCTCAATCTCCCAGTTACTGTACCATATTCTGCCAAACCAAGTTTTTTTGCCTCTTCTTCTGTTAACTCACCCTCTAGTGGGCCTTTTCCTACTCTGGTAACGTAGCTCTTGAAGGTAATTATTATGTGATCCACATATTTTGGTCCTATTCCGGCCTCGCTTAATATTCCTGATGCAGTAGTATTTCTACTAGTTACATATGGATATTCGCCGTGGTATAGACTTAGATAATGTCCTTGAGTTCCTTCTATAAGGATATTGTAACCATTCTCTAAATAATCCAATATTTTACTAGGAACATCTATGACGAACTTTTCAAGTTCTTTATAATCCTTTGCTAACTTTAACTTTCTTAATATTCTTTTACTCTCCGCATATCCGACGCCTTGGCCAGTGCTCCCAATTACATTCATAAGATACGGATCGTTTTTCTCCTCTCTTACCTCATCTTCAGTTATAATTCCAACATGTGAATCAATATATAATCTATCATAAGTTTCAGTTTCCCTCATCTCTTTAAATAGGACGTCTAATGACGTAAGTGCCCCGGGAGCTAGAGCTAATTCAGTGGATTTATTTACAAATGCAGATGGGATAATCCTTAGCTTCCATATCTTTCCTGAATACGTAACTGTATGGCCAGCATTAATAGACCCTGTTCTCACACTTAATTTTGGTTTATCTTTAATACCTAAATAAGCTGCTACTTTTCCCTTTCCTTCATCACCAAAAAATCCTCCAACAATTAATTCTAGCATCAAACACCGTTTTGTATACCTCTACTTTATCTTATTTAAACATATCTATGCGTTATTTATCATTATAGAAATCTAGACACTTTCGTAGTATCTCTTTAATTAACGTAAAAATCATAATGACATATTAAGTTAGTATTTTTTCAGTAAGATTATTTATTATAGCGTGCTTTATCTCTAATGCTATTCTTCTTCCTAAACTTATTGGCTTTCCGAAGTAAAATTTAGAGTATTGACTCCCAATTCCCATATATGCATTTGTACCACCCCCAATTCTTGGAGCGACATCGTATACGACAAGATCTAAATCTGGAGTCACCATAACTTGTAGAGTAAAGGGTCCTATTATTCCGGGAGGTTCAAGTTTTTGTGTGGCCTCTACAAATCTATATCCTATCTCAAAGACTTTTTCTAATAGACTTTCTCTTATTGTTACTGGCTCATGGCCAACCTCTATCAGTCTTGGTATCCTACCTAATTTTATTTGTATGTCAGCAGGCAATCTATATAAGCTATCCCAATCACTTTGAATTCTTCTATCCACGCTTATTAGTTCTAGTCTATTAAATATTGGGCTGTAGAAGTAGTTAAGATTAAAGTGAGCTCCGAACACGAATTCCTCTATTACCATATTTTTTAAACCTTTATTATCTATTACGTTATTTCTTAATAATTCGTTAAGTTTAACTTCAAAATCTTCCTTGTTTACAGCAAAAAAGAATCCTCTTTCAACTTTCCTTTTAGCCTCAGGTAGTTTAACTATTACTGGTCTATCGATCTCTTCTGGTTTGAATAATTTGGGTATAGAGATTTTCGCCTCATTTAGTATTTTATAATAATTCTTTTCGCCTACTCTTTCTTCCCATCGTAACATATATCTGTTGCCAAAGACTTTTGTTTTCATGTTTTCTATTCCATCATAACCTACATAAACCGCTAAGCTCCTATTAGGAACAATTATTGCATTTTCGCTGAGTAAACTATCTTGCACCTTATCCGAGATTATTTCTTTAAAATCATCCAAGATCATACATTTATCCATGATTGCTTTAAATTCCAAATAAGGCCTTTCTCTTCCTTTTTTACACAGCCCTATTGTTTGAAAACCTTCATCTTTAGCTCCATCGAAAACGTCAAGTGCAGAATGGCTAGCTAGTGCAGCTATCTTGACATTCATTTAACTCACCACAAGACTTAACTTATCTTTTTCGTTTGCAACTCTGATTTCTCTTGCGATCCTTCTTCCCATACTCATGGGCTCATCCCAGTAAAGCCAACTATATGGGCTTCCATTTATGTATAAGTTAGTTCCGGCAACTATTCTTCCAGAGAACTCGAAAACCACTATATCTGAATTATCAGTCACTATTGACTCTAAACAAAATGGTCCTATCATTCCTGGAGATACTAATTCCTTAGTAGTTCTAACGAAGTTATTGGCGTATTCTAAAGCAACTGGTAGTAGGCTTTCTCTGGCCACAGCTGGAATATTACCAACAACTACAAACGTAGGGTCTATTTCAAGTTCTTTCATATACTCATAAGTAAGTCTTCTAAGCCCATCTATGTTAGTCTCATATCTTATATCTATTCCGAAGATTTCTGTTCTATTTATAATATTACTATAGAAAAACTGAAAATACATTGGAACTCCTATAACATATTCTTGGATAATTACTTCAGCTTCATCTCTTATCATTTTACTCTCAATGAGCTTTTGAATTCCCTCTTTCACTTCACTTTTGTTCTTGGCTAAGAAGTATCCCTTACCCCCTTTAGCTCCGTTAAGCTTTACAATTACTAATCTATCCACATCCTCTGGTCTTTCAAAGATCTCTGGAATCTTTATGTTTGACTTTTTAAGTAGTTTCATTTTCTTTTTCTGATTAGCCTCCCATTCGAATATTTTCCTATTCCCGAAAATTTTTGTCTCAATTCTATCCACTCTTTCCTTGCCTAAATATTCTACTAAACTTCCATGTGGGATCAATATTCCATTATCCTTAATCTCATTAATCATAGATACTGCTTCATCTAGACTAGTATACGCAGAAACACTATTAATGAAACTAAAATTTTTATAGAATCCTTCTCTTTTATTATCTGTTATTATCATAGTTTGAAAACCTTCCTTTTTAGCCCCATGCAAGATTTGTAATGCAGAATGACTACCGATTGTAGCAATTATCATTGTTGTGAGATTACAGTATAAGTTAATAAATGTTGAACATACTTTACAATTAGCCATGGAAGATGGTATATGTCCTTTAGAATGGAGATACGGTAGTAATGAGATGAGAAAGCTTTTCAGTAGAGGAGAAATCTTGAAGAGGAGAATTCAAGTAGAAATAGCGTTACTAAAAGCATTAAGCAAATATGGTTTAGTAAAAGAGGAAGATATCCAAAAAGTTGAGAAAGCTTCATTAACAATAAGACCAGAAGAAGTTGATGAACTTGAATCAAAAATCGGTCATGACGTAATGGCTATGGTAGTGCTAATGGCAGAAAGGAGTGGAGACTCAGGGAGATATGTCCATTTTGGAGCAACAAGTTATGATATTGTAGACACAGCTTACGCGTTAATATTTAGAGACGCAATAAGATTGGTAAAGAGAAAAATAATGGAAATATTGGAAATAATGATTAGTTTAGCAATTAAGTACAAAGATTTAGTAATGGTAGGGAGAACTCATGGACAGCACGCATTACCTATAACCTTAGGCTTTAAAATTGCTAATTACATCTATGAATTTTCTAGGTCGTTAGAGAGATTAAATGAGGTTGAGAAAAGAATAGTAAAAGGTAAAATAGCAGGTGCAGTTGGCACGATGGCTGCTTGGGGCAATATAGGGTTAGAAATCGAAGAAAATATTATGAAACTTTTAGAATTAAGACCTCATGAGATTTCAACTCAAGTTGCTCCACGAGACGCGTTTGCAGAATTAACTTCTGATCTTGCAATTTTAGCATCTCAATGTGATAGATTCGCATTAGAAGTTAGAGAATTGATGAGACCGGAAATAAATGAAATAAGTGAAGGCGTAGAAGGTCGTGTAGGAAGTAGTACTATGCCTCAGAAGGAAAATCCAGTTACGTCAGAAAAGATTGGGGGTTTAGCTAAGGTTTTACGCTCTCTTGTTGTAGCGTCATTAGAAAATATTCCATTATGGCACGAAAGAGATCTGACTAACAGTTCGTCAGAGAGAATAGTAATATCACACGAATTTCTAATTATCGACGAAATATTGGATAGTATGACAAATCTTTTAAGGAATCTAAGAGTTAACTTCGAGAATATTGAAAAGAATTTGAACTTGACTAAAGGACAAATAATGGCAGAAAGTCTGATGATAAACTTAACCTTAAAAGGCATGAAAAGGCACGAGGCTCATCAGTACGTTAGCAAACTAACGTCAAAAGTAAGGCAAACTGGAAAAACGTTATTAGAGGTTTGTCTAGAGGATAATTTGATTCTAAGTTATTTCTCTAAGCAAGAACTTGAGAACGTATTTAACCCTAAAAACTACCTAGGATCTTATGATAAGTTAATAGAGAGAGCTATAGGCTATGCAAAAGCAATAATTAAAGGTTCAGAAATATGAGAAGCTCAGAATAGATGAAGCAAAGTTCATATTTTAAGCTTTAAATAATCCACTAAATATATAGTAAAATGATGCCGCCGTAGCTCAGCCTGGTTAGAGCGCCGGCCTCGTACCCAAAGTGAGATAGCCGGCGGTCGCGGGTTCGAATCCCGCCGGCGGCTTTAAAGCATTATTTTTGAGAAATTAAATAAGACTTTGATAAGTAACTAATACTTTGTGAAACTTAAAGATATAGGCGAGCACGAGTTCATCAAGAGATATATTAAGAATTACGTGGATATTAAACTATTAGACGATGTATTCATTCATGAAAAAAGAGGATATAAGGTGGATGGATTCAAGCTATCCTATACTTTTCCGTTTATGTCACTCTACGATATTGGATGGAAAGCGATTTCAGCCTCTACCAGTGACATTATAGCGAAGGGAGTCAAACCGGAATTTTATTTAATTTCATTGGGTTTACCACCAGATTTTGATGTGAATAAAGCAGAAGAACTTATTAAAGGTATATCTGATGCTATCCATTATTATGGAGGAAGGTATATAGGAGGTGATTTAAATGATTCTGATTCTAGTGGTTGGGTTGATGTTTTTGTAGAAGGAGAAGTTTTATGTGATATTAGCAATAAAGATATTGATGATGGCGATCTTTTAGTAGTTGGCGATTATATTGGTTATACCACGAATGTTTTTATTTCCTATATAAACAATTTTAATATACAGATCTTGCCAGAATCATTACTTAAAGTAAAACATCCTATTGTTAGAAAGTCATTACTATTTTTTATGAAAAAATATTGTAAGTTCATTAAGTATTCTACGGACATTAGTGATGGTCTTATGGTATCTTTATACAAAATAATCGATAATTTCGATTTAGGGATAAATATTACCGAAATTCCAATTGATAAAAACGTGTTCAATACGCTAAAGCTTCGTTTAAATTTAACTGAACTCGATATTTTAAAGCATGCCGGAGAGGAGTTTTTGCCCTTGCTAATTATAGACAAAAATTCGCCGGTAAAAGAAATGTTAAATGAACTTCAATATCTAGCATTTAATCCGTTAATTATCGGGCAAGTTATCCATGAAAAGAAAGTAGTCATATATAAAAATACATTCATTAAAAATACTGGATGGGATAATTTTATAGGTTGGTATTAACTGAATGTACGTAAGTCAAAGAGAATATCTTTATATATAAAGATCGGCAATCATACTTTCAATGGCTCAGACAGTAAACACTGAAAGGCATTCGAGACTTTTGCCTGCACCGTCAAGTTTCGAGGAAGGAGTAGTCAAATTTGGAGATAAAGAAATTAAGATAGGAGGACCCTTACCAACATTAGCTAAATATGAGAAGTTAGTTAGGGTAACTCATTCACTGTGTCCAGCGTGCTATAGGCTTTTGCCAGCTACTATATTTGAAAAGGAAGGAAAATTATTCATAAGAAAAATATGCCCAGAACATGGAGAATTTGAGGACTTATATTACGGAGATTCTAGTTTATACTATAAGTTCGACTACTGGGAGTATGAAGGAAAAGGACCTAAAGTCCCCTATGTCGACTTGAAATCTCCTTGTCCTTATAACTGTGGATTATGTCCGATGCATCATCAACATTCAGCATTGGTTAATTTAGTAATAACAAATAGATGTGACTTATCTTGTTGGTATTGTTTCTTCTATGCTGAAAAGGCAGGATATGTTTATGAACCTACGTTAGAGCAAATCAAGTTTATGGTAGATCAATTAAAGAAACAAGATATTACGCTGGTTATCCAAGTTACTGGAGGAGAGCCTACATTAAGGGAGGATATAATAGAAATAGTAAAGATGCTTAGAGAGAACGGTGTAAAACATATTCAATTAAATAGTTGGGGAGGTACTTTTGCCAAGCTGTATTTAGAAGATCCCGATAAGGCGATTAAATACGCTAGAGCTCTTAGAGAAGCTGGAGTGAATACTGTTTATATGAGTTTTGACGGTACTACTAGAAAAACTAATCCCAAGAATCATTGGGAAATTCCATACACGTTAGAAGTATTTAGAAGAGCGGGAATGACAAGTGTTGTATTAGTTCCTACTGTAATTAAGACAGTTAATGATAATGATCTAGGTAATATAGTTAAGTTCGCAGCATACAATATGGATGTTGTTAGGTCAGTAAACTTCCAGCCAGTGAGTTTAACAGGAATGATGAAAAGGAATATGAGAGCTAAATTCAGAATCACGATACCCGAAGTTATAAAGAATATAGAACAACAAACTGATGGTGAGATAACTAAGGATAGTTGGTATCCGATAGGTACTTCTGTTGTCTTCTCAAGGCTAGTTGAAGCATTAACTGGTAAGGAGCAATTCGAAATGGCTAATCATCCTTCTTGTGGAGCTGGAACGTATGTGTATGTAGAATGGAGAAATCATGAACCTCACTTCATACCAATTTCGAAGTTTATTGACTTAGAAGGTTTGCTAGAATATCTTAAAGAGAAAGAAGAAGAGTTAAGGGAAGGTGCTAACAAAGTATGGGTTGCAAGTAAAGTATTGTATAGTATAAGGAAGTTCATAGATAAAGAACAAGGACCTAAGGACTTTGATGTATATAAGATGCTCTATAACATAATAATTCATCATAACTACGAAGCACTTGGAGAGTGGCACTACAGAACATTATTCTTAGGAACTATGCACTTCATGGACTTATATAACTACGATGTACAAAGAGTGATGAGATGTGATATTCACTATGTTGTTCCAGATGGTAGAGTAATCCCATTCTGTACCTATAATGTATTAAATGATTTGTATAGAGATAAAGTACTGAGAGAATATCAAATACCTCTTGATAAATGGACTAAGGAGCATGGGGAGAACTCATTAGGTGATGCTATAAAGTATAAACGTATGGCCTCAACCTTAGAGAATTCCGAGATCTATAAGAATACTTATAAATCCTTCCAACAAATGTAACTTAATTTAATTAAAAATATTTTTCTAATGAAGTTTTTTCTTGTTTTCTAAACAGCTGTTTTTTATTTGGAATTAAATCTTTGAACCAAACTCTTAGATTGCAATCACTTCGTCTTTTACACAATGTGCAGCACTCATAACAAACATTAATTTTGAGTATTGAACAATACTTTGTTTCCTTTATTTTTCCACAAGATTGACAATTTTCCTCGAAGACCATTCTAATCACTCACTGATCTACATTTGTTTACATCGCAAATATATTTTATGTGTTTAGTATATTGAGTGATCTTTGTATTACTTCCAGAAAACAAAACATCATTATATTTTACTATTATATTTCCATTAGTGATACTTTTACTTAGAAGTATTAAAAAATTATCCAAAATATACTGTTTTTGCTTAATTTCTAACGATATTGGGGATGGAGTGTATGTTCTATTTCCACACTCACCTTTTCTGATCATTATAGAGTCTGGAAAATGGGCTATTGTAATTGGTTTAAATAAATTATAAATATAGTATAATCCACCACTATTTTCGAATTTACAGCTTGTTAATATGACGTATTTTAGTTTGTCCTTTCCTTTTAAGATTTCTAAAAGACTCTCTATTACATATCGAATGTTAACACCAGTTGTAGTGTCAATAAGCGTATAATATTTTTTTTCGTCGTCATAAACTAGATACGCATTGGCATCATTATCATCTATTAATCTACCACCTATGGCGTAAACGTTTCTTTGAATTTTAGCTATACTCATACTTTAAAAAGCACCATAAGATTTATATCTTTGTTTGCGAATTTATACTTCCAAATATCAGTATTAGTTGCTATTATAAGAGCACCTACTACATTTGCATTTGCTTTACCTATTAAATTATAAAGTGAAAGCAGTGTTTTTCCACTTCTAATTACATCATCGACTATAAGTATTTTATCTTTTTTTGAAATGTAATCTCCTCTTAAGTAAATTGTTGAAATTACGCCATTGCTTTCTCTGATATTTTCCTCAATATATTGTATCTGAGTAGAGTCCTTATGTTTTTTCGATATTATGAGAGGTTTTTCTAATATTGAAGCTACTATTGTAGCAAATGGGATTCCGTTTGATGCAATACCTACTACTTTTGTTATATCATTAACTTTATTTAACTTAATTAAATATAATTCCAGAAATGTTCTTAGCAAGTTAGGATAAAATAGTAGGTTAGATACATCTATGAAATCATCTTCATAAACTCTTATTTTTCTTATAAAGAAATTATATAGAAACTCCTTATTCTTTATCCTTGTAACGATTTCTAAAGCTTGTCTCTCGCTAGGTATTGTTCTCCCATTAACGTATCTACATATCAAACTTTCTTGAATATTGAAGAAATTAGATAATTCTTTATAAGTATAAATATTTTTCAATTCTTTTAAGATATCAACACTAAATAGCCTAAGCCGTAATTCTTTTTCCTTTATTTGACTATCCTGCATCATAAAAATCTCCATGCTAAGCTAAACCTAGCTTCTGTTTTATCATTTCAACTGTCATTTGAGGATCTGCTCTTTTTCCCGTTTTCTTCATTACCATTCCTACTAAATAATTCACAACTTTCGGATCTCTCTTAGCCTTCTCTACAGCCTCTTTCTCTTCGTTTAATACTTCATCTATGATCTTTTCTAAGTAATTTTCATCTTTAATGTTTGTCATGCCCTTTTCCTTAATCAGTTGCCCCGGAGTTTTTCCAGTTAAGATCATTTCAGGTAATAGCTCTTTTATTATTTTTATTGATATTAAGCCAGAATCTAAGTATTCAAATAGTTCGATAATATGATTAGCTTTAGCTTTACTTTGGGTTACCGTGATATTATTCTCATTAAGCCATCTCATGTAATCGTTAATTAGTAGATTTGCAACTTTAGTATAGTTTTTATACTTGTTTGTAATTTCTTCAAATAAATCCGCTAACGCTTTTTCATTAACCAAAACTTGAGCTTGATACGGGGTAATATTGTATTGTTTTACAAATCTCTCTGCTCTCTGGTCTGGTAACTCTGGCATTTCACGTTTAAATTTCTCGATAAGCTCTGGTGTTATTGAATATGGTGGTAAATCTGGATCTGGAAAGTATCTATAATCCTCCTCTGTTTCTTTAGTTCGTAAAGGTACTGTAACTCTTCTTTCGTTATCCCAATGTCTGGTCTCTCTTTTTATGTTGATACCTTGTAGTACACTGGCTCTCTGTCTTGCGATTTCATAATTTATAGCATCCTCCACGTCTTTAGGAGAACCTACATTCTTAACCTCAACTCTCTCTCCTCCTTTTACTGATATATTTACATCAGCTTTCATTGCAGCTTCAATACTACAATCACATATACCTAAATGTTCTAGAATTGATCTTAATTTTTCTAAGAAGAATCTGGCTTCCTTAGCAGATCTTAGATCTGGTTCTGTCACAATTTCTAACAATGGTGTGCCTGATCTATTATAATCTAGTAACGTATATTTGCTAGTTAGTATAGAACCAGTAGGGTAGACTATCTTTGCTGGATCTTCTTCTATATTTATTCTTCTAATTCTTATGATTTTATCGTTTAATTTGATATAACCGTCTTTTGCTATGGCCATACTACCTGGTCCATCATATTGAGATATTTGATAATTTTTAGACATATCTGGATAAAAATAATGTTTCCTATCAAAAATTAATTTCTCAGCAATTTGGCAGTTAAGGGCTAATGCAGTTAAGATGCCATATTTTACTGCATTTTCATTCAATACTGGAATAGCCCCAGGTAATCCTAAACATACGGGACAAGTTACTGTGTTTGGATCTTTTCCAGTATAATCCGATGGACATGAACAGAACAGTTTAGTTTTCAACGCGGTTATGTGAACATGAACTTCCAATCCTATTTTTACATCATCATCCACATCTCATCACCCAAATGCTCTATCTCCAGCGTCTCCGAGACCAGGCAAAATATAGCCTTTATTATTAAGTTCAGGGTCAATTGTAACTGTGAAAAGGTAAATAAATGGATATTTAGAGAGAATTTTGTTGGCTCCATATTCTGAAGAAATTATTGACACAATATATATTCTTTTAGGATTGGCTCTCACAACTTCTTCAAGTACTTTTAACATAGTACTTGCTGTTGCAATCATGGGATCTGCAATTATTACGTTATCAACTTTAGCTCTTATATTTGGTATTTTTTTGTAGTATATGTAAACGTCCATATCTTTTGGTACTTCTTTCCCATCGACTTCTACTCTACTTGCCCCTATCACACCTTGTCTCGCTTTAGGAAATGCCTTAAGTAAACCCTCAACTAAGGGTACTGCGGCTCTTAATATGTTTATAATGACTATGTTGTTTAGGTCTGTTATATCTATCCCTTTAGTTCTAGCACCTAATGGCGTTTCAACTTCAACTATTTCGTAATCTAATGTATTTGCTATTTCGTACCCCAGTATTCTCCCTAATCTTACCAGATTTTTCCTAAAGTTAATTTGATCGGTATTTTTATCTCTAAGTTGCGTTAATATATGTAATGTTAAAGGTTTATCGATTACGTATAATGGCATTAGTTTTTGTTACCTCTTAGTTGTTATTTTTCTAGCTTCCCTCTCTGTCTCTCTTAATATTAGAATATCACCTACTCTTACTGGTCCCTTTACGTTTCTGGTAAGTATTCTCCCTTTATCCCTACCCTCTAATACCCTTACTCTTACTTGGGTAACTTCTCCAGTTACACCAGTCCTATCTAAAATTTGGATAACTTCCGCGGGAAATCCAAATTCTTCTATTATAGATGAACTTTGTGATTGCTGGGTTTTTTCACTCATTTTTCCACCAGCTATTACTATGAACAATTCACTTAAATACTTCACCCATATTGTTTATTTGTGGTTTAAATGCCTACTACTAGGCAATGTAGTTTCTGTGGTCACGAAATACCTCCAGGAACTGGATTAATGTATGTAAGGAATGATGGTACAATCTTATGGTTTTGTTCAAGTAAGTGTAGGAAATCAATGTTAAAGTATCATAGAGATCCAAAGAAGTATAAATGGACTACTAGATACATGAAGGTTCGATGAAAAATGGTTATGCAAAGGACATTTGTAATGATAAAGCCGGATGGAGTTAAGAGAGGATTAATAGGGGAAATAATTAGTAGATTTGAGAAAAGAGGATTAAAAATTGTATCTCTTAAAATGGTGAAAATGTCAAGGGACATAGCTGAAAAATTATATGATGAGCACAAAGGAAAAAGTTTCTTTGAAGAACTTGTAAATTATGTGACCTCCGGTCCAGTAGTATGTATGGTGATAGAAGGTGATGATGTAGTACAAGTGATAAGGCGAATGATTGGTAATACGGATCCTAAAGAAGCTCCTCCTGGCACTATAAGAGGGGATTACGCGTTATCTAAGTCAGAAAACGTCATTCATGCGTCTGATTCTATCGAAAAAGCTCAGCGGGAGATGTCGTTATTTTTCGATAAATCAGATCTGTAATCCTAATCCATATAAAGGATCTTCTTTTCTCTTTATTCTTATTATTTCTTTTATTACTTCCCTCATATCATCTGTAATAGAACTTGGATACTTATTGGTCAATATCTCAAGGTCTTCTTTAGGCACGTCTGTGTATAAAATGTCTCCCTCATTTATATGTCTTCCTATCATTACATTGCCTTTAATTGATATTGCAACTTCCATTCCTTTAGTAGCCCTTTCGAGACTCTTCTTATTATCTTGGATTTGTAGTACCTCACCAACTCTCCTTCCATCTTCCTTAATTAAAGGATACTTGGGTCTTATGACACCTCCTATCACTTCAATACCTACTACTACTGGATCACTACGTCTAAATACATAACCCGGTAAGATCTTTATTTTACCTGGTAATATCAAAGTGTCAAATGTACGCCTTTTCTCTGCTTCTCTTATTTCATTTATATGCTTCTTGATATCTTCAATTAATTGATAAATTATTTCGTTATATAATATTTTTACTCCACTAGTATCAATTCCTTGTAACAATTTTACTCTAAAAGCAGCGATAATTCCATATTCCTTTGATCTTTGAGCTACTATACTCGCTTCTATAACGTCTCTTTTCGAAATTGGTCCTATATCTGCTAGCCTTATTGGTATCCCTTCACGCTGTAAAGCGCTAATTAAGGCCTCTAATGTTCCTAAACTATCCGCCTTGAGTACTATTCCATTAATATCACTGTAGAGTCTAACTTCCTTAATTTCCTCTTCTATCTGCTGTTTATATTGCTCAACTTTAGACTCGTCTTCTATCACATAAAGTGGCGATCCAGCTAAGGCTTCCTCTAAATTAGGTGCAGATATCTTCACTCCAGCTGCCGCATATACTTCATCTATCGGCGTTAAATCATATTTGCTTAATTTCATATCTTGTAATGGTCTAGGTACAAATATTCCCCTAACTTTAGTTATAATAATGCCGTTAATACCTCCTAATATTATAGTATCATTTTTCTTAAGAACTCCATCGTAAATTATAACATCTATGGTATGTCCTAACCCAGGATCTTCTTTTACTTCTAATATAACTCCCTTTGCCGGGCCCTCTGCAAACTTTAATCTAGTCTCTAAGTACCTTTGGGTTAGTCCAGCAAGTAATGCTAAAAGGTCTGCAATGCCTTCACCAGTCTTCGCAGAAACGGGAACTATTGCTACTGTTTTAGTGAAATCCTTTATTCTATCATAACGTTCAGCGCTAAAGCCTAAGTTTGCCAGTTGAGAAACTAAATTATAGACTAAGTTGTCTAAATAAACTTTAACATCGTTTCGTTGTTTCTCGATTGACGCTAAAAACGGTATGTCATTAGTTGATTTCCACCCTGGTATTTTATCTATTTTATTAGCAGCTATGAGAAATGGAACTTTTCTTTCTCTTAGTATTTGTATTGACTCTATTGATTGCTTCTGTAGACCTTCAGTTATATCAACAACTAGGATTGCAATATCCGCTACGCTTCCACCTCTTCTTCTCAAGTTCGAAAAATACTCATGACCGGGTGTATCAATAAATAATAATCCTGGTATCTGGAGTTTTATAGGTATTACCTTTTTAAGAGGTTCTGCTAATTTTTCAATTATATAACTCGGAACAAAACTAGCTCCTACCTCTTGTGTCATTTCTCCAGGTTCCTTTTTAACCACTGTTGTGCCCCTTATTTTATCAAGTAATGTAGTTTTTCCGTGATCTACATGGCCTAATACTACTACTATTGGTTGCCTAAGCTTTTTCTCAGAGTTACTAATTTTCATTCACCTATATGACCTTAATGCATTATTAGAATAAATTAGTTTGCCATGAAATTGCGTGGAAGACAGAATTTTCTTTTAATAGTATTGTTTATGCCTATAGTTTAGATATTAATGTAAAACTTACTTCTATATATTTAAAAATAATTAATATATTGTGGATGAATATTTTAACCAATAGGTCGCTTCAATACTATTAAGATTTAAGTAATTTCTTGTAGATTAGGAATAAATGATTCTAAAACTGGATTTAAGTTTTATATATGTATTTATGAATAAAATTACAAAGTACTTAAAAGCTAGCGCATTGAATATTATATAGCCTATTAAGTAAGTCAGAGTAAAACTCTTATTAACCAAATGTAGTATGTGAATAATGGTTAATAATGAGAGGATCATCTAATAGGAAAATTGATCCAAGAATTCATTATCTTGTACCTAAGCATGAGGTACTTAGTATCGATGAAGCGTATAAAATTCTAAAAGAATTAGGAATTAGGCCAGAACAATTGCCTTGGATAAGGGCCTCAGATCCCGTTGCTAGAAGTATAAATGCGAAACCAGGGGATATAATTAGAATTATAAGGAAGAGTCAATTATATGGAGAAGTTGTCTCGTATAGGTATGTAATTAGTGGGTGAATGAGTTGTCATCTAATTTAAGCATTGATGAAAAATGGAAAGTTATCGAAGCCTACTTTAAATCCAAGGGCTTAGTTAGACAACATCTGGATTCATACAATGACTTTGTTAGAAACAAGCTTCAAGAGATCATTGATGAGCAAGGAGAAATACCGACAGAAATTCCAGGTTTGAAAGTTAGATTAGGCAAGATAAGAATAGGAAAACCAAGAGTTAGGGAATCAGATAGGGGAGAAAGGGAGATCAGTCCAATGGAGGCTAGATTAAGGAACTTGACTTATGCTGCTCCACTATGGCTTACAATGATTCCAGTTGAAAACAATATTGAAGCAGAACCAGAGGAGGTTTATATAGGAGACTTACCTATAATGCTTAAATCAGCAATAGATCCAATATCACAGTATACTCTAGATAAGCTAATTGAGATAGGTGAGGATCCTAAAGACCCTGGAGGTTACTTCATAGTAAATGGGTCCGAAAGGGTTATAGTAACTCAAGAAGATTTAGCTCCAAATAGAGTTCTTGTAGATACAGGAAAGACGGGATCAAATATCACGCATACAGCGAAAATTATCTCGAGTACCGCAGGCTACAGAGTACCTGTTACGATAGAAAGACTAAAAGATGGCACATTTCACGTATCATTTCCAGCAGTTCCAGGTAAAATTCCGTTTGTTATTCTAATGAGAGCACTTGGTATATTAACTGACAGGGACATAGTATACGCAGTATCATTAGATCCTGAGATTCAGAACGAATTATTTCCCTCTTTAGAACAAGCAAGTTCTATAGCTAATGTTGATGATGCGCTAGATTTTATAGGTAGTAGAGTAGCAATAGGTCAAAAGAGAGAGAATAGGATAGAAAAAGCGCAACAAATAATTGATAAATACTTCCTACCTCATTTAGGAACTTCGGCAGACGATAGAAGAAAGAAAGCATATTATTTAGCTTATGCTATATCAAAAGTTATTGAACTATATCTAGGTAGAAGGGAACCTGATGATAAAGATCATTACGCTAATAAAAGATTAAGATTAGCCGGAGATTTATTCGCGTCATTATTTAGAGTAGCTTTCAAAGCTTTCGTAAAAGATTTAACGTACCAATTAGAAAAATCTAAGGTAAGAGGTAGGAAGCTAGCTTTAAAAGCATTAGTTAGACCAGATATCGTAACAGAAAGAATAAGGCACGCATTAGCTACTGGGAACTGGGTTGGGGGAAGAACTGGAGTTAGTCAATTACTTGATAGAACTAACTGGCTTTCTATGTTAAGCCATCTGAGGAGAGTAATATCCTCATTAGCAAGGGGTCAACCTAATTTCGAGGCTAGAGACTTACATGGTACGCAATGGGGTAGGATGTGTCCCTTTGAAACACCAGAAGGTCCAAATAGTGGACTAGTTAAGAATTTAGCGTTAATGGCTCAAATTGCAGTAGGAATAAATGAGAGGATTGTGGAAAAAACACTATACGAAATGGGAGTAGTTCCGGTGGAGGAGGTTATAAGAAGAGTAACGGAAGGCGGAGAGGATCAGAATGAATATCTAAAATGGTCTAAAGTTATACTTAACGGAAGATTAGTAGGCTATTATCGAGATGGGGAAGAATTAGCCAAGAAGATCAGGGAAAGAAGGAGAAATGGAGAAATTAGCGATGAGGTAAATGTAGGTCATATAGTTACAGATTTCATTAATGAAGTTCATGTAAATTGTGATTCTGGAAGAGTTAGAAGGCCACTTATAATTGTTTCTAACGGTAACCCGTTGGTAACTAGAGAAGATATTGAAAAGTTAGACTCTGGTTCTATTACCTTTGACGATCTTGTTAGACAAGGGAAGATAGAGTATCTAGATGCGGAAGAAGAGGAGAACGCTTATGTTGCTTTAGAACCTAGTGACTTAACTCCAGAGCATACTCATTTAGAGATATGGTCTCCAGCTATTTTGGGCATAACAGCGTCTATAATACCTTACCCAGAGCATAATCAATCTCCTAGAAATACATATCAGTCAGCTATGGCGAAACAAGCTTTAGGTCTATATGCAGCGAATTATCAGTTACGTACGGATACAAGAGCGCATTTACTCCATTACCCACAAAGACCTTTAGTTCAAACTAGGGCATTAGATATTATAGGCTATACGAACAGACCAGCCGGAAATAACGCTATCCTAGCTGTAATATCATTTACTGGATACAATATGGAAGATTCGATAATTATGAATAGATCCTCCGTTGAGAGAGGAATGTATAGGTCTACATTCTTTAGACTTTACTCAACGGAGGAGGTAAAATATCCTGGAGGTCAAGAAGACAAAATAGTAATGCCGGAACCAGGTGTTAGAGGATATAAAGGCAAAGAATACTATAGACTTCTAGAGGACAACGGAGTAGTCTCACCTGAGGTCGAAGTGAAAGGAGGAGATGTATTGATAGGTAAAGTTAGTCCTCCGAGATTCTTACAAGAATTTAAAGAATTATCTCCAGAGCAAGCTAAGCGTGATACCTCAATAGTTACTAGACATGGTGAAATGGGTATCGTAGATTTAGTTTTAATTACTGAAACTGCGGAGGGCAATAAGCTAGTTAAGGTAAGAGTAAGAGATCTTAGAGTACCTTCAATAGGTGATAAATTCGCCAGTAGACATGGACAAAAAGGTGTTATTGGTATGCTTATACCACAGGTTGATATGCCATATACTGTTAAAGGTGTAGTGCCTGATGTAATATTAAATCCTCACGCATTGCCATCTAGAATGACATTAGGCCAAATTATGGAAGGAATAGCTGGTAAATATGCTGCATTATCTGGGAATATTGTAGATGCTACGCCTTTCTACAAGACACCTATAGAACAATTACAAAATGAGATTTTGAAATATGGGTATTTACCAGACGCTACCGAAGTAACGTATGATGGTCGTAGTGGACAGAAAATTAAATCTAGAATATACTTTGGAGTAGTGTACTATCAGAAATTGCATCACATGGTAGCAGATAAGATTCACGCCAGAGCTAGGGGTCCAGTCCAAATTTTAACAAGACAGCCAACTGAAGGAAGAGCGAGAGAGGGTGGTTTGAGATTTGGAGAAATGGAAAGAGATTGTTTAATTGGTTTTGGTACTGCAATGCTCCTTAAGGATAGGTTATTAGATAACTCTGATAGGACAACAATTTACGTTTGCGATCAATGCGGTTATATAGGTTGGTACGATAAGAATAAGAATAAATATATATGTCCAATACATGGTGATAAGAGTAACCTGTTCCCAGTTACTGTATCTTATGCATTTAAGCTTTTAATTCAAGAATTAATGAGTATGATTATCTCACCTAGATTAATTTTAGAGGATAGGGTTGGATTGAGTGGGGGTAAAGGAAATGGGTGAAAAGAATATAAAAGGAATAAAATTTGGAATACTTTCTCCTGACGAAATAAGAAAGATGTCAGTGACCGCAATAATAACTCCAGACGTTTACGATGAAGATGGGACTCCGATAGAAGGTAGTGTAATGGACCCTAGGTTAGGTGTTATAGAACCTGGGCAGAAATGTCCTACTTGTGGTAATACTTTAGGTAACTGCCCTGGACACTTCGGGCATATAGAATTAGTTAGACCAGTAATTCATGTAGGCTTTGTAAAACATGTATATGAGTTTCTAAAGGCTACATGTAGAAGGTGTGGTCGAGTTAAAATTTCTGAAGACGAAATAGAGAAATATTCTAGAATATATAATGCAATAAAGAAAAGATGGCCATCTGCAGCCAGGAGGTTAACTGAATACGTAAAGAAGACTGCAATGAAAGCTCAAGTTTGTCCACATTGTGGCGA
The DNA here is from genome assembly GCF_000022485.1 of Sulfolobus islandicus Y.N.15.51. Taxonomy (NCBI): domain Archaea; kingdom Thermoproteati; phylum Thermoproteota; class Thermoprotei; order Sulfolobales; family Sulfolobaceae; genus Saccharolobus; species Saccharolobus islandicus. The sequence goes on along the minus strand of NC_012623.1, from coordinate 835,039 downwards.
AAAGCAGTTCAAGATAAAGTTAGAGAAACCGTATAATTTCTATGAAGAGAGGAAAGAAGGTGTAGCAAAACTAACACCTTCCGATATACGAGAAAGATTGGAGAAAGTACCAGAATCCGATGTCGAAATATTGGGCTACGATCCTACAACCAGTAGGCCAGAGTGGATGATATTAACTGTTCTTCCAGTTCCTCCAATTACAATTAGACCTTCTATCATGATAGAGAGTGGAATAAGAGCCGAGGACGACCTAACTCATAAGCTAGTCGATATAGTTAGGATTAATGAACGATTGAAAGAGAGCATAGATGCCGGAGCTCCACAGCTAATAATAGAAGATCTGTGGGATCTTTTACAGTATCATGTTGCAACTTACTTTGATAATGAGATCCCGGGATTACCTCCTTCTAAGCATAGATCAGGAAGGCCATTAAGAACACTTGCACAGAGATTAAAGGGGAAAGAAGGTAGATTTAGAGGTAATTTATCTGGTAAAAGAGTTGATTTCTCATCCAGAACGGTGATATCTCCAGATCCTAATATTAGTATTGATGAAGTAGGAGTCCCAGAGATTATAGCTAGAACGCTTACAGTTCCAGAAAGAATAACCCCATGGAATATAGAAAAACTAAGACAATTTGTTATTAATGGCCCCGATAAATGGCCTGGTGCTAATTACGTGATTAGACCAGATGGTAGAAGAATCGATTTAAGATATGTTAAAGATAGAAAGGAACTTGCATCAACTTTGGCTCCCGGATATGTAGTAGAGCGTCATTTAACTGATGGAGATGTGGTTTTGTTCAATAGGCAACCTTCTCTTCACAGAATTTCAATGATGGCTCATAGAGTTAGAGTACTAAAAGGGTTAACATTTAGGTTAAACTTGCTTGTATGTCCTCCATATAATGCCGATTTCGATGGAGACGAAATGAACTTACACGTTCCACAGTCAGAAGAGGCAATAGCGGAAGCCAAGGAAATAATGCTTGTACATAAAAACATAATAACCCCAAGATATGGTGGTCCAATTATAGGAGCTGCTCAAGATTATATAAGTGGTGCATATCTACTAACAGTAAAAACTACATTACTAACTAAAGAAGAAGCCCAGCAAATATTAGGTGTAGCAGATGTTAAAATTGATCTTGGAGAACCCGCAATTTTAGCACCTAGAGAGTATTATACTGGGAAACAAATAGTAAGTGCTTTCCTACCTAAAGATTTTAATTTCCACGGCCAAGCTAACGTTAGCAGTGGCCCTAGATTATGTAAGAATGAGGATTGTCCACACGATTCGTATGTAGTAATTAAGAACGGAATATTATTAGAAGGCGTGTTTGATAAAAAGGCTATAGGCAACCAGCAACCAGAAAGTATTCTCCATTGGTTAATTAAAGAATATTCAGATGAATATGGTAAGTGGTTGATGGATAATCTATTTAGAGTATTTATTAGATTTGTTGAATTACAAGGGTTTACAATGAGACTTGAAGATGTATCTCTAGGAGACGATGTAAAGAAAGAAATTTACAATGAAATAGATAGGGCTAAGGTGGAAGTTAATAATCTAATACAAAAGTATAAAAATGGAGAGTTAGAACCAATACCCGGGAGAACTTTAGAGGAAAGTTTAGAGAACTATATTCTTGATACATTAGATAAATTAAGAAGCACTGCTGGCGATATAGCAAGTAAATATCTAGATCCATTTAATTTCGCTTACGTAATGGCAAGGACTGGAGCCAGAGGTAGCGTATTAAATATAACACAGATGGCTGCTATGTTAGGTCAGCAATCAGTTAGAGGTGAAAGGATAAAAAGAGGGTATATGACAAGGACTTTGCCTCACTTTAAACCTTATGACATCTCACCAGAAGCTAGAGGTTTTATATATTCCTCATTTAGAACAGGTCTTAAGCCAACTGAATTATTCTTCCATGCTGCTGGAGGCAGGGAAGGTCTAGTGGATACTGCAGTGCGAACTTCACAGAGCGGTTATATGCAAAGAAGATTAATAAACGCCTTATCGGACTTAAGGGCTGAATATGATGGGACTGTAAGAAGTTTATATGGCGAAGTTATTCAAGTAGCGTATGGCGATGATGGTGTATTTCCCATGTATTCAGCTCATGGTAAAACGGTAGATGTAAACAGGATATTTGAAAGAGTCGTGGGGTGGAAAACGTGATTGATGAAAAGGATAAATCTTATTTAGAAGAGAAAGTGAAACAGGCTTCCAACATTCTTCCTCAAAAAATTGTGGAAGATTTGAAAAATTTGATATCTAACAAGGAAGTACTGGTTACTAGAGATGAAATTGACAAAATCTTCGATTTGGCTATTAAAGAGTATAGTGAAGGACTAATAGCTCCAGGAGAGGCTATTGGAATTGTCGCCGCACAATCAGTAGGAGAGCCAGGTACACAAATGACATTAAGGACTTTTCATTTTGCGGGTATAAGAGAGTTGAACGTAACGTTAGGCCTTCCAAGACTAATAGAAATTGTAGACGCAAAAAAAGTTCCATCAACTCCAATGATGACCATTTATTTGACTGATGAATACAAACACGATAAGGAAAAAGCGTTAGAAGTTGCTAGAAAATTAGAGTATACAAAAATAGAGAATGTAGTTAGTTCAACAAGTATTGATATAGCTTCAATGTCGATTATTCTCCAACTTGATAATGAAATGCTTAAAGACAAAGGCGTTACTGTAGACGACGTTAAAAAAGCTATAAATAGATTGAAATTAGGAGAATTTGTGATAGATGAATCTGAGGGTAATACATTAAATATAAGTTTCGCTAATATAGATAGTATAGCTGCACTGTTTAAATTAAGGGATAAGATACTTAATACTAAAATAAAGGGAATAAAGGGAATAAAACGTGCAATAGTTCAGAAAAAAGGCGATGAATATATTATTCTAACAGATGGTTCAAATCTATCTGGTGTTCTAAGTGTGAAAGGAGTTGATATTGCCAAAGTAGAAACTAATAATATTCGTGAGATCGAGGAGGTATTTGGAATAGAGGCTGCAAGGGAAATTATAATTAGAGAAATTAGTAAAGTATTAGCAGAACAAGGTTTGGATGTTGACATGAGACACATATTGCTGGTTGCGGATGTGATGACTAGAACAGGTGTCGTAAGACAGATAGGTAGGCATGGTGTAACTGGGGAGAAGAATAGTGTGTTGGCAAGAGCCGCATTTGAGGTTACTGTAAAACACCTTTTGGATGCTGCAGCTAGAGGAGATGTAGAAGAATTTAAAGGTGTAGTAGAAAACATTATAATTGGCCATCCGATTAAACTAGGTACCGGAATGGTTGAATTAACAATGAGGCCGATATTAAGGTGATAAAAAGTGTCAGAACAACAAGTTTCATTTGAAGGAGAGTTGAAATCTCTTTTAAAGACGGGTAAAGTTATTTTTGGTGCCAAGAGAGCTATAAAATACATAAAATTAAGTAAAGTGAAGATGGTAATTGTCGCATCAACATTAAGAGGAGATCTTAAGCAAGATATATTGCATTATGCAAAGCTATCTAACGTACCCGTATATGAGTATAAAGGTAGTGGTTGGGATCTTGGAACACTATGTGGCAAACCATTTATGATTTCCACAATAAGCATTATTGATGAGGGAAATTCCAAAATTTTGGATATTATAAAGGAGAGGTGATTTTTTCTGCCAGAAATTAAATTAACTCCAGAGGAAATACGTTATATTTCTCTGTTTCAAGAAGTAACGAGAGCCAACGTAAGGGATTGTATAATCGATAATGAAAATAATAGGATAATATTTCTAGTCGATTCAAAAGATATGGGAGTTGCAATAGGTAAAAGCGGTATTAATGTTAAGAAGTTAAGGAAAATCATAGGTAAAGATATAGAATTAGTGGCCTATAGTGATAATTTAGAAGAACTAGTAAAAAATTTGATGAGTCCAGCTAGAGTTAGAAGCGTAAAAGTAGTAAATACTAGTTCTAAAAAGTCAGTATATATTAGTATAGATCCTCAAGATAAAGGATTGGCAATAGGTAAGAATGGAAGGAATGTTGCAAGAGCAAAGCTAATTTTAAAGAGGTATATGGATATTGATAATGTAGTAATAGTTTAAGGGGTTGGAGAAAGTGAGTAAGAGTAAATCACCTAAGGGAATATACGCGGCTAGGAAATTAAGGCTAAAAAGGTTAAAATTCAGAAGGAGTCAAAGAAAGTATAAGACCAAGATACTAAAGTTAAAGGAAAAATACGATCCTTTAGGAGGAGCGCCAATGGCGAGAGGAATAGTTTTAGAAAAAGTAGGAATAGAATCAAGGCAGCCAAATTCAGCGGTTAGAAAGTGTGTAAGAGTTCAGTTAGTGAGAAATGGTAGAGTTGTTACTGCATTCGTACCCGGGGACGGTGGTGTTAATTTCATTGATGAACATGATGAAGTCGTAATTACCGGAATTGGAGGTACATTAGGTAGATCGATGGGTGACTTGCCTGGAGTGAGATACAAAGTTATAATGGTAAATGGTGTATCTTTAGACGCGTTATATAAAGGCAAGAAGCAAAAGCCAGTTAGATAAATATTTTATAAATAGATTTTATAGATAATAGGCTACTATCTATTTATAAATATAAAAAGTAAGATGGGTAATTTTAAAATTTTTGTTGACCTTCTCTACTTTCTTTTTCTTGTTCATCAACTAACCCTTTCTTGACAAAAATTGGTTTATTCGAAATTATAGCAAGAAATATTGCATGACTTGGTATCATTCTTTTCTGAATTATCACACCATCAAATTTAAACTCAACTGTAGCAACATAAACTCCCGTATCTCTTATCATATCATCTATTACAACTTTTTCTATATGCTTAGAAAACTCTTCCATAATTTCAGGGATAAATGAGATAATATCATATATATTTTCTCTTTTATCGCCAAACTCCTCCTCTTTATTTCCTTTTGTTTTATTTATTGCTATAACGATTTCTGCGGGTACACTAAATAGATAAAATTGTCTTCCATCTTCTAAATAGCATACTATAGTTGGTATACCATGAAGAGGCATAAAGAACGCATCAACGGAATTAACTTTTATATAATCCTCGTCCTTAATTGGCTGAAGACTCATCACGTATACACTGCATATACTTATGTATCATAAATTTAAATATCCAAATCATAGATACCATTAAGAGGTAACAAATAGATGTCCTTAGAGAACTTACAATTAGATATCAAAGTATTTAGTAAGTGGGATACTAAAGTTGAAATCAGAGACCCTAGCCTAAAGAAGTACATTTCTCTAATGCCAGTTTATTTACCTCATACCGGAGGTAGGCATGAACATAGAAGATTTGGTAAGGCTAAGGTTCCAATAGTTGAGAGGTTAATAAATCAAATAATGAGACCCGGTAGAAATAAAGGAAAGAAACATTTAGCGTATAATATTGTAAAATTGGCATTTGACATAATTTATTTAAAAACTGGTCAAAATCCAATACAAGTATTAGTTAGAGCCATAGAAAATAGTGCACCTAGAGAAGAAGTTACGAGAATAATGTATGGTGGTATAGTGTATTATGTTGCAGTAGACGTAGCTCCACAAAGAAGAATAGACTTAGCCTTAAGGCATATTGCTACTGGTGCCAAGGATTCATCATTCAATAATCCAAAACCTATTGAAGAAGTATTAGCGGAAGAAATAATCGCTGCAGCAAATAATGACCCCAAGAGTTTTGCAATTAAAAGAAAAGAAGAGATAGAAAGAATAGCCTTAAGCTCAAGGTAAACTTTTATTAACTCTATCACTATATCGGTTAAGAGAGTGTTATAAATGTCTCAAAAGCCTCACCTTAATTTAATAGTAATAGGTCACATCGATCACGGTAAAAGTACATTAGTGGGAAGGCTACTAATGGATAGAGGTTTCATAGACGAAAAAACAGTAAAGGAAGCAGAAGAGGCTGCCAAAAAGTTAGGTAAAGAATCTGAGAAGTTTGCATTCCTACTAGATAGATTAAAAGAGGAAAGAGAAAGAGGTGTAACAATAAATCTAACGTTCATGAGATTTGAAACTAAGAAATACTTCTTTACAATAATTGATGCTCCTGGCCATAGAGACTTCGTAAAGAACATGATAACTGGTGCAAGCCAAGCAGATGCTGCAATTCTAGTAGTTTCTGCTAAGAAAGGTGAATATGAAGCTGGAATGAGCGTAGAAGGGCAAACAAGAGAGCATATAATTCTAGCCAAGACCATGGGTCTAGATCAATTAATTGTGGCAGTAAACAAAATGGACTTAACAGAACCACCGTATGATGAAAAACGTTATAAGGAGATTGTTGATCAAGTCAGCAAATTTATGAGAAGTTATGGTTTTAATACAAATAAGGTTAGATTTGTACCAGTAGTTGCACCCAGTGGCGATAATATAACTCATAAATCAGAAAATATGAAGTGGTATAACGGTCCTACCTTGGAAGAGTATTTAGATCAGCTAGAGTTACCACCAAAACCAGTAGACAAACCATTAAGAATTCCAATTCAAGACGTCTACTCTATATCCGGAGTAGGTACTGTACCAGTAGGTAGAGTAGAAAGTGGAGTGTTAAAGGTCGGTGATAAGATCGTATTTATGCCAGCGGGCAAAGTAGGTGAAGTTAGATCCATAGAGACTCATCATACTAAGATGGATAAAGCGGAACCAGGTGACAATATTGGATTTAACGTTAGAGGTGTTGAAAAGAAAGATATAAAGAGAGGAGATGTTGTAGGTCATCCAAATAATCCACCTACTGTTGCTGATGAATTCACTGCAAGAATAATAGTAGTATGGCATCCTACGGCATTGGCAAATGGTTATACACCAGTACTTCACGTTCATACTGCAAGTGTAGCATGTAGGGTTTCAGAATTAGTGTCTAAATTAGATCCGAGAACTGGTCAAGAGGCAGAAAAGAACCCACAGTTCCTAAAACAAGGAGATGTAGCAATAGTCAAATTTAAACCAATCAAACCATTATGTGTAGAGAAGTATAATGAGTTTCCACCACTAGGCAGATTCGCAATGAGAGATATGGGTAAGACTGTTGGAGTCGGTATAATTGTTGATGTAAAACCAGCCAAAGTAGAAATCAAATAATAATTTAATTTTTTATTGGTGGTTTTATGCCTACAAAAGCTAGAATTCGCTTATGGAGTACTAACGTGGAGAATTTAAACTATGTTATAACACAAATAAGGGGTATCGTTGAGAAAACAGGAATAGAAATGAGGGGTCCGATACCATTACCAACTAGCAAACTGGAAGTTCCAATAATGAGACTTCCTCATGGAGAAGGAAGGAAAAAGTGGGAAAAATGGGAGATGAGAGTACATAAAAGATTAATAGATATTGCAGCAGACGAACGTGTAATGAGACAATTAATGAGAGTCAGAGTACCAGAAGATGTTTACATCGAGATACAATTAATATAAACCTTTTTACCCTTCTATATAATATATAGAGTGCCGGGGTGCCCGAGCGGACTAAGGGGCTGGCCTGGAGAGCCAGTGGGGGTTTCCCCGCACGGGTTCAAATCCCGTCCCCGGCGCTTATAAATTTCTATTATTTTGATTATATTTCCAATTAGTATAACTGTAACAAAGTGTTAATTGCTTCTATTCAGTCTAAGGCCAAAATCCCTATTGTATTTTCCACTATTTAAATCTCATCGTAGAAAGATTTCTTTATATGTTATTCTTGATTTTAGAGCATGATTTAGTTCATCCGAAGAGGCATATGATTAGACGTAAAAAGATCCTTAATATTATGAGTTATTTCATGAACCTCGACGAAAAAGTTAAAGTGATTCCTTAAGCCCTTAAACTCCTCAGTTAAATAGACTCGATGTAGAGAATCCCTAGATCATCCTACGATCTAGTTTAAGTACAACTTATGGTGCTTTTCTTGTATGTCAATATTTACCTTGTAACTGGAAAAAGAGCATTCTTAATTATCTACTTATATAGTGAGAAAACTGGACTCGATAGAATAAAATTGCAAAGAGAAATTTAATAGATAATATAGTGATAAATTTCTAAATAAATTTCTAAGTAATAAAAAAGAAGGAACGGAGCTATAGTATTTAATGTGTTTCTAAGTATTCCCTGAATTCTTGTGTAGAACTTTTTGCCTATGTATTTTAGTAGCAGCATAGCCTCCTTGCCCTACAACTACTCTAGTCTAATTAGGATTGACTCTACCAGCGTAAATGACGTAATCATCTTTAGTTGTTACTAGTAAATCATGTCCTAACAAATCTTGGCTTTAGTCTGATTATTAATAACTAATTTCCCAACAGATACTGCTAGTCTTATAGTCTCATTTTCTGGAGTGACATTAAGTTGAACTTTTTCTAATAAGGCCTTCTTTTTACCAATTTTTGAAAGTGTTTTGTACGCATCGTATTTGGTCCCTGTTTATTAAATAGATAACGCTTTAGCCCTTCCTATCATTATAGCTGGTATCATTCCTCTTAAGACTGTTGGCACTCTTTCTGGCGATAAACTAACAATTACTCCTTCATAACTGCTTAATAACTCATGAGCTAAAAATGTAATGACATTTTTATTTAATAAATATTTTCGTGAGGATTAAACGTGGCCCTCTTTTCGCTATCTTCTTGATAGTTGTAGCATATTTTTATTTGGTGCATAAGTAACTCTATCTTATTATTTAGATAGCTATGAATTTATAATGAAGACACGAATAGCTCAAGAATTAAGTTTGAGTAAGTTATTCTAGCGGAAAGGATAACAATAACTTTAAAGGTACTACAAATTATATCTTAAAATAGCGGGGTAGAATAGCGGGGTGGGCTAGCCTGGTAAGGCCGCGGGGCTCATATACTCTTTAAAGCACGCGTTGGGAAACCCCGAGGTCCCTGGTTCAAATCCAGGCCCCGCTACCATTTCATTTAATTTATTATATATTATCTGAGGATTTCAACGAGCGAAGGCTTTTTAAGTAAGTTATTAGTAGATACTCATGCATACGTGAAATTGCCGCGGTAGTCTAGTGGTCTAGGATGGGGGCCTGTCGAGCCCCTGACCCGGGTTCAAATCCCGGCCGCGGCGCGTTGAAGATTCTTAGTTTATATATCAAGGTGATATAAAGCCTTAGGTAAGGTGTCAGAATACTATGCTTTATATATTTGTGTTGCACTATCTTGATTTTGATGATGATGAAAAGCCGTTTTGAAATAATGATATGGCGAGGCAGCCACTGATGATTTATATCGGTATTGATCCAGGTAGTGAAAGTTACGCTTTTGCCTTTGTTGATGAGATGGGGAATTTGGTTAAATATTTTGAGATACCTACAGATCTTGTAGAGAAAAACGCTATAATTTTAGCTAAATTGATAGCGGATTATAGACCTAAAGCAGTGGCTTTACCTTCTGGTCATGGTTTACCTTTTTATAACATTAGAAAAATTGACAATAGAGAAATATTTCTTCTTACGCTAAAAGATCCATTATCTCACGGTCCTTTAAGGGATTTTCTATTAGCTTCAAAGCAATATTTGCCTTTATACAATTCTTTTACGATTCCCTCAGTAATTGAGCTAGACAGTGTACCTCATGAAAGGAAGATAAACGTCATAGATAAGGGTACTGCAGACAAAGTTGCTTCTGCGTTTTTCTATAGGGTTTATCTTAAACTAGATGATTTTATTCTAGTTGAAATGGGAAGAAGATTTGCAGCAATTGTTATCGTTATTAACGGTAAAATTGTTGATGGCTATGGTGGGACATATTTATCTGGCTTAGATGGAGAGATAGCTTATCTTCTTCATAAATATTCTAGGATTGATAAGTCAACTGTTTATAGTGTTGGTAGGAATTTAGAGCTTGTTAGGATTGTAGTGGAATGGCATAGTAAGAAGTATAAGTTACCAATTATAGTATCTGGATATAATAAGAATTCTTTAGAGATTGGTGAGAAATATGAATTTAAGTTTAAAGAGGCTGCAGTCGGTGCAGCGTTTATTGCTAATGCATACTTTGGTGGAATTTTACGTCATTATATTAACATGTTGGATAGCAGTGGGACTCCAATCTCGTTTGTGAGGTTGAAAGAATGGGAAGAGATTATTTCTTTGATAGAGACATTATAATCGATAAAGAGGGCAATGTATATACCATTTTAACTAACTATAATCCCCCCGGTTATGTTTTTGCTTATTTGAAATATGTTTATACCGGTAAAGGTCTTTGGAAAGGATATGAGAGGATATTTAAGAAATATGGTGTCCATAATCTTATTAAGATTAATCAAATGTTTAGTTTTGAGAGTTGTTATGATGCATCCTTTCCTATAGTTCTTCTATCTAATATTTCTAGACATTTAAAACCTGAAGAAAGATTACAAGAGATACTAAAGAAAAGTGCTAGGGATAATATAATCTATACTCTTATTAATTTTATAGAAGAATACGTAAGAGTAAATAATGTAGGTGTTACTGGATCTATTTTACTAGATAATTATCACAACAATTCTGATATCGATATAATAATATATGGGCGCAAGGGCGCCTTAGATTTCATTGAATCTTTTGACGGATTTGAAAAAGATTATGAGTGGATTATTGAGGCTAATGAGAATTATGGTATAGATTTCGCAAATTTATTATATGATAATAGGAGACGAGGGATATACAAGGGTATGAAGATTTCTGTACTCTTCGCTGATGATAAACCTTGGAGATACTGTAATGATGTTTGTAAAAAAGTAGGTAAGGTGAGATTTAGAGCTCATATTTCAGGTGATTATGAAGCTTTAATTTACCCTTCTATTGCGTATGTTTTAGGTAATAACGAATATAACGTTTCTAAAATAATAAGTTATGAGGGTATTTTTTCATCAGTTTTATTTGGAGAGAGACAAGCTGAGATTGAGGGTTTATTAATGAGGTGTGAGAAGGAGAACGTTGTGATTGTTGGTGATAGGGATGTCAGAGGGTTTATTAGACCACTGTAATGATGTCTCTTATATTTTATCTCAAGCTTCGCTTGTAGAATCCTATATTTTTAAACCAGGTAATGCAAGTAGATTTCAAGATCTTGCTAATGTGAAATATATTGATATAGTGAAAAGTGCGTTAATTTCTTCTACGTATTATAAAGAGTTGTGCGTAAGGGGATTTAAGGGGATTAGGAGGCTTTATGATACGTTAGTTGAATTGATAAATCATTCTAGGAAATTTGGATTTGAATATCAGTTATTTGGTACCTATCTTTTAATTGCGCCCTTTGCATACGAGGCTGCTAAGAGTGATAACGTTTTTGAATTGAGGAAAAAAGTTGCTAAACTTATAAGGAGTTTTGGAGTTCTAGAGGCTAAATGGTTTCTCGATGCATTAAAAGAGGTAAATTTGAAATATTTAGGTAGATTAAGTTCAATGGATTATAGGGAGATAGAAAATGTGGACTTTTTTACGCTTATGGAGTTTTCATCTAAATATGATATAGTAGCATTAAATATGGTCAATGATTATTCCATAACCTTTGATGCATATAACGTTATAAAGGAAGGACTGTGTGGATTTGAAAGAGATGTGCAAAGAGCGTTTTTGTATATACTCTCAAATTATCCAGATACTTTAATTTATAAAAAATATGGAGCTTATGCTGCATTAGAAGTGTCTAAGGTTGCCAGAGTTGTTTCCTCTAACGATTGTCCATCTTCTAATGAGTTAGAGTGGCTTAATGGGTATTTGATTGGAAACAATTTTAATCCAGGGTCAACAGCTGATCTTATAGCATCCTCATTAGCTATATATTATCTAGATGAATGGTATAGCAAGAAAGATAATCCTCATAGCGGGATTTCCGTGTAATTTAGATCTTATAAATTTGGTAAATGAGTTCGATGCTGATCTTTTTATTGGATTAGGGGATATTGAGTGCCCTCAGTTTATAAGAAATTTTATAGGCATAATTGGGGATATGGAGGATGTTTCAGTGTTAAAATATTTAAGAAATACTGATAAATATCTCGAAAAGTATTTCAATATCTCCTCAGATTTCTCAACAAATATTGTGATTTCACATTATCCCCCTAAAGGCTCAATCACTGGGATTATAAGTGGTGTTAAAGTTGGTTCTCAAGAGGTTATGGCTAAGGTATTGTCTAATCAACCTAAGATTCTTTTTCATGCTCATTCTGAGGTTCAAGAGGAGTATTATATAAATAACACAAAGGTTATATCTATCGGTAATTTCAGTAAGGGATATTATGCTAAATATGATTCTGAAAAAGGTGAGGTAAAACTGGCTAGAGTTGTCTTGCCATAAGATAGGCATCTTCTCCATCAGCATAGTAACCTTTTAGCACCTTAACTTTCTTGAAGTTCAGTTTCTCATATAGAGCAATTGCAGGATAGTTGGTAACTCTTACTTCTAAATATATTTCCTCAGCATTATAGTCATTTTTCATGCTTTTCATTGAGGCTTCTAATAACGCAGTAGCTATTCCTTTTCTTCTATACTCTTCTAATACCGCTATTGAAACCACATGTCCTTTTCTAACTAATGAGGGTAGCTGCTTAATGTTGCTAAATCCCCATTCTATTCTAGGCATTATATATCCTACTACTTTATCATCAACTGCGGCTACGAAAAATGCTAGGCCGTATTCCTTTAAATGTTCAATGAAAAAATAATATGGGTAATTTTCTGGTAGTGTTAGTCTATTTATTTTTATTATTTGGTCTATATCATCCATTCTTGCATTTCTTAGTGTGAAATCTCTTCCTTTATCTTTTTCAGCGAGCTCCATATCAATATCTTTATATAATGTAGTTAATATATATGCACACATACATGACGCATCCTTCAAAGAAGATAATCGGGAGTGTAAGTAAGGATCTAGTTGATAGAAAGGTATTATTAGCAGTAACTGGAAGTGTAGCGATATATAAATCATTGGATTTGGCCAGAAGCTTAATGAGGAATGGTGCAGAAGTGAGCGTTATCATGAGTAAAGATGCAGCGAAACTAATTTCTCCAGAGATGTTTAAGTGGGCTACTGGGAATGAGGTATTTACTAAACTTACTGGTGACCTAGAACACGTTTCGTTGGCAGAAGATAATGATGCAATGATTGTAGCTCCCTCAACTTCAAATACTATAGTAAAGATAGCTTATGGAATAGCTGATACACCAATAACTGCTACTGCGTTGAATTTCGTTGGGATGAAAAAGCCCTTAATTATAGTTCCTTCAATGCATTTACAAATGTATATTTCGCCTCAAGTCGCAGATGCTGTAAATAGGTTAAAGGGGATAGGAGTAGAGATAATAGAACCAAATATAATAGGAGATTTAGCGCACTATCCGGAATTAGAATACTTAACCGGCAGAATAACCTCATTTATTTTGAGGGGAAAAGACTTATCTGGACTTAATATACTAGTTACTGCTGGACCTACACGTGAGTATTTAGACTCTGTCAGATTTATATCAAATCCCAGTAGCGGAACCATGGGGATATCTATTGCGAATGAAGCTTATTTTAGAGGAGCTAATGTTAGAGTTATTTCTGGTCCTATAAGTTCTAAGCTAGAACCTTACGTTAGGGATATAGTGCGTATAGAGACAACTGAGGAGATGCTTAATGAAGTTGTAAAAAGTATAGAAAATGACAAGTTTAGTGTTGTAATTTTAGCGGGAGCTCCTGCTGATTATAAGTTTAAAAATAGATCTGATACTAAGATAGACAGCCATACAGAAATACCAAAAGTTGAATTAGAAAGAACACCAAAAATTTCTGAATATATAAGGAAGTACAATATATTATTAGTAGGTTTTTCCGCAGAGACTGTAAATTCTGATGAGGAGTTGATTGAGAAAGCCAAAATTAAGATGAGAAGACGCGGATTTGATTTAATTGTGGCGAATAATGTTAGGAGGAAGGATATAGGATTTTCATCTGAATATAATGAAGTTATAGTTATAGATAAGGCTGGTAATGTAAGGAAGATAGAAAAGAATTTTAAGACGGTGGTAGCGAGAAAGATATTGGATATAGTAAAGGAGCAGTTAAAGAGATGATAAAAGAAGAGTTTAAAATGAATTAGATAATGATATAGAATAGCGGCTGGCTCGGGTAGCTCAGCCTGGAAGAGCGCCGGGCTGTGGACCCGGAAGTCCCGGGTTCAAATCCCGGCCCGAGCCCTTATTTTACGTTCTTCTTTTAGAGAAATTTTACCTTCATGCAACAGTCTGCGTTAAATTTGCAACTACGTAGAATACACAGAGGGGATATACATTTTATGCCAAAAATTAACGTAGAAAACATAGATGATAGTAAAAAAATCCAAATTTTAAAGAAAGCTGTAGAAAAAGAGGGTCTATCTTATACTGCGAAGAAATTAGGAATGGAGTACTTTAAATAGGTACATTAATGGAAAGATTCAGAGGATTCCTAACGATATTATTGAGAAAGCTGCAGAACTACTTACAATTGAGGAGCTCTCAGACATAATTTACGGATTTAGGATAGTGGAAATAGATCCTACTACTGCTTTAAGTGTTATCATTAAAGCAGTAAGAGATGAAGGATTCCGTAACTTTTTCATAAGTTTAATATGGCAGTATTTAGGCGATTATCTGAAGTCTGCGTCAAATACTTATATCGTTACGAAAGACGATATAGAATTATTTGAAAAATTTGTTAGAGAAAATAGGGCTAAGAAGACTGCAGATGAGCATATTCAAAATATAAGGAGAATATTAGCTGACCTAAACTATGAGCTTATTCCTGAAAGGATTAAGGAATATATGCTGGATCTACAGAGTGAGAACTTAAATAGGGCCAGGCATTACGCAACGACTCTCAAACTATTTATTAAGGAAATAATAAAGCCAAAGAACTCCAGGGTGGCTAAGGAACTTTACGATTCATTTAAACTACCTAAAAGGAAGTTTATTTACAAGCCTCCTCCTTTATCATTAGATACTCTGAAGAAAATTTTCAATAATATTAATGATTTGGGGGCTAGAGCTTTATTTCTATTACTGATAGAAACTGGCTTGAGAGTAGGGGAAGTTCTAGGCCTTAAGGTAGACCAGATAGACCTGGAACACAGAATTATCAAAATTATGAAGGAGTCCGAGACTAAGAGGGCGTATATATCGTTCTTACACCAAAGTACGGCTAGATGGGTTAAGGAACAATATCTACCATACCGTGAGGAATTCGTAAGGAAATATGAAGATTCTATAAGGAAATTAGCAGCGGCAAACCCCGAGCAAGGAATTAATATAGAGGAATGGAAACTCAAACTATTCCCATTTAGGGAAGACATCTTAAGAGCCGAAATTAAAGAGGCAATGAAAAAAGTTCTGGGAAAAGAGTTCCGTCTTTACGATTTACGTAGCTTCTTCGCGTCTTACATGATTAAGCAGGGAGCAAGTCCTATGATTGTGAACCTATTACAAGGTAGAGTTCCACCACAACAGTTCCGAATTTTACAGGATCATTATTTTGTTATAAGCGACATAGAGCTTCAACAGTATTATGAAAAATATGCACCTAAAATTTTAGAATAAACTCCCCAGTTTACCCTAACTCATCACGATATTTTAAACAGTATTCCCTGAACTTTTTACCTCCATATTTCTGCCACTTACGATAAATTAACCCCCTCTTGTACAGTCTCGTTAAGTATACTAGTAACTCATCACGCGGTATTCTAGTTTTCTCTTCAAGGCTCTCTAAAGTTGCACAGCCGTGAGATAAAATTATCAGTATTTTCTCAGTATTCTGGAGTTTTTGCACAATATTTTAACGTGTAAAATCTCCTTAATAAACCTTAAGTAGGATTAAGAAGTATGTAAATAGCCTTACAGCGCTGCAAAAAGCATCTTTCTAATTCTTACCCATCAGGATTAACAGATTTGTTAATACTGTTCCCGTTAACGTAAGAGCTAGGTAATTCAACAAAAAAATCAGAGATCCTAGCAGGATTAATGGTAGAGTAATAGTATATAGTTGTATAACTTATATCTATTGAGGGATATTGAGAATTTTTATTCTACTTTATCTATACCATATAATGAAACAAAATGGCAAGAGGTCATACACCAAAAAATGCCCATCAAAGAATGGAAAAACAAAAGATTGCCTTGATTAAAGAATTAGTTTACAAGCAATATTTCAAGGCTAAGAATAAGAAGTAATAATGACATTGTAGTTTAAGATTTTCCTTCAGTAAACTGGGGAGTTTGGTAGTGTCGTCGTTAAGTTATTTATATTTGTATAACGAGTATTACTTATGGGTAGGAAGCCTGTATTTAGGCAAGACGTTTCTTGTCCCTCTTGTGGTAGTCATCATGTTGTTAAGTGTGGTAGGCCTTTGGGTAGGCAGAAGTTTTTGTGTAGGGATTGTGGTAAGTACTTCTTGGGTGATGCTAGTTATCATCATCATTCTAGGAAGTTGAGGGAGGAGGCTTTGAGAATGTATGCTAATGGTATGAGTATGAGGGCTATTTCTAGGGTGCTTAACGTACCTCTTGGTACTGTTTTCACTTGGATTAAGCGTTATGGTAGGAAAAAGCATGAGAAGTTGGTTGAGTTGTGGGGTAGGGCTAAGGAGCTGGTCAAGGGTAAGGTTGTTGCTAAGGTTGTTGATGAGATGTGGACTTACTTGTACAAGAATGCTAGGGCTTTTTACAAGTGGGTTTTCACTTGTTACGTGTACACGAAGCTGGGAGTTTACCTCATTTACTCTGTGGGGGATAGGGATGAGAGTACTTTCCTTGAGGTCAAAAAGTATTTGCCTGACGAGGGTAGATGGGTGAGCGATGATTATAACTTGTACTTCTGGTTGAAAGACCACACGGTTGTCTCGCCAGTTAACCCGAACGAGTCCTTTCATTCCTCATTAAGGGATAGGCTAATTAGATTCAAGAGAACAACGAAGGCAGTAAATAGGAGCATTCGCACCATGATGTACTCCATAGCCCTAGTCTTATGGGAGAGAAGGTTAATCCCAGAATTTGTAGCTTAACGACGACACTATCGGGGAGTTTTTACAATTTTTCTAACGAGAATAGAAAGCCGGATCCAAAGATAAGCGCTTATACTACTTACTTAACAATTTTTCAAAATTCAATAAGAGAATTCGATTAGCACATTATTTTAATAACCTCTTTGCAGAGTTTATACATATGAGGAGCGGAAAAGACGGAGAATATTACTTCGTCACAATTGAAAGTGATGAAGAATTAGAGAAGTTAAAGGAATTAACGCTTAAGAAAGTTAGGGCTAGAAACGGTAAGCTTTCTTATGGTTCCCAATCCTCCAAATGAATACAGTACAATTTTTTGGCTCAAAACTATAGACTATCCTTATATCTCCAGTAACTTCTATAGAGAATAAAGGCCTTCCGTCCTTATCAGTTTGGTTCTTTAATTTCTCCCTGGCATACTTTTTGGGGTCTTCTCTGAGCAAATACAATTTATCAAAGATTAACATTATAACTTCTTCATGAGGAAATTCCTTAGCTAAAAATTCCGATAATTCTTCAAGATTAGTTATCCTCTTCCTAAACAAGAATTTCAATTCCCACTTCTCGCAAACCACATTAAAAGATATAGAAAACTTATTTAAAAATTTTTCTCTTTTCGTATATTATTTCATTAGGAATAATAATTGTAATAATGATAATAGTGATAATCATAGTAGTGAATGAAATGCATTGCGGCAAACAGCATTATAACTCCTAATAATATCGCTAAACCGTTGACAAAGGTATTATTATAAGAAAAATGGGCGTATCAACATTTTTCTCTTTAAAAATCATGGCAATATTTTAAGTAATATAAATTAATCACGGGATCTGATATCCCTTTTCGCTAAAAGACTTTCAGCTTATCAAAGAGAAGACTTAAAACCACATAACATATATACCCACGAAAATTCATGGGAGAAAATTCAGTTTTCACGCGTGAATCTTCCGGTCTCATAAAGGACGTAAACGGTATAGATACAGTTATACTAAATCTTGGAAATATATCAGCTGGGGTTGCACTATACACTAGCATAAGCCCTTATATTCCTCAAGGAGGAATCATTTGGATTGCAGCAATTATAGGTTTGATCCTAACTCTACCTCAAGCTTACATTTACAGCTATCTTAGTGGTAAGATCGCTAGAACGGGTGGAGACTACGTTTGGTTTTCCAGAACCTTTAACGGTTTTTTGGGAACTACAATGGCATTTGCTCTTATGATTGAATCTACGGCATACTTCGCTCTTATAGCCTTCTTTTTCTCTCAGGCAATAGGTTCAGTTCTAAGCACTATAGGAATGATGGATGGAATAACTTCTCTGGTATCGATATCAAATACACTTAGCGCGCCTGTGTATTCTTACTTGTTAGGTGCAATGATATTTGGAATAGCGATAGGCTTCAACATACTGAAGGCAAAGTGGGGTTATGCTTTAGTGACAGTAAGTGGTTTGATAGCAATGGCAGCTACAATAGTAGCAATGGTAGTTTTAGCTATGAATTTAGGAGACTTTCATACTGCAATATCTAAGTTCATCTCAGTTGAGGGAATTACTCCTCCTTCAAACTATGCATCCTCTGTGGCTCCGTTTAGCTTAGTTGCTACAATTGGAATTCTTCCCATCATTGCAATATTCACATATCCATGGATGCAGGCAACTCCTGCTGTCGCCGCCGAAGTGAAAAAGGTGAAGTTTGTAAAGTACGGAGTCTTCGTTCCTCTCTTAATAACTGGTGCTCTAGTGACTCTAGGCTTCTTCTTGATGTATCAAGCTGGAGGATACGCATTCACAAATTATAAGTTCATAAATAACAGATTCACCTATACCTTCTGGACCGTAGCTATGGGGCTCACAAACAGTTTACCGCTTCAGCTTTTCATGGGAATAGGCTTGTTAATGTGGGAGTTCTCAATTCTAGCTTACGGTGTAGTTGTCTTCGCCAGATACATATTTGCAATGGCCTTCGATAGAGTGTTCCCAGAGATATTTACAAGGTTAAACAAAGGAGGATCTCCGGTTTATACTCATGCTTTTGATCTTGCTCTCACCCTGGGATTATTAGTGTTCCCCGTAGTTTCAATATCAGGCGCCACTTCACTTTACGGTGCAATAGTAATTGGAATGGTATATTTTATGGTGGTAAGTATAGCTGCACTCCTATACGGTTCTAAGAATAAAGCCCCAGCTCTGATGGTTGCTTCCGTTATTGAAATTGCTTACTTCCTGTTCTTAACATATGAAGCAGTAACGAATCCAACATTTGGCTTCGTAAATTCCAATGGAACTCCAAATCCCATTACCTTAGCTTTCGTAATCCTTTCCTTCGTAATAGGAGCATTGATATTTCTTGCATCTAAGTTCTATAATAAGAAAAGAGGAGTCGATATAGACTTAGCATATAAGGAAATACCTCCAGAGTGACTTCTAAAAATTTTTTATAATTAATGGAAAACATAAAAGAAAATGATGTAAAATTAATAGTAAATTAAAAGATTATATTTTCTATTTTTTAGACCAGTTTAATATTTTATCTCCTACGATCATGGCAGATATAGTTACCATAGGAACTCCTATTCCAGGCTGGGTGTATTGACCAACATAGAACAAATTAGATAGTTTTCTGTTTTTCATAGGAAGTCTAAATGGACCTGTCTGATCTAAAGCATGAGATAATCCGAAGGCAGACCCCTTATATGCGTTATAATCCTCTTCGAAGTTCACGGGTCTATATATCTTTTCGTATTTTATATGGAAGCTACTTCTAGTTTTTGCTTTGAAATCATCAATTACTTTTCTGACATAATCTTGATAATTTGGAAGTAAAAGTCCAGGAGAAACTGGTATAAGAAATACCAAGTCCTTTCCCTTCAAAGAGCTGTCAGTAGCTTTCCTATAACTTACGTAGTAAGACATATTTTCAGGGTCAGGTTCATTTCCCTTAGAAATTGAATCAAAGTGTAATTTCCAATTTCCGTTGATGAAGATTCCGTGATGTGGAGCATTAACTTCTCCTTCAACTCCAACATAAGCTAAGACTGCAGATGGAGAAAGTTTTCTTCTCTCCCAGTAGGATTCTCCCCTCATTGTGTATTCCATAGGGAGCAGAGTATCAGCGTAATGATAATCCATGTTAAATATGAACACGTCTCCTCTTTCCACGTCTTCACCTGATCTAACAGAAATGACCTTATCGTTATCTACGTCTATCTTATCTACCTCATGATTGAACTTGAATTGAACTCCGGACTTCTTACAAGCTTCAAATAGTTTAGTTACGTATCCTGCAAATCCTCCTTTGGGGTAGTAAACTCCCTTTCCGTATATTGCATAATTTACTATTGCATAAACTGCTGGGGTGTTGAAAGGAGAACCTCCAAGAAAAACTGAGGAGAAACCTAAAGCCTTCAATAGAAAATCGTCGGAGAAATATCTCCTGTTAAATGAATCCAAGCTGGTAAATATTGGAAACCTTTTTAAGTTCCTTATTATTGCTGGATCGAGGAAATCCGAAAATTTCATCTCTTTAAATAGGAATTTCTCCATAGCCAGAGAATACATGAATTGAGTGTCTTCCAAGTAGCTTTCAAAGTCCTTAAACTGAGAAAGGTCATGATTAAATTCCTCGCTTCTCTCTAGAACGTTTAACTTTCCCGTATATAAGGAAAATAAAGGGTTAACTTTCATTATTTGAGGGGGTTCCTCTCCTACCTCATGGAAGAATTTTTCGAAGACTTCAGGCATCAAGTACCATGATGGTCCCATGTCAAATGAGAATTCCTCATGTGAGAAGCTTCGAGCCCTTCCACCTGGCTGATCCAACTTTTCTATTACAGTTACTTCCTCTCCCTTCTTTCTTAAATAAAGGGCAGTTGAAAGTCCCCCTATTCCAGCTCCTACTATTACTACTTTCATGCCTTTTGCCTCGCTTCCTCCGGTATCTTATCTATTCCTCTTATTACCAGAAGGAAACCCCAATTTCCTCTCCCATCACGATGATGTACGTCATGAACAAGTATTAACTCCCTAAAGGGTTGGTGTCTTAAACCCCAAGAACGTAAATGTAAATGCCTGTCGTGTATTATCATATCGTGCACAAAAGCGTAAGCAGCACCGTAAGCTGTCATTCCTACAGCCACTGCAAAAGGAAGCGGATTTCCAGTTCTTAACCACTCAGCAATCAAGAGTATTGCAATGCCCGCGAAAATTATTCCAAATGCATCGTTCTTTTCAAGTTCAGCTTGTTTCTTTCTATGATGATCCTCGTGTAGGAACCAAAGAGCTCCGTGCATTACATACTTATGAAGAAATCTGGCTAAGAATTCCATTCCGAAGAAGGAGAGGATTCCGATTGCAGTGAGCTCTAACGTTTCTAACATAGGATAAAAGGTGAAAGACGACATAAAAGGTTTTCTATTAGTTGAATTTTAATTTCCCTTTAAAACAAGTGTTAAGAAATTTTTTACACAATTATTTTTGCTGGATGTTTAATAAACTCTTAGTTATGAAGGATCAGCTTAACAGCATTTTCAAGAAGAGCAGCATAACTTACTATAACAGCACGTTACTTTTCCCTCGAGAGATTAGGAGAGATGTGACAAAACTTTATGCTTTCGTTCGAGTTTTTGATGATCTAGTTGACTCCGTTCCGCAAAAGGTTAAAGAATTTTACTCACTCAGAGAATTATATTATAAGGAACTTGATAACGGTTCTAGCGGAGACGTAGTATTATCAAATTTCGTTGAGATGATGAGGAGAAGAGGATTTAAAGAGGAATGGGTTGAGGCATTCTTAAACTCTATGGAGAGTGACTTAAAGAAGAAAGTATACTATACAATAGACGAGACCTTAGGCTACATGTGGGGATCTGCAGAGGTAGTGGGTCTTATGATGATGAAAATACTTAACTTAAGGGATGAAGCTGCATACTACGCTAGAATGTTAGGTAGAGCAATGCAATATCTAAACTTCATTAGAGATGTAAGAGAAGACATGGAAATGGGAAGACAATATTTGCCTGTTAACGAAATGAAGGAATTCAAGGTTTCAAGTCTGCTAGAGTGCAACGAAGCTTTCAAGGAATTCATGAGATTTAACCTCAAAAGGTATTTCTTCTTTCAAAAGGAAGCCGAAAGGGGATATCATATGATACCTAGTAGATATTTGATTGCAGTAAAAACTGCTGGCGATATGTATAAGTGGACCGCAAGGAGGATAATGGCCGATCCTTGTGTGGTCAATAGAATGAAGGTAAAACCTAAAAGGAGAAGAGTGCTAGCTCAAGGTTTATATAATTTCTTGGGTGTACCTATTTGGAATTTAATATCTTTCCACCGCATTTAGCCTATGTCGAAATTGATTCAATGATATTTTTCCCTACCTTGCTAATATCAATCCTTTTCAAGGTCAGAAGATATTATAAGTCATTAGCATTCTCTATAGGGATAGTTGCCCCTCTTTACGTAATATGGGACTTCTTAGCTACTCTTAAGGACTCTTGGAGTTTCAATCCTAAGTGGATCTTAGGTATTCGAATTGTTGATCTTCCCATAGAGGAGGTATTTTTCTTCATTGTTACGCCTTTTGCTACCCTCTTAATATACGATTTTGTAAGAACTAAGGTAAGTGACAGGGAAGTGAATTGGATTACAAGAGAATTGATGATATTAATAGCTTTGTTTCTTCTCGCAATAGATGTATTTTTGACGGAGTACTCATATACCTTCATAGTATTGATTTATTTATCATCCTCAATTCTGCTTGTTGAGTTCCTCGATCCTGAAATGTTCAGATCCAGGAACTATTGGATATTCCTTGGATTAACATATATTCCTTTTTTGGTCTTTGACTATTTCCTGACGTCGTTGCCGGTGGTTGTTTATGGTCCTCATTCAATTCTTGGGGTTAGAATATTCACAATTCCAATTGAGGACGCAATATACTCCTTTTCGATGATGAATTTCTATACTGTGTTTTATAGAAAAGGTGTAAAGGTATGGAATTCCGCATGATTGAGGACATGTTTTCAAGTGAAGACCCTTCAATTGTGGAGAAAATATACTCTCTGGATAGGAATACTATAATAGAATGGATGAGAAAAAGAGATACAGCACAAATGAAAGTGTGGCAAACGGGTAACGATGATATAGCTGTGGTGATACCCACGGCTGACGTGGAAAGTGCACGCGCCAAGGAAGTGATGAGAATATTCTCAGGAGCTAAGATCGTGATGGTTGAAAGTAAAGGGAGATTCTTTAATTACGCTAGGAGCGTTAACAAGGGGTTGTCTGTTGCGTTAGAAAGTTCACCTCGTTGGGTCGTGATCTCTAACGATGACGTTCATGGTATAGACAACTTAAAGAAGTTGAAAGACGAACTTTCAACATCAAGCAAGGGAATGGTTCTAGCTAAACCTTCTAGATACCACTCCTATAAGGTTTCTTTGATTAAGGTGAAACCCTACTTTCTGAAGGGAATGAACTTC
Organism: Sulfolobus islandicus Y.N.15.51; assembly: GCF_000022485.1. Classification (NCBI taxonomy): domain Archaea; kingdom Thermoproteati; phylum Thermoproteota; class Thermoprotei; order Sulfolobales; family Sulfolobaceae; genus Saccharolobus; species Saccharolobus islandicus. The sequence goes on along the minus strand of NC_012623.1, from coordinate 811,489 downwards.
ATTGGAAAGTTTATGAAAATACCTCCTGCAGAAGTTTACAGTTACCTTCAGATGAAATATGGTGCAAAGCTGGGAGTTACAACTCTTACTATAATAGACTCAATGATAGGATTAATGAGGAACTTTGCTGGAGAGGTGAAAGACTCATTCGTTAACGGAGGAAGCTTCATGGTTTTGAATAGAAGGGCGATAAACGGTAAAGTTTTCGACGAGACTTTCATAAACGGTTATGAAGACGTTTACCTTTCAATGAAGATGAGAAATGATATGGAAATCGTGAACTTTAGAATAAACGAGGAAAGGGGAGCTAGCCTAGGTTTCGGCAAGTTAAGATTTTATAGATCATTCGTTAACGAGGTATATCTTAACTATCTCCTTTGGGGATAACGGTATAATAGACGGAATTAAGGATTTTATTTTATAACTTTTCCTATAGAATATTCTAAAGACTTTGAAAATAAGGAGTTGAAGAGTTTAATGATAATAACTGATGAGGATAAATTGGAGTTAAATAATGTTAAGCTGTTTTCTATGGAGTATTATAAGAAGGGTGAAGAGAAAGTTCCTTACTATAGTGCCGTCATCCCTAAAGAGATTGGAGAAAAGTTAGCAGGCAAGAAAGTTTTAGTGATTGCTGAGATAGAATAAACTCCCCAGTTTACTGAAGAAAAATTCAGCTTATCAACTTCTCAATCACTTTTCTAACTCTGTCCTTAAATTGAGAAATTTCCGCAACTATCCCGTCATCTTGGAGTTCAAAAGTAGCGAAGCTAAGCACTTCATCTAGCTGGAAGTATACCCTCAGCAGTTTTACTAACTCGGGGCTACTGGGTATAGTTGTGTGAGAAAATATGTAAGCAGAAGGTTAAAAGTCTTCATCAAGACTCACCTGGAACCTTGAAGCGTGGAGTTGTTTGAGATGATATGAGTAATGCCTTATCACCGACATGGGCCTGAACTTCCAACGCGAATTACTTTCATGGATCGAAACGTAGAGATAGACCTCCAAGGAGCGAAGAGAGGGAAAGTAACCTCCGAGCTCCTCCTCGAACCTAGCCAGGATCGAGTTGAAACTCTCCGACGTGTTATTAGTGTAGAGGTAGTGTCTAATCTCCCTGGGGAAGTTGAGAAAGGAACAATACTTGTCAGCAGCGTCAAGAAGCCTCTTGGCTCGGGCTGGAGAAAAGGGTTGGACAAGTTGGCTGAGGGACAATATAGCCTTCCTTCCCTCCTCCACCTTCCTGGAGGACTTTAGATCCCTAACTCTAATCATTAGTTCCTCCTTGTCTGGGAGGACCCTCATGAGGTTCCTAACCATGTGTGTTATACAGAGCTGGTGTTGAGAGGAGGGAAAGAGCGTGGACACGACGCGATCGAGTCCAGAGAAGTCATCGCTCACGATTACGTCAACCCTGCTGACTCCCCTGCTTACGAGTCCGCTCAAGAAGGACTTCCAACCGTCCAAGTCCTCCCTATCCCTAACTTCGTAGTCCAAGACGAACTTATTCCCTTCTAAGTCAACTCCTATGGCAATGTAAATGGCTCTCTCCATGATCGACTCGCTGATTCTGACCTTTACGATCTTCACATCGATGTAAAGGGCTAGGAGATCGTGAGGTAGTTCGCGGCTCTTGTATTCCTTGAGTTTGTTGGATATTCTCTCGGCAACCCGATTCATTACGATCTCACTATACGGTATTCCCTTGGCTGCTAACACGGCCTTGACTTGACTTGGAGTCATGCCTGATAGAACGAGCTGCTGGAGGAAGTCCTCGTAATCTGGGCTGGTCCTCTCGTACTTCTCCGGAAGGATCTTGGGTCTGAAGCCACCCTTTCTGGTTCTCGGTACTCTGAGTCTTAATACTCCGTCTCCGGTTCCCAGATATCTGAAGTAGGTCCCGTTCTTGTGGTCGTCCTCAACTTGCAAGTAGGCTTCCCTCTCTTCCATCATGGCCTCTTGCAAGATTATCTCCTCTATTTCCCTTAGGCTAACTCCTTCTTTGATTGCCTTTCTTATCTTTTCTCTTATTTCTTCCATTACCTTCATGGTATTACTCTCCCTTATGGTATTACCCCTTCCGGGGTTATTTTTACTTTTTGTCATTATTTTTCACCTTTTGCTACCACAACTATAACTGGTAGCCCCCTAAATTTCTTTGCCCTCCTATGGATCTCCGACTTAGACTTGTACTCGCCTAGGAACCACCTTACCACCACGTCTGACTCGTAGTAGCTCCGCACGTCCCTGTAGGAGCACGTCCACACAATCATAACTATTAACGCTCTCAGTATGAAGAGGTCAGAGAGACGCGACAGCACTTCAGATGTGATCAGCATGTAGTTCATTTTCACAAGTGTTTTATGCCTTGCTGATAAATGTTCATAGGGGACCGGGCCGTTGTAGTATTCTATCCAAGGCTTCATGTGAATCGGTACTACATCGTCCCGGTTCCCTTTAAGTATTACTCCACCTTTAAGTTGAAGAGAAAATTCAAAATTTGTCAGTAATTCATTTTTCTTTTGAATAATTATCCACAAACTTATACATAGATTTATTCAATTATTTCCGCTTGGGACATTCTCTCGAAAATATAATCTACTCTGCTATGCATTCTTTCTAAAATCTTTTTCTGCTCATCGGTTAATTTATGCGTTATCACCATTTTGAATTCCCTATTAACTATACTGTTGAACTACTTATAATATATTTATGCCATATATACCACGTACATATGCTATATTATAGGTCTTGTGATATGAAATATCATATAGAGCAAACATGATTTCCACACAAATCCCCAAAAATCCGATTAAAGGTTAGATGTTTTTTACGTATTATCTGAAGGCATAATCGTTTCAGCGTATATACGATGAAAGTCCAGGGCTAACCTAGTACATTATACAATGCTAGCGCTAGACCCAGTCAGCCTAAAAATCACTAAGGCTTCCTGCGATTGTGAAAGGGTTTACTTTCAGAGGAAAGTGCTGTCATATCGAAACACTGAAGCAGTTAGCTAGTACTGAACTAAGGAATGAGATAGAGAAAGTAAGGCGGGAAATGATGCAAATAGAAGAAGATATCGCTTCACGGGGATGAGCCACGCAAGTCCAGGGTGATAAGTTATTGGAGCTTTTGGAGGCTTTATACCACATCAACGAGGCTATGAAGATTATGGAGGGCTAATTCGGAAATTTTAGATAAGCTGGAGTAAGCTAGGAATTCTCTAGTCCAGTACTTAATCCAGCATTATTTAGAGGTGAAGGACTATGAGTGAGGTACTGCAAACTCAAAGGAATTTAGAAGAGTTAGTGGGGCTACCAGTTATAGTTGTGGTAGCAAAAGGTGAAAAATAATGACAAAAAGTAAAAATAACCCCGGAAGGGGTAATACCATAAGGGAGAGTAATACCATGAAGGTAATGGAAGAAATAAGAGAAAAGATAAGAAAGGCAATCAAAGAAGGAGTTAGCCTAAGGGAAATAGAGGAGATAATCTTGCAAGAGGCCATGATGGAAGAGAGGGAAGCCTACTTGCAAGTTGAGGACGACCACAAGAACGGGACCTACTTCAGATATCTGGGAACCGGAGACGGAGTATTAAGACTCAGAGTACCGAGAACCAGAAAGGGTGGCTTCAGACCCAAGATCCTTCCGGAGAAGTACGAGAGGACCAGCCCAGATTACGAGGACTTCCTCCAGCAGCTCGTTCTATCAGGCATGACTCCAAGTCAAGTCAAGGCCGTGTTAGCAGCCAAGGGAATACCGTATAGTGAGATCGTAATGAATCGGGTTGCCGAGAGAATATCCAACAAACTCAAGGAATACAAGAGCCGCGAACTACCTCACGATCTCCTAGCCCTTTACATCGATGTGAAGATCGTAAAGGTCAGAATCAGCGAGTCGATCATGGAGAGAGCCATTTACATTGCCATAGGAGTTGACTTAGAAGGGAATAAGTTCGTCTTGGACTACGAAGTTAGGGATAGGGAGGACTTGGACGGTTGGAAGTCCTTCTTGAGCGGACTCGTAAGCAGGGGAGTCAGCAGGGTTGACGTAATCGTGAGCGATGACTTCTCTGGACTCGATCGCGTCGTGTCCACGCTCTTTCCCTCCTCTCAACACCAGCTCTGTATAACACACATGGTTAGGAACCTCATGAGGGTCCTCCCAGACAAGGAGGAACTAATGATTAGAGTTAGGGATCTAAAGTCCTCCAGGAAGGTGGAGGAGGGAAGGAAGGCTATATTGTCCCTCAGCCAACTTGTCCAACCCTTTTCTCCAGCCCGAGCCAAGAGGCTTCTTGACGCTGCTGACAAGTATTGTTCCTTTCTCAACTTCCCCAGGGAGATTAGACACTACCTCTACACTAATAACACGTCGGAGAGTTTCAACTCGATCCTGGCTAGGTTCGAGGAGGAGCTCGGAGGTTACTTTCCCTCTCTTCGCTCCTTGGAGGTCTATCTCTACGTTTCGATCCATGAAAGTAATTCGCGTTGGAAGTTCAGGCCCATGTCGGTGATAAGGCATTACTCATATCATCTCAAACAACTCCACGCTTCAAGGTTCCAGGTGAGTCTTGATGAAGACTTTTAACCTTCTGCTTACATATTTTCTCACACAACTATACCCAGTAGCCCCAGTTAGGGGAGAGGTAAAGACTCTGTTCAAGGAGTACGCCAAGGAGTTGGAGGAGAAGATGAGTAGCCCCGCTGACTACTTACCTAGCAGTGCGTTATACGGAAAGGTTGGAAAGCTGTGGATCGTGGATTCCTTCCTAATCGAGGTACCCTTCGGGAAGAGGAACAAGGAAACATTGAAGAAGAAGTTTGAGCTAGACCTAAGGCAGAGGAAGTACAGGGAGGCGGCTAACACGCTCTTCTTTTACATTAAGTGCAAAGTGAGGAGGAGGTTCAAGGGAGAGTTTACAAAGAAGAGGAACAGGAGTTACTTCGGCTTCAAGGTCTTCAACCTCATGTCGCCTACAATGATAGTTCACGAGATTCAGGTGGAGCTGGCCAATTTTCTGGACAATAAGGTTGGCTTCTCTCGCAGCGGTTATAAGGTAGTGGATAGGGGCTTCGTGGGGAAGTCCTCGACCTGGTTGATAGGTTTCTCTAGTTTCAGGAGGTATGTGGAGTTCTTTGGGATCTTCTTGAGGAGGTATTGGAGGCCTTACGCTACTGAAAAGGGTATGGTCGAGCTCTTTGTCTACGTTATCGCGTTGATTTACAACTCCTACATCTACACTTCTGTGTTATCGCGTGTTCCGGAGAGTCAACTCGCCCACTAACTTATACCGCGAGAGTTGATCAAGGTAGTGTGGACTATGTTGGAAATTCTGTTTTTCTCTATACGTGATTATTTTCCATTACAATATAAGCTTAATCTCTCGTTATACTGAAAGATATAATTATATTTTATTCTTAATTAATTATAAAATTGTTTTTCTATCATACTATATTTATTCAATTATTTGCGCTTGGGACACTCTCTCGAGACCTATAGAGAATACTTTGACGCGTTAGCTGAATTTGACAGAACTGGAGTATTGAAAATTCACGGAAAAGTCCTCTATGTAAGGAAATATGAGAATGAAAAAGAAAACGAGGATAAATATCTCAATCTCCAATAATCCGTTGTATAATTCCTCTTATCTTGTTTATTGCATGCTCGTCTTCTTCTGGCGGGTTGTCAGCAACATCAGTCAATGTCTTTATAAGTAAATCTAGTAAATCTGGCAATATTGATATTTTATCATTAAATAACTCATGTAAAATATGTAATAACAACCCTAAAGCAGTTCTCTTATTGCCGTCAACGAAAGGATGAGAAGTTATTAAGTGGTACGTTAATACTGCTAGACTCCTGCTAATATTGTTATTACGCATGAGATCTTCTATAGCAGAATATATTGCGATACTCACATCGCCCTTTATGAAGTCCAATTTCTTATCTCTACAGTGCCAAAGTATCTTGTTAAAATACATAGTGTTATATAATTTTCACTAATATGATTAACACAGACATGTAGATACTTTTTGTGATCTAATATTGTGAAGATCTTAGGATTTAAAAAGGATCTTATAAAAGGCGTTAATCTATTATATTATTAGTCTTTCATAAAAAGTAATTCACTTCCACGGCTCATCTTCCTTAAAGAACTTATCTGCAATTAGTGGCCTCCACCACCACTCATTCTCCAAGTACCACTCATAAGTCTTCCTCAATCCATCCTTCAGAGGAGTCGTTTCGTAAGAAAGCCTAGTATTCATACAATACCTCCTATCATGCCCCGGCCTATCGGAAACAAACTTTATTTTAATCTCCTTACCCATGACTTCCTCTAACAATTTAAGCAAATCAAGATTGGTAACCCTCTGTTTCCCAGGAATATTATAAACTTCCCCCTTCCACTCAGCCCTATCTAGTAAGTCAGCTATTATCCTCGCAGTATCTTCTACGAATATCCAATCTCTCTCTGCCTTCCCGTCACCGTAAACGGGAACGTGCAAACCGAGCAAAGTTCTAATAATGGCCTTTGGAATAAACTTCTCAGGAAACTGCCTAGGAGTAACAACAACAATAACACCAAGATTATAAATCTAGCCATCATAAGCCTTACCTAGAACCTCTTAACTTCCTTACCCTTTTCCTTCAAGTCCTTTACAGTATTTGAAGCAGATTCGGCCTCATTACTCGTCACCTCAGCGCTTACTATCTTGAACTCGTCTTTCTCCATAACTACTTCAATCTTAAGGAATTTTGAATCCCTCCTTTTGCCCCACTTTGCTACTACTGTCCTCCTCTTGTTGTGCTTATTCCAGTACCATCAGCTATTACTTCAAGTTCGTCACTCGCTTCAGGGAAATTAATATTCATGTTTCTTACCCTTTCCCATATTGTTGAATAATCTAGGCTTGTCGGTATTATCTTCATTTCTGCTAGTGTGCTTAGTACTCCTTCTATTGCTCTGTAAGGTAAGAATAAGTGTAGGAATGCTAGGAAGTCGTTGAACTCCTTTGGTGCCTTGTACTTGGTCTTAGCATACCTGTTCTCTTCCTGGAGTAATTCCCACCAGTGTTCGAAGACGTAGAAGGGGAACATTAGCTTGTATCTAGTTACCACGTTCTCATCGTACTCCAATCCCTAGTGTTCTTCTTTTTCATGGGTAATACTCTGCATAATTACTTAAAAATTTTTGTATAATTCTGAAGCGATCCACAACGTAGCTAAGAAAATGATGTTTTTATATTAATGATATAGCACTCAAGCAGTTGGCGGATTAGATAATACTCCATTTTTACGTTAATTTTAATGATCTAAAAACGCTAAGAGGTTTTAGAATTTGATTGTAAAGAGATTGGATTACCTTATTAGATGATTAACAGTGGACTTCTTGAAGGAAATTCCCTAGCTCTTTAAAGTCATGAAAAATATAAATTAATTCTATAAATGATTTGGGATAATAGTCATAAAAATATTAGCATTTTAAGCATAAATTTTTAGGAAACAAATATATATGCAGTTTTTATCCATAGTATAGAGTGCCTATAATTGCATTGTGTCCATGTGAAAAATTAGCACCGAATTGCACATATGTTAGTACTCTTAATTCAGACAAAGATGATTTCTTGGACAAAGTAGTAGAAGTTCGCAATAAATTCATAAATAACGAATTTACGGAAATACCAGCATATAAATACTTTCTAGATTTGAGTGCTAAAATGCACCATGTCTTCACTATAATAAGGTTAGTATCTATTGAAGCATTAGGTAAACAGTTTTTAGTAATAGAGGCTAAAAACGATAAAGAGGAGATAATTTCTGCTTATGAGCTAATTGAGTATTTGAATCCTTATATTACATATTCGGTATATGTATTTGCACGGGCAGCACGGATATCGATTAACACAAAGCGTTCAACGTCTAAATTTGGAGGCTATAATATAAGAATTGAAGGAGTAGGTCCACGAGATCATATAGACTATGAGAAAGAAACAAGAACATATGTAATTTTTTAATTAACATCTGTCTTGTTGATTGAATTTTTTAGGCCTTAAGCTAGAAGTAAAATAGATTCTAAATCTTCTGTTGAGTTAAAAGTTAGCTATACGTTTCTATTGAGAAAAACTGAAGAATTTCACAAATTAGCATCTAATTTCAACCCTAGGATTGAAAAATTCCTTATAGAATTCCTCATAATCCTTCCAATTTGAATAATGAAATTCAAAAGGAGTTATATCACTCTTAAGTTCAGATAATATGTAAAGGTTTATCTTAGCCTGCCATAAAATATCGCCAACCTTATCACTTACAATTAGAATATCTATATCACTTAAAGAAGGCACATAATTCCCGCTAACTACGCTACCGAAGACTACTACCATTACATCTTGTAAGACCTTCTTTAGCGAAGCACAGATCTCATAAGCGTATTTTCTCCAATTATTAAAATACTCTATTCTTTCTGCCATAAGTCTATTACCTCTAAAAATTGTTTTACCAAACTAATTAACTTATTAGCAGTATCTTTATCGTAAGAACTAGGAAAGTATCTTGACCCTGTATAGGATAGTTTTAACAATGCTATCAATTCTTTATTCTTATTTTCTAATTCAACCAGTTCAGGTTTCATATTTTTTAAAGAACTTATTAGTTCATCAATTTCATGAGTAAAAGGATAATTACCCTTATTCTCAAGGAGCGTCGCCTTTAATGCTAACTGTAAAGATTGTTCAGTACTGATAGTTCCATTAAGTCTTTGTAATTATTATCTCTCATTTGTACTCTTTGGCTAAGAACTTTCTGAGAGTACTAACAAAAACTGTAAAATCATACCAGCCTTTCTCGACATTAGTATAGAGGCCATTAAGCGATAATTCCATATTAGCTTATAGTTAAAAATATTAAACGAATATTTCATTCATTATGCTTTCCATGACCTGTTTATTTTCTTCCGTTAATGGATCAATAGTTACTATATACATTTGTCTAGGTTTATTATTTCTAGACTTAAATATGAGCTTTACATACTTTTTATCTTTCTCTTTGTTTCTTATACTCTCATCTATTTTCTCACTCAATATATTATCAGAATTCAATTTATTTATCCTCTCAATTCCAGGATAAATAAGAATAGCTATATTAGGATCGTATTCATACATATAGGCCATAACCTTGAACCTTCCTTGTGAAATGTAAGAAGCCGACGTTGAATATTTACATTCGAATATAATTTTCTTTTCGTTAATTAAAGCGATATCTGGTCTTCCCATAAAATCCTCTATTTTTTGAGAGTTATCTATGCTAAATAGTGAGGAAAAATCAAGTGATGAATTCAGTGTTATAAATTTCTTTTTTCCATCTTTTTCCATAACTACGTCAAACTTATCTTTTTTAGATACCTTAACTTTGTACCCTTTTTTCTCGAAATACTTAATTAATAAGTAAAATACGTAAAGTTCATAAAGTTTCCATAATAACATTTTTATTATATCCTTATCTTTAGGGAGTATAGAGTTTTCGTTTCCTAAAGATATTTCATTTCCTATCATTTTTTCCAATGTAATATATATCTTAAAAGCACGCTTTAACCATGATGGATCTTTTTCTATAGGCGCTCTAATCTTACCTTTTCTGAATCTATCCTTATATTCATATAGCAAATTAACGTAATCATTAAAATCATTTAATTGAAAGTAATTAATAACGTGAGATTCTTCATAATATTTCTCTAATTCGTTTTTTAATTTAAATATATTTCTGTATATTTCCCTTAGGAGTGCCCCTAAAACTGCGAATGTTGAAGAGTCTGCTCCTCTTTGATACGTATAATATGAATATATCTTTGAAGGATAAGTCATTAAAGATCTAGGGATATCTAATGCTCCATGGATTTCTGACGCAAATTCATTGCTAAATTCTTTTCTCACGAGTTTATCTTTATAAGCCTCTTTCGCAGACTTAACTACGTCTATTGTAAGTATGTAAAGAACGTAATAATAAATTCCGTTTAGTGCATTTCGTAATGCTATTGTGTTCTCATACTCTGAATTCCTTTTCATTTTCTTTAAAAGAGTATCCATATCTATAACACGTATATATTGTAAGTAATATTTTCCTACCTTTTTAATTAATTGTAAGTCTCTAACAGTTAGTCTATAGTCTTTCATTTACTTTATTTGGGATTACAATGGTAATAAACTATGCTAAGAATATCAACATAACAAATATCTTAGAAAATTTAAATTATAATGTCGACCAGATGAGAATGAAGAGAATATATAAATTTAAGATTCTTTAGTAATATACATGAAAAATAGTGATCCAAAGAAAGAAGTTCATGAAAGAGCCATGAAATATACTTTAAGTAAAATTAATGAACTGATAAATTCAAAATATTCAGGGTATAAAATATCACAAATACCCGAAGATTTTAAACCACCTAAAGATGATCAGAAATTATTAAGTTGTAAACCTCATTTAGTATTACAGAAGCCGAATGGAAGTAAAGTCTATATTCGTGTTTCTGGTGTCAAGGGCAGAAATCCAATAGGCGCTATTCCTAACTATGTTTTATGTGACTTTTTAATAGCAGTAACGTACGCTGATACGGATTCTCCTAAAGCTTATGTTTTACCGTTAGAATTTGTAAAAAATAATATAGTAGAACGTAATGGCAGAATAACTTCCTATTGGATTGAAAAGAAGGATAGCTTGATAAATGGTAAAAAAGTACTAGGTTATCTCATGTATGAAGATGGAAGAGATAAAGACGAATTCTTAGAGAAATGGGACTCCTTATTTACTGGATCTCTACAAAGAGATGATAGTAATAGGGTTGAGGTTTCCAACATCGAAATTGATTGTGGTAAAGGAAATATTTCCGATGTAATGAGTTTGACAAATAGATTTTACGTTGAAGTTCCCAACGTTGAAGAATTCTTTAAAATGCTAGGAGCTAGTCTTAAGATCTATAATGTTCTCTTAGTAGGCCCTCCAGGTACTGGCAAAACCAGTTTGGCAGTAAGTGTTATAGATAAACTAACTGGAGAAAATACCAATTGTTACGAAGTCACTACAGCAAACTCTCTTTGGTTCAGAAGGGACTTAATTGGTGGTGAAAGTATGGAGAAAGGAAGTATTATATGGAATAGCGGTTTACTTATAAGAGCATATAATAGCGCTGTGAAGATTAATAATGGGAATTATTACGTTATAATAGATGAGATAAATAGAGCAGACGTGGATAAGGCCTTTGGTGAAATCCTAACTTTAATGTCCGACGTAGGTAGTAGTTCTGTAGGGAAAAAGATCTTAGAGGAGATAGAGAAAGAAATAGAGAAGTTTAGCGAAATTGATAATGAAGCCAAGGAATTTCTTGCCAATCTAAAAAGACTAGGAGATAAAAAAGACGAAGTCCTGAAGAAAATAAGGTTCGTGGGAACTATGAATTTAATTGACTCTAATAATTTATTTCCAATTGGTGAGGCTCTAACGAGAAGATTTCTAATTTTTCATTTAGATTATACGTGTGGTACTGAAGATGTAAAAATGTTCTTGAACGATTCTACTATTCCATTTAAGGAGGTAATTATCAGTGAAGTTAAATACCTAAGAGAGAAGTTCGGCTGTTCAGATAAGCAGAAAAAATCGCAGTATGAATATAATATTTCGACTGCTAGTATAAAGTTAGCATTAAGTCTTCTTAAGGAGTTAATAGAACCCAACGATACACCAGATACTATTAGTGAAAAATTCTTATTAGTCTTGGAAAAGTCTCTTGGAACCACTGACGATAAAATTCTACGAAAATTCAGGGAATATCAAAGAGAAATAATAGAAAATCTTAGATCTAGGAATAGTAAAGGGCAATAATTTCTACTGTTAGTATACTATTCCTCAGATAAAGAGTGAGCTATTTATAGTTGTCATACTTTCTTAGACCTTAAAGTGCATGGTTCCATAATTGGTTAATAATCTGCATCAATCATAGTAAGTCGTTTCCTTGGCTTCTAGAGTGTAAGGAAGTATAATAATTTCATAAAAATCCTTTACTCATTAAAAATATAAAATCAAAAGGATAATATAAAGACTTATTTTAAAATAAAAACATCACACTACTATGATAGTCTATCAATTTCCCAAATTAGAGGAAGAGACAGTTAAAGAAAGATTAAACAGATTTATGGTTTCAACTCAATCAGGAAAACTTTGCCATCATCATGATCCAGGCAGATTGAAGGAGTTAATTTATCCAGGGAACAAGATTTTAGTTAGAGAAGTAGACGGTAATAAGAGGAAAACTTCTTATCAAGTTACTGCAGCATGGAACGGTTTGTGGGTAATTGTTGATTCAAGTATTCATAATGATATTACAAGGAAATTCCTACCTAACGCCAAAGCTGAGGTTAAAGTAGGGAACAGTAGAATTGACTTTCAAGACGGAAACACTTTCATTGAAGTTAAGGGATGCAGTCTTGTGGAAAACGGTGTGGCAATGTTTCCAGACGCTCCAACTGAAAGGGGGAGAAGACATCTAGAAGAATTAATAAAACTTAAGGAAAAAGGATACAACGCTAAGTTATTAGTATTGGTAATGAGAGACGATGCTAAATGTTTTTATCCTAATGAGAGAACTGATAAGAAATTCTCAGAAAAGTTCTTTGAGGCTTTACACAAAGGAGTAGAGGTAGGGGAGTGTTCTCATGCAGTCATCTTATTCGATATTGAATAGTAAAATTATATCAGATTTTCTCTAATATTCTGCACTCCTCTCAAGTAAGCCTCGTTCAAGGGAGTCTTCTCCCTTGAATAAATTACTGGATACATGACATTAAGTAAGGCAAGACTATAATCAACCATTCTCTGACTCCTATTGACAGCCCTAGTGTCCCTAGCCAACCTAGCCAAATGAGCCCTACAGTAAGAGTTATATAGTCTTTTTCATAATAGTTGCAACAGGCTTTTAACTTCTCTCAATACAAAATATAGAAAAACATTGAGAAAAGCTTGTATTATTGTGAGATAAAACTTGATAAAACTTGTTAACAGATAATAAATCAAATATGAGAAAAATTTTCCCATACTTATACCTTCCTCAAGATCCCCAAGCACGTCACGAAACTTATTAATCCAATACCTAGTATAATTACCCTTAGAAACCAAATAATAGAACTCATCCTCAATTCTAGAGCATAACACGAGTAATAATAAGTATTAACCCAACGCTTCAAATCCTTCCAAACCAACTCAATTGGGTTTAAATCCGGAGAATAGGGAGGCAAGAAAAGCAAAGTAATGTTAAGCCTAGAAGCAGTAGCGAAAACATAAGAAGACTTGTGAAACTTAGCATTATCAAGAATCAACACGACATTACCAGAATTCCTAACCCTAAGCAAGTAAAGAAAATTAGCGAAAACCCTAGAATCAACATTGTGAGCATAAAACAAGGCTTACCATCAAACAAGGGAATACAAGCTAGAATATTAACCTTAACACTTGGATAATCAACCCTAACAACATACAAACCCAACCTCCTAACCCTAGAGGGATCATGACGAATACCAGACTCGTCCATGAAAAACACTTTTACGCCCTTCTTAATAACGCCCTTCAACCTCTCCCTAAGTCGGCATCTATTGGCTTGTCGATCTTGTAGGGTTTTATGTAGGGAATTTTCAGTCTTTTTCTCGCTATTCTCCAAGCTGTAACTTATTTTTACGTTGAACTTCTCCTCTATGTTTTTGCTTTCCATATGGTTTTTCCTTGTATTTCTTCTACCTTTATTTCCCTCTCGTTTACCTTCTTTTTTCTTCCTTCTCTTTGCTTGTGGAATAGGCATTTTTCTCCCTCCTTTTCGAATTCGTTGATCCATCTATATACTGTGCTCTTGTGAACTTGTAGTATTTTTGCTATTTCGCTAATTTTCATTCGTTCCGAGTGTAGTAGTATTGCCCTAGCTTTTGTCTCGTTTAGGTTCTTGGGCTTCTTGCTAATTAGCTTCCTTATCTCCCTTTTTAAGGTCCTTAGCACACTCAGCCCAACAGCTCCCATTACTAACACTAGATTTAACTCCCTTTTAGCCCCCGTTGCAGCTATTATGAAAAAGACTATAATAATAGGAGAAATATAAAAATATAATGAGAAATAGCTATATCATAGAAATAAGACCAATTCTAGAGAAATATAAATTAAAACAAATAATGCGAAAGATTAGATCTATAAGTTATTTGAAAGTACATAGAGTACCTCATATTACTCTCGTATATAATTTCCGACCATTAGTAGCTCCGCTTAAAATAATGGAAGTTATTAAAGAAGTATCTAATAGATATGGCAATTTAGAATTTTATTACGATAAATACGAGATAAAAAATGGGAAAGAAGGATATACGATAGCCTTAGGTATAAGGCCTAATAATGAACTTCTTCAATTTAGGGAAGACCTTTATAAGAGCCTAAAAAATTATATAAAAGAAAGGTCTGACGCTAAATTCTATAACGAGAACTTCTGGTTTCATGCTGGCATTTCTTTTCATTTATCATGTAAAGTAGTAAAAAATATTTCAAACAATAAAGAAATGCTCCAAATTTTATCTCGTTTTTTGTATGAAGCTAAGGTATTAAGGATAACACTCGTAAATACGGGTAAAATAGTCTATGAGTACGATATATTAAATAAGAAAATTCTCAATAGAGCAGAGGCCTTATCATTAGTTGAACTAGAGAAAACATATGAGAAATATAGGGAAAAGTACCTAAAAATAGAAGTAAATCCTAAAAGTTTAGATAAAATATGGTTCATAGCTGACACACACTTTGGACATAAAAATATAATTAAATATTCTGCAAGGCCTTTCGTAGACGTTACTACAATGAACGAACACATAAAAAATAAGTGGAATGAGATGATATCTAATGACGATATAGTTTATATAGTAGGGGATTTTGCTAGAAGAGATTTTAAAAATTACGTTAATTTCCTAAATGGGAAAAAGATCTTTATACAAGGTAATCATGATCCTCCAGCGATAGGAGTAAAGCAATTAGAACTACAACTAAACAATTATAAATTCATACTCTCACACTATCCAACTAATTTGAATTCTTATAATGCGTGGCTAATCCATGGTCATGTGCATAATAACAGACTGAGAAAGTACCCATTCATTAACTCTAAAATAAAGACAATTAATGTTGGCGTTGACGTAACAAAATTTTACCCTGTAAACCTGAAATGGATACTAAATCTAATAGAAACTAAGAGTGACTATTTATATTTACCACCTAAAATTATTTAAGGGAAAGAAAGTCATCATGGGTTGCACAAACTAAAATGAATTATAACTTAGTAGCTTTTAGAAATAGTGTATATTAATAGTCTCATAAAGTTCTTATTCATTTTGACAGTATAAATGGAAATAATGAGACAAAAACTTACTTGAAGTATTAGTCCATTTATGGGAAAAATGGTAAATATTACTGTTGCAGTCAGCGTACTTTAAGTTAGCACTATTGGCCATTCTATTTCACTAGTCGTCTTTCATCGCAGGCTCTATTTTACGTAGGATAAGAAAAAGATTATAGCTCTAAGGAGTAGAACTTTATTATTTTTAAATTATATTATTCTATGTATTATAGCTTATATTATAATAATACAAAAGCTGGTAATAAGTAAAAGTAGTTATTCAAGGAATGGTATTAGATAATAAAACTGCAATCTTACATGAACTAGATGGTTTTGATTATTTTATAATTTTGCGAATTACTAATCCTATGACATCAGAATATTATATATTAAACAAAAGTGAAATAGATAAATTGATTAGAGAGAATAAAATTACTTATAATGAAAATATTAAGGTGTATAGAATATTTCCTAAAATTTATGAAAAATATAGAAGCACATTAAACGAGTTTGTACATACAATATTCGAAAGTCAGTAGGTATATTAATCATAAGTTAAGGATATAGTGCATAAATTAGAGTGATCTACTTTCTCTACATATGCAATAATACTTGTGGTTACCTAGTCTTGATGCATACGTTTTTCCAGTTAATGCTACTATTCATTATTAATAAGAAATTGCTACTTACTTTTTTTATCATTTTAACCTAACGTCACTGTTTCTTCCTCTTGTGGACTCCTTCGGCTCTTCAAGCTATCGCCTAGCCATGTTAGAGGCAAAGCATGTGGAGCCTATCCATCTCCACCCTTACGGATGGAGTCTTCCGCCCCCTTTGAACCCCTTGTTAAGATAAATCTTAATTGTTCCCTCTTTCTTTAGGTAATTTAATAAACCGCTTAAACCTTCTTCTCCTATCATCTCTCTTAATTCCTTCCTACCTATTTTTCCGTGATCCTTAATTACCCTAAGTATTTCACCAGCCTTTCCTCCAACGTCTTTATCCTTTACAAACTCAATAACCTCTTCAACATCACCCTTCTCTATAGCCTTATCAACCATCTTATTTACTGCCTTCTCCGTATATCCGTATTTCTTATAAAAATCAATAACTTCCTCCCTGGTCATCTTCTTCTTTAGAAGCTCGGGGCTACCAGTTATAGTTGTGGTAGCAAAAGGTGAAAAATAATGACAAAAAGTAAAAATAACCCCGGAAGGGGTAATACCATAAGGGAGAGTAATACCATGAAGGTAATGGAAGAAATAAGAGAAAAGATAAGAAAGGCAATCAAAGAAGGAGTTAGCCTAAGGGAAATAGAGGAGATAATCTTGCAAGAGGCCATGATGGAAGAGAGGGAAGCCTACCTAGAAGTTGAGGACGACCACAAGAACGGGACCTACTTCAGATATCTGGGAACCGGAGACGGAGTATTAAGAGAGCATCCCAAGTGTAAATAATTCAATAAATCTATGTATAAGTTTATAGATAATAACTCAAAAGAAAGCATAAACTCTTGAGAAATTTTGAATTTTCACTTGGAGTAAAATCTTGAGTAATACTTAAAGGGGACCGGGAAGACGTAGTACAAGGATTGGGAGATATGAAACCTTGGATAGAATACTACAATCTCCCGGTCCCCTATGATAAACTATCATCAAGGCATAAAACTCTTTTGAAAATGCACTACATACTAATCACCTCAAAAGCACTATCATCACTAGACCTATACATACTTAGAGTACTCATCGTCATGATGATATGGCAATGCTCCTACAGAGATGTAGAAGCATACTATTACACGGACATTGTAGTAAGATGGTTTCTAGGAGAACGCAAGTCAAAATCCGAAAACCACAGAAGGGCAAAGAAACTTAGGGGAGAAATAAAGAAAGCATTCAAGGAATACGCAAAAGAACTTGAGGAAAAGCTAAGCAAACTAGAAAACTACTTGCCAAGTAGTGCCTTATACGGCAAAGTTAACAAACTCTGGGCAATAGATTCCAACATAATCGAAGTACCCTTCGGAAAGAGAAACAAGGAGACATTAAAGAAAAAGCTAGAACTCAACTTGAGACAAGGAAAGTTTAGGGAAGCAGCAAACTTAATTTACTACTATATGAGGGCTAAGATTCATCGTAGATTTAAGGGTGAGTTTGCGAAGAAGAGGGGTAGGAGTTTCTTCGGCTTCAAGGTTTTATATGCTATTTCCCCAACCATGATTCTTCACGCAATTCAAGTTGAGTTTGCAAACTTTCCCGATAATAAGGTTGGTTTTGGTATGAGTGGTTATAAGGTTGTTGATAGGGGTTTCTTGGGAATGCCCTCAACTTGGATAATTGGTTTTTCTAGTTTTAGACGTTATGTTGAATTCTTTGGTATTTTCTTGAAGAGGTATTGGAGACCTTACGCTATTAACAAGGATATGGTTGAGGTTTTTGTTTACGTTATTGGAATAATTTACAATTCCTTGATTTACACTTCCGTGTTAGCAAAAGTTCCGCAAGAGGAATTTGTCAAACTCTCTAGTTAACCCTAGGCTAGGGTTAACTAGAATAATATGGGGTATGTTTGAAATTCATTTTTTCTCAACTATAAGTTATTTTATATTACAATAAAATATTAATCTTCCCTCATATTGAAAGATATAATTGACTTCTATTCTCAACTAGTTATAATATTGTTTTTCTATCACATTATATTTATTGAATTATTTGCATTCTGGACACTCTCTTAAGACTCAGAGTACCGAGAACCAGAAAGGGTGGCTTCAGACCTAAGATCCTTCCGGAGAAGTACGAGAGGACCAGCCCAGATTACGAGGACTTCCTCCAGCAGCTCGTTCTATCAGGCATGACTCCAAGTCAAGTCAAGGCCGTGTTAGCAGCCAAGGGAATACCGTATAGTGAGATCGTAATGAATCGGGTTGCCGAGAGAATATCCAACAAACTCAAGGAATACAAGAGCCGCGAACTACCTCACGATCTCCTAGCCCTTTACATCGATGTGAAGATCGTAAAGGTCAGAATCAGCGAGTCGATCATGGAGAGAGCCATTTACATTGCCATAGGAGTTGACTTAGAAGGGAATAAGTTCGTCTTGGACTACGAAGTTAGGGATAGGGAGGACTTGGACGGTTGGAAGTCCTTCTTGAGCGGACTCGTAAGCAGGGGAGTCAGCAGGGTTGACGTAATCGTGAGCGATGACTTCTCTGGACTCGATCGCGTCGTGTCCACGCTCTTTCCCTCCTCTCAACACCAGCTCTGTATAACACACATGGTTAGGAACCTCATGAGGGTCCTCCCAGACAAGGAGAAGGAGGAACTAATGATTAGAGTTAGGGATCTAAAGTCCTCCAGGAACGTGGAGGAGGGAAGGAAGGCTATATTGTCCCTCAGCCAACTTGTCCAACCCTTTTCTCCAGCCCGAGCCAAGAGGCTTCTTGACGCTGCTGACAAGTATTGTTCCTTTCTCAACTTCCCCAGGGAGATTAGACACTACCTCTACACTAATAACACGTCGGAGAGTTTCAACTCGACCCTGGCTAGGTTCGAGGAGGAGCTCGGAGGTTACTTTCCCTCTCTTCGCTCCTTGGAGGTCTATCTCTACGTTTCGATCCATGAAAGTAATTCGCGTTGGAAGTTCAGGCCCATGTCGGTGATAAGGCATTACTCATATCATCTCAAACAACTCCACGCTTCAAGGTTCCAGGTGAGTCTTGATGAAGACTTTTAACCTTCTGCTTACATATTTTCTTACACAACTATACCCAGTAGCCCCAGAAGCTCTAACAACTCTGGAGGCCTTTCCAGAAGAAGGTCACTATCGATAGCTACCCTAACTATTTTCGGAATATCCTCCTCATTTATCCCTTTCTTCTTCATCTCCTCAATAACTTCACTGCTTACCTCAACTTCCTTACCCTCTACCTTCAACCCTTTAATTACCTTGAGCTGGTCTTCAGTAAGTGACCTTATCAATACTTTCAAAGCCTTGCTTATATCCGCCTTTTCCCCGTAAGCACCCCTTATACTAATTTTATAGTCAAAAGTAGAACTCTAATGAAAAATGTTCTATGTAAATTCTTAAAAAAGAGAAGAGTAGAGACTAAAGAGAGGAGTAATAAGGATTAGCGCAGTTGTATTTTTGTAGTGTTTATGTACTATTATTTATGATGTAGAGAAAGAATAGTAAGGCTATAGGATCCTAGGTTAGAAGGCAGGTTATAATAGCTAGACTATGTAAAATGGTTAGAAGAGTTAGTTAGAATATTTAGTATTAGTACCTTGGGCTAAAAGAAGAGAGCTGCTTAGTAAGAAGCAAAAAAGAGAATGAAAAGCTGCTTTAGAAGAATAGTAGAAGCAGAAAGAGAGTAAGTAATAAGCAGTGTAGATTTAGCAAAAAGAGAAGAAGAGAGAATAGTAAGATTTGCAGAGCAAAAAAGAGTAGTAGAAGTGTTTGTTATAAGCAAAGCAGAAGCAGAGAGAATTAGTAAAGTGAGCAAAGCTGCAGATTAAGAGTAAAAGCAGAAAGCAAAGCATCAAAAGTAGAAAAGAAGTGTTAGTTAGAAAAGCAGAGAGAATAGCAAAGCTGCAAAAGTTAGAAAGAAGCAAAGAAAGAGAAGAAGAGAGTAGTAAAAAAGAGTTTGATAGTTAAAGCAGTAAAAGAAAGCTAGAAAAGGGGCGGGCAGGGGCCCGAAATTTGGGGTATAGAAATTTGTTTAAGAAGTTTGAAAAAAATTAGAGAAGGGGGTATAGAGATGAAATCCGTACGCATCAACGCTTAGGCTTCACTTATTTAACGCTTATTTTACGCCTATCTTTCGCTAATATTATGCTTATAATAAATCTGTATCGTATGAAATCGTATCGATATTATAACATACCTACTGTTTCTTGTCTGATAGAACGCATATGTATGGATGGGGGTTTTTAAATACTGATATATTTGAAGAGGTATGTCTTCAGATCAATATACTCCAAATAGTAATGATATAAATCAAGACAGCCCGATAAACACTAGCACTAATCCATACGGATCAATAAACAACAGAAATAATGAAAGCAAATCCAGTGACATGAAGAAAAGTAGAGAAAAGTCGAAGCGTATTAAGAAGGATGAGAACGTGTTGTACCTTACGGTAGAGGATGAAAACGAACCAATACATATCCACATAAAACGAGTGGTACCGAAGATAATCGATGAATACGTGAAGAACTACGTTAAGCCCATAAGGAGGAACAAGTTGCAGGAGTTAGTTTTTGGTTACGATGAGAGGTTGGCGAAGTTTTACGAGGAGAGTAAAGAGGACGCCGTAGCTGTGTTCAGCTTTGCGCTATCCAAGCTGTTCAGGGAAAAGAAAGTAGTGAAAGTTAAGGACCCAGACAAGAGGAAGGCGACCTACTACATACTCCCGGAACACGTGGAGGGTTTCAGGAGAGGATCTGGATCTTAGAGGTGTCTCCGTTATCATATGCCACGATAAGGTAGTTGTTTTTTACAGTTATGCCAAGAATGTGGTCCTTCCTGGTCGGTAGACCCAAAATCTAATTAGTAAAAATAATTTTTATTCATTATTAGTAGTTCGTAACGATTTAATGTAATTAGTTAGATAATTATATGATAATTTTTATAAATTTCCAAGTACCATATTAGATTTTTTATATTTCCACACAATTAACTGAGGAATATTATTATAATATTAGAAAATGATAAAGATGTATATGATAGAATCTGTTTTATTTACATTGATTATTTAATACATTATTCTTAATGCTCTTGATTATGAGTATAATAAAATATATTCTTTTATTTATTAAGAAAAAATATGAGGTTTAATGTTGAATTTATATTTGTAATATGATTTTGGGTCTACCGAGTGGTATGGGGATTACTACCTTCAATACCTTTTCTGCTGTTGGGTTACTTTTTAGGGTACTACTTGTGGTGGTTGGCTATGACTTCAGTCTTGGTTAGTCCTTCCCACATGTTCTTAGATATGTTCACTGAGGCAGGGGTATACGTGAAAAAAGGAGGGAAGTGGAGGAGATATGCATTAGCTCACTTCAGATATAACGATCCCTTCGCTAACGGACTAGCAACGCTGGCTGGGATATTCATGCTCTTAGCATCAATTCACGGCATTCATTACTATCATTATTACAACTATTATTCCTAATGGGATAATATACGAAAAGAGAAAAATTTTTAAATAAGTTTTCTATATCTTTTAATGTGGTTTGTGAGAAGTGGGAATTGAAGTTCATGATGAAGAAAGTTAAGGAAGCTAGAGATTTGGCTAGATTTGTTGCCAGAGAATTTTCCAATTTGGAATATCTCATGTTAATTGTCGATAAACTTGAATTGTTAAAAGAAAATCCTGTTAAATACTCCAGAGAGAAATTAGGAAAAGATGTATACGGTAATCCAATGTTTTCCATAGAAGTAACTGGAGATATAAGGATACTTTACAGTGTGGACTCAAAAAACTGTATAGTTTTCATTTGGGAGATCGGGTCTCACAAGGACGTTTACAGTCGGGATTAAGCTCATAATAAGCCTCAATCAACATCTTCCTAAACTCTTCTAAGTCCTCCTTACTTTCAATTACTAAGTAACCTTCTCCCTTTTCATCCTTATCTTCAATTCTCATATGTGTATATTTGCTACTAGGCATTAAAAAAGGATATGCTGATTACTCTCATTGAATTTTGAAAAATTGAGCAAAGAATGAGGTTGGATCCTAACGTTAAACTTACGCCATGCAAAAACTGAATAAACTCCCTAGCTTACTTTACAAAAATTCTTTCTTCTAATTTCTTAATCTCATCTAATTTTGTATTATTAGCTAATAATGTACAATAAATACAGCTGAGGAGTGATATAATGCAACATAAGTACACTATGCATTCGTTATAATAAACTGAAATATGATAATTTATTCGAATTGAATTAAGCATCTTTATAATTAGGCAAATTTGTATAACACAAATATAAGTGTGCGTAATTATTGCAGAAATAGTTATCATAATACTTGTTAAAATAAAAGAAATGATGAGAAGAGTTTTCTTACTCATAATATTATAAATTTATTTAAAAACCTCTTATTGAATTAACTCCCCAGTTTACCGCAAAAAATTCAACCCCAAGCTCTACGCTCTCCGGTCTAGGGTTGCTTAATATTTTTGCTTATATATTAGCTTAGTATTTAGCTTATATTTAAGCTAATATACGAAAAGAGAAAATTTTTAAATCCGTTTCCTAAATCTTTTAATGTGGTTTGTAAGGAATGGAAATTAAGGATAATGTTCAGTAAGAGGATAAGTAACCTTGATGAGTTAGCTGATTACCTTCTAGATAGTTTTGCAAGTGATAAGTTAGTTATGCTTATCTTAGATAAGGTTTTATTATTGCTAGATAATCCCTTCAAATATTCCAGGGAAAAGTTAGGAAAGGATAAGCATGGCAATTCAATGTTCTCCATAGAAGTAACTGGAGATATAAGGATACTTTATAGCGTTGATCCGAAAAATTGTATAGTTTTCATTTGGGAGATCGGGTCTCATAAGAAGGTTTACGGACGTTAGTTCTCTCCTTAGCTTTCTTTTCCACAATCTCCTTAAGCTTAATTACTTCATCTTTACTTAACTCCGCATAATAATATTCTCCATCCTTACCAGTCTTCATATGTATAAACTCCGCAAAGAGGTTATTAAAACGATATGCTAATCTAATTCTCTTATTGAATTTTGGAAAATTGTTAAGTAAGCAGTATAAGCACTTATCTTTGGATCCAAGCTTTCTACTCTCGTTAGAAAAATTGTAAAAACTCCCCAGTTTACCTAGTAAAAATTCAAGGTAATTAATCCTGCCTGGATCCCGCATTTTTTAGCTGTGAGAGCAAGGTAATGCGATAATGAAAATAAGGTTAAAGAAATTTTAACCCTGCGGGGTATGAGTTAGAAAACTAATTCTTTTAGCGCTTTAAGGTAGTTAAAGACTTTTTAACCCTACTTACGAAAAATTAACATGTGGGTTACGTTGGTAAAATTACAAATGAAACGAAAATCCTACTAGTTTTGAGTAAGAAGCACTGCTGTAGTATTGAGGAGTTAGAGCAGTATACTAAGATAAAGAAGGAAGAGTTAAAGGTATATTTAAGTAAGTTAGCGAAAGAAGGCAAGATTTCCAGGGGGTGGGGGCATATAGCTGGAAAGAAATATAGGAAATATTGTATCAAAACGAAGATTTTGGAGGAGCTTAACTTAATGTAGGTGATAAAATGGACTTGGACTTATCCTCATGGGACTCAGACCTCATAGATGGGGTCTTAGTTCAATTTTTCTCAATTTTTTTAGGAATTGTAGCACTAGGGTTAGCGTATATGTTTTTTGGAGTACCGTATGTCATATTCCAACCAGCTTACAGTGCCCTAAATCTACCGTATCCGTTCGAATCAATCTTAAATTCAATAGGAATCTTTTTCTTCATAGGTTGGTTTATAGGATTCCTATCCATGACTATAGTTATAACGGAAAAAGGAGAAATAGAAAGCCCTGCAAAATTCTTCTTAGGTTCTTTCTTCATAGGCATGGTTTTAATAAGCTTAATAACTGGGTTAAACTTTATCAATGGGTTTGTCTGGGGGCTGATATTATCGGTACTAGGTGTCATGATTATGTATCTTATTAAGGTGTTTTCAGAATATAATGAATGGTGGTAAACTGGGGAGTTTAACGTTTTGAAACGCTAGCCGTTACTTCATCTTAAACATTTTCTAATTTAGTTATCTGAATTCAGTTCGGGATATCGTTGTTATATAACAATTAGCATCCGTTTTTGTTATATATCTGAGTACTGTGGACCCGGAAGTCCCGGGTTCAAATCCCGGCCCGAGCCCTTCCATTAACTATATTGACTTATCTAGGCTTATTTTTATATTTCATGGAATTATATAGTAGTATATGGGTAAGTTATTTGGGACGGATGGAATAAGAGGAGTTACTAATACTGAATTGCAACCAGAATTTGCGTTAAAATTAGGAAAAGCTATAGGAACATATTTCGGTAAAGGTGCTAGAATTCTAATAGGCAGGGATGTAAGAGCTGGAGGAGATATGTTACTTAAAGCCGTTGAGAGTGGATTGTTAAGTAGTGGCGTATTGGTCTATGAAGCTGGGATGGCTCCTACTCCAGCTTTCCAGTACGGTGTGAAAACTTTAGGATATGACGGTGGTATTATAATAACCGCTAGTCATAATCCAGCTGAATATAATGGTATCAAAGTCCTTTCTCCACATGGTATTGAGATAGCTAGGGAAGACGAGGATAAAATAGAAGATATATACTTTAATAATAAATTTCATGTAGTGGAATGGAATGGTTTAGTAAATGATGTAAAAAGAGAAGATAAAGTTATTGAAACTTACGTGCAAGGGATACTCTCTCATGTTGATGCTGATAAAATTAGGAGTAAAAAGTATAAGGTTCTCATAGACCCTGCTAATAGTGTAGGTACATTGGCAACACCAATTGTTGCGAGGGAGTTGGGATGTAAAGTTTTTACTATCAATGGGAATTTAGATCCTCTATTTTCAGCTAGAACACCAGAACCCACATTTGAGAGTCTTAGTGAGACTGCAAAAGTTGCTAAACAACTAGGCGTGGATTTGGCAGTAGCTCATGATGGTGACGCGGATAGGGCAATTTTCATAGACTCCATGGGGAGAGTTCAATGGGGTGATAGAAGCGGTACTTTATTGTCATATTGGGCTTCGATAAAAGCTCCAAATCTACCTAAGCGTATATTTACTGCAGTTTCTAGCTCTAGCTTAGTTGAAGAATATCTAAAACAGTACAATATAGAGGTTAAGTGGACTAAGGTAGGTAGTGTAGACATTGCACATACGCTATTTAAGGAAAAAGGAGTAGCGGGATTTGAGGAAAATGGTGGATTTATGTATCCTCCTCATCAAGCAGTAAGAGACGGTGCAATGTCATTCGCTTTAATGCTGGAAATGATGGCATCTGAGAATGAAAACTCTACTGAACTATTTAATAGACTCCCTGTTTATTATTTAGTGAAAACAAAAGTAAGAATTACGGAAAAGAGTAATATAAATAAGATTTATGACGAAATAATAGATAAGTACGGAAAGTACGGGAATATAGTTACAATAGATGGTGTTAAGATTATTAGCAACGATTTCTGGCTCCTAGTTAGGAAGAGTGGTACAGAGCCAATAATAAGAATATTAGTCGAGGCAAAAGATGAGAATAAATCAAAAGAATTAGCTAAAGAGTTAGAAAAGTTGGTGAGTGAGTTAGCGTGAAATATAGGTTAATGGATTTACTCGCGTGCCCTATGTGCAAACATTTTCCATTAAAACTTTTTGTTTTCTCAGAAAAGGAAATAGACAGAAAATTAAGTCAAGAAGATAAAAAACCGTTGTGCGAATTATATTGTGCATATAAATCCGCCTTTATTAAGGATTTAAACTCTCTGCCTCCTTGTGAGGAGTGTATTAGAAACGAAATAGTAGAAGGGGTGCTTTATTGTGAATCTTGTAATAGATGGTATCCAATAATTGATGAAATTCCAAGAATGTTACCAGATAAACTGAGAAAAGAAGAAGAGGATATCAAATTTTTGGAGAAACATAAAGACAAGATTCCGAAGACCATACTAAGTAACGGTGTTCCTTTTCGTTTAAAATGAGCTTATTAATTTGTTTGGTGAGTGTATAATATGGTGTAAGTGATGGAAAGTTCATTTATAGGAAATTTAGATGAATGGATAAAATTGCAGAAGAATTTATTGAGTACTTTAAAAGATATGGAGAAAAAGGAGAAAACTGAGGATATGGATAGATTAGACTTGATATTAGCGTCTAGAACTGCATTTCAGCATATGATGAGAACGTTAAAGGCCTTTGATCAATGGTTACAAGATCCAATGGTTATAAAACATATGCCTAGAGAAATGTTGGAGGATGTAAAGAATACCAGTTGGGAGTTGCTTCAGAGATTATTAGAGTTAGATATTAGACATACGAGCCAATTTAGAGAAATGATCTCGAAAATGAGCAAAGAAGGCAAATTGGATCCATTAATATGGACTAGACCAATAACTGAAGAACATCCAGAAAGAGAAAGAAGAGGTCCATTATCTACGATTTAAAAATTTTTAATTATCTCCTTCTTAATTTCATCTCATTTTTTATCTTTAGGTTATACTCCTCATCATATGCGAGTATTTTTGTTTTTATTTCGTTTAGAGCTTGAGCTACTTTATTTTTGAAGTCCTCTTCTATTTGAGTTTTATCTAATATTTCTATACCATTGTTCGAGATACCTATTTTCTTAGATACTGGATCATTTTCTATTAGCCCTAGATATAAGAGCGAAGTTAAATCCTCTTTTGCCATTAAACTAAATACATTGTTTCCTATTACATTGAATTGATATCCTATATCAACACCTTTCTGCTTCAATTCATATAGCAACATTATTATAGATTTTTCAGTCAATTTACCTATTTGTCTTATTATATATAATAACTGTAATTTTCTTTTATCCTCATTTATTATATTGGTACTTATAACTTGTTTAGATACCATCTTTACGTCTTTAGACTTTTGTTGTCCTGGTTGTGACAAATTTAAACCCCCATATATACTTATTATCTCCCCTTTAATATGTTAACTATCTCTTTAGATACGTTCTTAGGTTCCTTACTTCGAGTTATGGCTCCTCCTACTACATATATGCTTACCGGTAGATCTATGAGTTCTAAAATTCTATCTTTATTTAAGCCTCCAGCTATTGATATTAATAAGTCTAGCTCAGATACCTTTCTGATTTCACTCTTTAAATCTGCTACACTTATGCCTCTACTCTTTTGTACATCCAAACCTACATGGAAACCTATGATATCTACTCCTAATTGCTTAAGCTCTTTTGCTCTTTCATATACGTTTTTAACGTTGATTAAATCAGCTTGGACTAGTATATCTAATTCTCTAGCCTTTATTACCGCTGAATGAATAGTGGAATCGTCCATTATTCCTAAAACTGTCATTATGTTAGCTCCGCCTAGTTTAGCTATTTCAACTTCAACGTCTCCTGCATCTGCAGTTTTAGTATCAGCCACAATTATTTTATCTGGAACTATTGATTTTATTTTTCTTATTCCTTCTATCCCGAATGATTTTAGTAATGGTGTTCCTATTTCAATGATTTCATTTTCTAGATCTTTAACTTCATTAACTACTTTTATTGCATTATTGATATCTATAAAATCTAGGGCTATCTGTAAAAATTTTTCAGTACGAAGTTTTTCAAGTAGTACCTCTCTCATTTAAGGTAAATATGTGCTTTAAAAGTACTTAAAGTAATTGACAGTGACTTTTTATTTTATAGCAGTGAATGCAAATTACTGTGGATATTAGTGTCCAACAAGTACATAATCGTTACAGGTGGAGTTTTATCAAGTGTTGGTAAAGGTACGTTAGTTGCCTCTATTGGTATGCTACTTAAAAGAAGAGGATATAATGTAACTGCAGTAAAAGTAGATCCATATATTAATGTTGATGCGGGTACAATGAATCCTTATATGCATGGTGAAGTATTTGTAACTGAGGACGGTGCAGAGACAGATTTAGATTTAGGTCATTATGAGAGATTTATGGATATTAATATGACAAAGTATAATAATATAACAGCAGGTAAGGTATATTTTGAGGTTATAAAGAAGGAAAGAGAAGGCAAATATCTAGGTCAAACCGTTCAAATTATCCCCCACGTTACTGATCAGATAAAGGATATGATAAGATATGCAAGTAAGATAAATAACGCCGAGATTACCTTAGTGGAAATAGGTGGCACTGTAGGCGACATAGAAAGTCTACCATTTCTAGAAGCAGCTAGACAACTCAAACTAGAAGAAGGCGAAGATAATGTTGTTTTTGTGCATATAGCTTTAGTAGAATATTTATCTGTAACTGGAGAACTGAAAACTAAACCATTGCAGCATAGTGTGCAAGAATTAAGAAGAATTGGAATACAACCAGATTTTATTGTTGGCAGAGCTACATTAGCCTTAGATGATGAAACTAGGCGCAAAATTGCTCTGTTCACTAACGTTAAGGTAGATCATATAGTCTCTAGCTATGATGTAGAAACATCCTACGAAGTACCCATTATCCTAGAAAACCAGAAATTAGTTTCTAAGATACTTACTAGGCTTAAATTAGAGGATAGGCAAGTAGATTTGACAGATTGGATAAGCTTCGTTAATAACATAAAAGGAATAAATAGTAAAAAGACCATTAATATTGCACTAGTTGGAAAGTACACAAAGCTAAAGGATAGTTACATAAGTATCAAGGAAGCGATTTATCACGCTTCAGCTTACTTAGGAGTAAGGCCTAATCTTATATGGATAGAATCAACTGATTTGGAAAAGGATTCCAAGAATTTAGATGAGGTATTAGGGAATGTAAATGGAATCATAGTTTTGCCTGGATTTGGAAGTAGAGGAGCTGAAGGTAAGATTAAGGCTATTAAATATGCTAGAGAACATAATGTACCGTTCTTGGGTATATGCTTTGGTTTTCAATTATCTATTGTAGAATTCGCTAGGAATGTTTTAGGTCTCAATGATGCTAATTCGACTGAAATTAATCCAAATACTAAGGATCCAGTTATTACTTTACTGGATGAACAAAAAAATGTAACTCAACTTGGGGGGACTATGAGATTAGGATCACAAAAGATTATAATAAAAGAAGGAACAATTGCCTATCAATTATATGGTAAAAAGGTTGTATATGAAAGGCATAGACATAGATATGAAGTGAATCCTAAATATGTCGATTTACTAGAAGATGCAGGATTAGTAGTTTCTGGTATTAGTGAAAACGGCTTGGTCGAAATTATAGAGCTACCTTCTAATAAGTTCTTTGTGGCCACTCAAGCTCATCCAGAATTCAAGAGCAGACCAACAAATCCATCTCCTATATATTTAGGGTTCATTAGGGCTGTTGCTAGTCTTTAAAACTATTACAATTTTATCATATTTAGCTTTTATAATCTTTTTTATTCCTTTTATTCCATTCTGATACTCGACTTCAACTAGACCTAGATTTTCAAGTTCAGAAATATGTGAGCTTATGTTTCCCTTACTCATATTAAGTTTTTCAGTGAGCTCTGATATGCTCATTGGCATTATTGAAACTAGTTGCAGTATATTTATTCTAGTCATTGTAGATAACGCCTTAGAAATTTCGTAGATTTTCTCTGGATCATCGATTACTAGCTCCATAAATATTAGCTTCTAATTGCTAACTTTAATAAACAATAATGCATATATGCAAGCAAGTTAAAGCTTACAAGATAAAATTTAAATTAGAAAATAGAGGGATGTTATTGTGCAAGCAAAAGTAGAAAATCCGTTGAAGAGTTTAAGAACGGCAATAAATAGGATCGTGCTGGTAAAACTTAAAGATGGCTCAGAGTACATTGGAAAACTAGAACAAACTGACGGAACTATGAATTTAGTATTAAGAGATTGTACTGAAATTAGAGAAGGCACTTCTGAACCAGTAGCAAAATATGGTAGGGTACTTATAAGGGGTAGCAATATATTATTCATTAGTGTTGACTATGAGACAGTTATGAATAGTGAGAAATAAGATTTAAATTAGTATACTTATTTGAGGAACCTATAATGAGAAACATAAATGTCCAGTTAAATCCCCTCTCAGATATAGAGAAACTTCAAGTAGAATTAGTAGAGAGAAAAGGACTAGGACATCCAGATTATATTGCAGATGCGGTTGCTGAAGAGGCTAGCAGAAAGCTTTCATTGTATTATCTCAAAAAATATGGTGTAATTTTACATCATAATCTGGATAAAACATTAGTAGTTGGAGGACAAGCTACGCCTCGTTTTAAAGGTGGGGATGTAATACAGCCAATATATATTGTAGTAGCAGGTAGAGCTACAACAGAGGTAAAAACGGAAAGTGGGATAGAGCAAATACCTGTAGGTACTATCATTATAGAGAGCGTAAAAGAGTGGATAAGAAATAACTTTAGATATCTTGATGCAGAAAAACACCTCATAGTTGACTATAAGATAGGTAAAGGGTCAACTGATTTAGTAGGCATATTTGAAGCTGGCAAGAGAGTTCCGCTATCCAATGATACGAGTTTTGGAGTAGGTTTCGCTCCATTCACTAAATTAGAAAAACTAGTCTATGAAACGGAGAGACATTTGAACTCAAAACAATTTAAAGCAAAATTACCTGAGGTAGGAGAGGACATAAAGGTCATGGGGTTAAGGAGAGGGAATGAAGTTGACCTTACGATAGCAATGGCAACAATTAGTGAACTAATAGAAGACGTTAATCATTATATTAATGTAAAAGAACAAGCAAAGAATAAAATCCTAGATCTAGCATCAAAGATAGCACCAGACTATGATGTAAGAATTTATGTTAACACTGGGGATAAGATAGATAAGAATATACTTTATTTAACAGTGACTGGTACTTCTGCTGAACATGGTGACGACGGAATGACAGGAAGAGGAAATAGAGGTGTTGGGTTAATAACACCAATGAGGCCTATGTCATTAGAAGCTACTGCTGGAAAGAATCCCGTTAATCATGTTGGTAAATTGTATAACGTTTTAGCTAATCTTATAGCTAATAAAATAGCTCAAGAAGTAAAGGATGTGAAATTCTCGCAAGTTCAAGTTCTTGGACAAATAGGAAGACCAATAGACGATCCTTTAATAGCTAATGTTGATGTAATTACTTATGACGGAAAACTTAATGATGAGACTAAAAATGAAATAAGCGGAATTGTAGACGAAATGTTAAGTTCATTTAATAAGTTAACTGAACTAATATTAGAAGGAAAAGCTACTCTCTTTTAACCTTCTATTTCTATATTCATCAATTATTCTTTTTATATCAATATCCTTAGATCTTTCTATTTGTAGTTCTTTCCGTAATACTTCCAGATCATTTAAGACTTGTTTATCTAATATTATAATCTCCTTATCTACATATTCTGCTATCTCATTGTTAACTTTTTCCTTCCCAATGTAAATGTTATTTCCATCAAAGGTTATATCATTAACTTTACTATTCCCCTTAACGACTATTACTTTTCCATTTAATAGATTATATAGCACTTCCTTTAGTTTCTCAATTTGTTTCTCGTCATAACGTAATTTATTCTCAAGTTCATTTATCACCTTGTATGCATTCTGTAGGTTTAGATTTAGCTCGTAAATCTTCCTGTCCCTCTCTACTTCTTTATTAATATGCAGTTTAATCTCATCAATCTTTCTTATTAATGAATCCCTTTCATTAATGAGATTATAAATTATCCTCTTATAATGCATTAGTTCCGACTTTAGCCTTTTATTTTCCTCTTCTAATTTAGTTAATTTATTTACATTTTGAGTAGTATCTTTTTCTTTTTGTTTCTCCTCTATTTTACCATTATCATCTTTTCTGATAATTTTTTCAATTTCCTTTTCTATACATTCAGATACCGTAGTACCAAATATTACGCAATCATAAATACGATTTTCGTCTATTACGTCAATATCTAATCTACTGATGAAACTCTCAATTTGCCTTAATTTGCTTTCTATCTCATTATATGCCTTTAAAGCAGCAGCTAATGAGTCCCTAATATGAGGATTATCTATTTTTAGCTTATGTAGCTTAGAGTACTCGTCAATAAGTCTTTGTTTTTCATCTATGCTTAGACTTTTTTCCGGGATAAATATTTTAGCGTTAAATTTACTAGCGATCTTTTTTACAGTGTCTGGCAATGGATTGACATCAGTCGCTACTATTATTGCTTTTCCCTCTTTAGAGATTAAGGAGACGATTTCATCTCTGTCGATGTTTCTTCTTGATATTAATAGAATTGGTCTGCCATAAATATCAATTATTGATAGGCCAACTTCTGTACCAGGATCTATTCCAACAATTAATCTTCTTTCAGTTCTTTTGTCTTTAAATTCAATCTTATTTTTATATATTGGTTTAATATCTACTACTACGTCATGGCCTTTCATTTTTCTTATAATTCCATAGAGTCTCTCTCTAGGAGTATAAACTATGAATACTGCTCCCTCAATTCCAGCCCTAGACCTCCT
Organism: Sulfolobus islandicus Y.N.15.51; assembly: GCF_000022485.1. Taxonomy (NCBI): domain Archaea; kingdom Thermoproteati; phylum Thermoproteota; class Thermoprotei; order Sulfolobales; family Sulfolobaceae; genus Saccharolobus; species Saccharolobus islandicus. The sequence continues at coordinate 778,899 of NC_012623.1, read as the reverse complement.
CACTATCATATCGTAATCAAATCCTTTCATGTCAAGTTTTTCCTTTATCTCCTTAGCTACTCGAAGAAGGGTTCCTCTTATATATCTTTTATATCTATTTTGGCTCATTCCTCCTGGGCCTAATGCTCTTCCCCTTGACACTACTATTTTAGTACGTTTCTCTTCAATTTTTATACTAGTTCCATATCCTTTTAAAGCTAATAACGCATCTAAATATGCAGTTTTTTGTGGTGATAATTTTCCTTGCACTTCGTACCCCATTTCCCTAGCTAATTCCTTTATTTGTTTAAATTCTCCATTATGATATGTGACCTGAACGATGTTAGTATTTTGGGGTAATAGTTTCACGATATTAATGATCTCTTTATCACTTTCTCCTAATTCGTAAATATTGTCAGTCGCTAATATATCAACGTTGTATTCCCAACATAATCTAATAACTCTACTTAAACTTACGTTTTCTGCTTTATAGACTATTTTCTCGTTCTCGTTAACAATAATAACTGAGTATAGTGGCTGTGACTTAGAGGAAGGGCTTTCCATCGCCTCTATGTCAATTCCCATAATTTTCATGATACCCCTCTTACATAATCGAAAATCTTACGGATATCTACATTTATTCCATATTTTCTAAAAAATATTATAAGATTTGATAGATCTTTTTCTAATCTTTCCTCAGATTTTGTTGCTTGTGGCCAATCAATAAGATACGGATTTCCATTTTTGTCTATAAGTACATTATACGGGCTTAGATCTCCATGTGTTATGTTGCAAATAGTGTAAGCTATCCTCATGGTTTGTAAAATCTTTTCAAGGATCTCATCTAAGTTTAGATCTAGATTATTAACAGGTACTTTGTAAAGCTCTATTCCATCGATATATTCCATTGTCACTGCGTTATACTCTGCTCCTAATGGCTTAGGGACATAGCCCCCTTCATTACTTAAACATGTAAGAGCTTCATACTCCCTTTTAGCATTTTCCACGGTAATTGAAAGCCAACTTTTCTTTTTCAGGCTTTTTCTAAACGTAACTTTCTTATAACTATCCGTACCAACTCGATGAAACTTAACTATTATTTTATTATCATTAAAATCATACCCATAATATACTACGCTTTCTTTTCCTATTCCTACTATCTCTGCTAATCTATTCAAGATTTTATCCACAAATAACAGTTTTATTCCCAAAATATCTAAGCCAGAAAAGGTTAACCTAAAAGATAAGTCTGTTGGATTTTTGAAAATAAGTCTAAGCTCAGATAATTTCATTAAAGATACTTTAAGTTCTTCATCGTCTTTAATATCTAATCTCCTTTTTAAGGAATTGAAACTAACAAATTCATTTTTATCTCTAAGACTATATATTGTTTTTAACAATATATAATCAAAGGGTCCCACTAGTGATGCTTTCTCCGCCAGTGAAAGTCTCATTCCTATTTTATATTAGTTTTTAACTATTATATGTTATACTTGTCTTAACTATCTTACTCTTACCTGGAATTTTATCTTCAATATCTGTTTTTAATGCATTTAGCCCTTTTATGTCTGGTAAAGCCCTACTAAATACTTTTATAATCTTTTGTGCTATTCTCTCTTTATCGTCATCACCTGGAGCTATGATAGCATAGTATTTAGTCTTAGCTGAAACGGTTTCTTCGCTTCCCACTATCACTGATACACTGTTTTCACTTAGTATAAGGCCTATTGCCAATTGTAGTTTAACGTTCTTTACGAAATTCTTTTTTCCATAAATCATGAATGAACCTTTATTCAGATATTCTCCACTTGGCGGTGATTTAGAGACTTGATTACCTAGAACCCAGAATACATCAACAGAGGCTAAACCTACTTTCCATGCTTTTGAGTAACTTGCAGCAATTACTGCTGCATCATAGATATCATCTTCAAGGATTGTATTATTTTCTTGTGCTATGATAATTGTCGCTGGAGCACCTGCGATATCCGCATGGAGAAATATATCCTTATCCCTTAGGTATTTTTTAACTATACTTTCATTTTGACTTGCATCTTTTCCTGCAATTATTAAATATCCGTTTCTTGAAATGCTCCATCTGTATTTTTCATACCATTCCTTTTTCCTTAGCACCAGTTTTATCTCATTTTGCTTTTCTATTTCTTGCTTCTCGATTTTCTTTAATTTTTCTTTTAATTCATCTAAACTTTCAAGAGCCCTTTCAATTTTTCTTTTATATTCCTTAGCTTCGTCAAAAAATCTCATTGCGTTTTTAGTAGCTGAAAGTAAAGTATCTAATTCAATTTCAACTCCATCTAGATTAAGTTTTATCTTTTTACTTTTTGGTCTATTGTCTAATAATAACTGATCTATTTCGTATGCTTTGGAAAGTATAATATTGCCTAATTGTCTATAACTTTTTTCTTTGTTTTCATATTCTTTTATACTGTCCTCTATTTGTTTAATTGTGGTTATGATCTTCTGCTTCTCTTCTAAGATTTTTCTGGAGGATTTTTCAGATAACTCCTTTTGAGATATGGTATAGAAATAATCGTCTATTGCATCATTGAATCTTTGGTATTCCTTGCACCCATCAAGAGGAAAAGGAACTACAGTTGTATCTTCTATAAGACATGGTTTTATTTCTCCATTAATGAGTGAAATCTCTAAGTTTTTTATTTTTTCTCTTATCAAGTTAATATCTGGTGTAGTGCTTTGCAAACTAAGATAGTTTACTACTTCTTGTGGGATTCCTAAGGCTTTTGCTATGCTCCCTTTCTTAATTAACTTTTCTAATTCCTCTTTATTAGGTTCGACCGTAGGTGGAGGTTTATATGTTTCCCCTATTCTTATGAGCCTATCTTTGAATTCTTTATATTCATTTGCAAATAATATTTTATCATTTTTATCTAATATTACCAAAACTCCTCTAGGTAGTAGTTCTACTATTATCTTTTTCTCACCCCTTTTAAGTTCTAGAATTAATATCCTTTCTTGATTTAATATATGTATATTTGTAATTATATCTCCCCTAATTAATCCTCTTAGTGTAGTTATTTTCGTTGAAGAAATTTTTGGATAATTATATTTCGTTATGTTTATTCTTTTACTTGGCTCTATAATTAATTCTTGGTCTCTTCCACCACAATATAATTTCAGAATATATGTATTTTCAGTATTTTGTACTAAGAAAACATTATCTATTATACATCCTTCTACCGCTTTTCTATTTTCTGTAATCCATGCTATTAAATCGAAGTATGTCATACTGTTTTTTCTCTGTAATTTTATATTCTGAGAGCTCATTCATTAGACATGTGGAAATAGAAGATAAAATATTAATTATGCGAGGCATTTTAGGAATCGTAGCCGGAGGTATCTCAACAATATTTTATTCATCGATTTATATACTTGTAGTAGTAATCTCCTTTTATGTCTTCTCAGCGATGCTTTCACTTTTCTTATTTAGGGAAAAAAAGGCAAGAAATGTCTTTGGCAAAGGTATCGGAATATATCTTTCTTCATGGTTTGTAAGTTTACTATTAATTTACAATCTCTCATTGAGATGAGGATCATGCTAACGCAAAAATTCGTTGTAGATAGTATGCTTGGTAAAATTGCAAGATGGCTAAGAATTATGGGTTATGATACACTATACAGTAATGATCTTGAAGATTGGAAGATTCTGAAAATTGCTGAGACACAAAAAAGAATTATTGTAACTAGAGATAGGGGTATTTATAACCGTTCTCTCAAAAGGGGATTAAATTGTATTCTACTTTCACCGGATTCCGATATAATACAAGATTTGGCTTTTATTGCATTTAGATCTAAAATTGATTTATCTGTAAATATAAACGCCACTAGATGTCCTCAGTGCAATTCAGTTTTGAGTAAGTTGTCAGAAAGTAGGTGGACTTGCCCTAAATGTAAGAAAGAGTATTGGAAAGGTAGGCATTGGAAAACAATTGAAGAGGTAATAATTAAAGCTAATTCTGAGCTAATAAAATTGGAAGCTAAAAATGATTCAAGGGGATCTAGTACAGATACAAGAGTTAAACAACGAGATAGGACGGTTTCTAATAGAAATAGCTAGAAAAGCCATTAAAGAAGAATTCAAGTTAGACAAGTTAGATTTGAGTAACTATAATAATCCCATTTTAGACAAAAAAGGCCTAGCCTTTGTAACTTTGGAGAAAATTACGTATAACACGAGTTCCTTAAGAGGTTGCATAGGTTATGTTGAAGCAGTTGCTCCTTTAAAACAGATAGTAGCATCTGCAGCTAAAGCTGCTGCTTTTTCAGATCCAAGATTTAATCCTCTACAAAAGGATGAATTATCAGAAATTATTATTGAGGTTACAGTGTTAACAAAACCCGAAGAGATAAAGGTAAAAGATAGGTGGGATTTACCTAAGATCATAAAAGTTGGAGAGGATGGTTTAATAGTTGAAAAAGGTATTCTCCATAGTGGCCTTTTACTACCTCAGGTTCCCATGGAATATTGTTGGGATGAAGAAACATTCTTGGCAGAAACTTGTATTAAAGCTTCTTTAGAACCAGATTGTTGGTTAGATAATTCGGTCAGAATTAAAAGATTCCATGGAATAATATTTAGAGAGACTAGACCAGATGGAAGTGATATTATAGTAGTAAAACCAAGTGATATTAAATGTAAATTGAACGAGTTACTAAATAATTTTTGAGGATATTATAAGCTAAGAAGATGAACTTCGATTATGACTTATACAATAATCCTCGAGAATAAAACTCTTTCTTCTCGAATAAATACTTAAAAAATATAATAATTATAAAGTAGGACGAACGAGATTTAGATAAAAAGCTCAGAAATACTTTTTTATGCCAGTAATGAGATGTTGTATATACGGTGTTAAAGAATGGAACAAGAATATGCCGAACTATTTAGTGATGAAGTTAAAAACGCATTACAAGACGCATTAAAAGATATGAGAAATCCCGTAGATGTTTATGTATTCGTAGACAGTGAAGACTCCAATTGCCAATATTGTAGTGTCACTACTAAATTTCTGGAATTTATAGCTAGTGCAGCACCAAAAGATGGTAATGGTAGTTTATTAAAGGTTCATATAGTTGATAGAGTAAATCAAAATGACAGAAAGATTTTCGAAGAGTTCAACGTGGAGAGAGTTCCTACTGTGGCATTTTATAATGGATATATTAGATGGACAGGAGCTCCGTTAGGTGAGGAAATAAGAGCATTAGTTGAGACTATAGTAAGGCTTTCACAAGGCGAGAGCGGTTTAAGTCAAGAAACTGTAGAAGCTATAAAATCTAAACTGAACGGTAAAGTAAAGATAGAAACTGTTGTCACGCCATCTTGTCCATATTGTCCATATGCAGCGTTAATGGCACATATGGTTGCTTTTGAGGCTTGCAGAGCAGGGAAGTGTAATGTTGTATCTGATGTAGTAGAAGCTTATGAAAATCAAGATATTGCTGAGAAATATCAAGTAATGTCAGTACCATCTATAGCTATAAATGAATCTGTAGAATTTATAGGAGTACCATACGAAGAGAACTTTATCAATGCAATTTTAGAAAAGCAAAAGATAAGCTAAAACTCTTTTATCACAGTATCTATTAAATAGTATAGTAGAGAGTAATGAGGATGATTTCAATAAAGCTAACAGAGGAGGAGTATAAGGAGTTAGAAGAACGAGCTAGAAAAGAAGGTTTCGTTTTATTAAGCGATTTCGTTAAATCACTTATTTTCTCTACTTCATCTTATTCTCATGATTCTCAAGTAGATAATACGCAAGTTGTATCAAGAATAGAAAAAAAGATGCAAGACATGATCAATCCTTTTACTTCTCAGATTGATGAACTTAAACAAAAAATAGCAATATTAACGGAAAGAATAGAGATATTAGAGGAAAAATTAGGTGAAATTAAGGACACTACGAAAGATATGAATAAAAAACCAAAAAAGAGTTTTGAATCTAAATCTGTTAACATAAAATCTGAACCTCAGCATAAGAAGACTGCAATAGATATACTAAGAGACCAAGGTGTGATATATGAATCTGAATTAAAGTTAAATAACCCAGATGCATTTTTTGATAAATTAGAAACTCAAGGAGCAATAGTAATAACAACTGACCCCGAGAGGATAGCTATAGATTCTAATTTCTATGAGGAATTTAAGAAGAAAATAGCTAGTATTTCTACTTCAGATGAGATAGAAGTTCAAAAATATTTGACAAAACAAGAATACAAGTTGTTCCAAAAACTTAGACAATATAGTGTTATATACTTTGATGCTGATAGTAAAAGCTGGAAATTTGTGAGTTAAATCTAGGTAATGTAACTCCTTTTTGTCCTTGGTATTTTCCTTGATATGGGTATTCCACTGGCGTAAGCGTTCTGGCAAAGATCAAGTGGATAAATCTTGTACTTCTCTTTAATTTTACAGGAAAAGATGAGCCTACAACTTCTATTGTAACTTGTCCTTTAAATCCTGCATCAACTATTGTAGGTGGGATAAATAGACCTAATCTAGCGAACGTTGACCTTAGATTTACGAAAGCCATAACATCATTATTCAATTCTATATACTCTTCAGTTGTTAACAGCACATGTTCGTAGGGCTGGATTATAAATTCCTCTCCTTTCTCCGTTTGGAAGAATGAAGGATCGGGATTATCTGGATCAAACACTTTATCAGTTTTTTTGAATCTAGCTATTTCATTACCTACTCTTAGGTCAACTCCGTTTTCTCTTACTGTATCCTCCCTTAAGGGCTGGATTTTTATCCAGCTCTTCTCTAAATAATACTTCAAATCCCTATCAGATAGAATCATATTAAAAATATTGTAGTTATAAAGGGTTAAAAACCAGTACCTTCCTATATTCATATTGCATAGGTGTTCAGAGTAACTCTGACTCTTCATCTGAAGTCGGTAATTGCCGAGTATTCATCATCCATGAAATGATTATAAATAACTGCAGATAATATAAATTAATCTATGGAGTTTAAAGTTATTGCCGAATACTTTGATAAATTAGAGAAGATATCTTCAAGGCTCCAGCTTACAGCTTTACTGGCTGATCTTTTAAGCAAAAGTGATAAGGCAATTATAGATAAGGTAGTTTATATTATACAAGGCAAATTATGGCCTGATTTTCTAGGTTATCCAGAGCTTGGAATTGGAGAGAAATTCTTAATAAAAGCAATTAGTATAGCTACGAACACAGATGAAAATTCAGTAGAAAATCTCTATAAGTCAATAGGTGATCTTGGAGAAGTAGCTCGAAGGTTGAAAAGTAAGCAACAAAGTACAGGAATTTTAGGTTTTTTGGGTACATCAAGTAAAGAGAGCTTAAAAGTGGATAAAGTTTACTCTACGTTATCTAAGGTGGCATTAACTACGGGAGAGGGTAGTAGAGATTTAAAGATAAGATTACTGGCAGGATTGTTAAAAAAGGCAGATCCGTTAGAGGCCAAGTTCCTAGTTAGGTTTGTTGAAGGTCGACTTAGAGTTGGTATAGGAGATGCGACAGTTTTAGATGCTATGGCAATAGCTTTTGGCGGGGGGCAATCAGCATCAGAAATAGTTGAAAGAGCTTATAATCTTAGGGCGGATCTAGGAAACATTGCAAAAATTATAGTAGAGAAGGGAATTGAAGCCTTAAAGACTCTAAAACCTGAAGTTGGAATACCAATTAGACCGATGCTAGCTGAAAGGTTATCAAATCCTGAAGAAATATTAAAGAAAGTAGGTGGAAGTGCATTAGTCGATTATAAATACGATGGAGAGAGGGCCCAAATACACAAAAAAGATGACAAAATTTTTATATTTTCTCGAAGATTAGAGAACATTACTTCTCAGTATCCAGATGTAGTAGAGTATATTAGTAAATACACTGAAGGCAAAGAGTTCATTATAGAAGGAGAAATAGTGGCTGTAGATCCAGAAAGCGGTGAGATAAGATCATTTCAAGAATTAATGCACAGAAAGAGGAAGTCAGATATTTACGAAGCAATTAAAGAGTACCCAGTAAACGTATTTCTCTTTGATTTAATGTATTATGAAGATGTAGATTATACTACAAAGCCATTAGAAGTTAGGAGAAAATTGTTAGAAAGTATTGTAAAACCAAACGACTATGTAAAAATAGCTCATCATATTCAAGTTAATAATGTAGAGGATCTTAAATCGTTCTTCTATCGAGCAATATCTGAGGGTGGAGAGGGAGTAATGGTGAAGGCAATTGGAAAAGATGCAATATATCAAGCTGGTGCTAGGGGTTGGTTATGGATAAAGCTTAAACGTGATTATCAAAGCGAGATGGCTGATACAGTAGACTTAGTAGTTGTTGGTGGTTTCTATGGGAAGGGTAAAAGAGGCGGCAAGATAAGCTCACTATTAATGGCCGCATATAATCCTAAGACTGATACTTTCGAATCTGTTTGCAAGGTGGCTAGTGGCTTCTCAGATGAGCAACTTGATGAGTTACAGAAGAAGTTAATGGAAATAAAGAGGGATATAAAACATCCTAGAGTTAATTCTAAGATGGAACCAGATATATGGGTAGAGCCAGTTTATGTAGCGGAAATAATTGGAGCGGAGATAACAATATCTCCTTTACATACTTGTTGTCAAGACGTCGTAGAGAAGGATGCTGGTTTATCTATAAGATTTCCTCGATTTATAAGATGGAGAGATGATAAAAGTCCAGAAGATGCTACAACCACTGATGAGATACTTGAAATGTACAACAAGCAGCCTAAGAAGAAGATCGAATCACCACCTATAGACGAGAGCGTTTAAAATATATCGGGGCTCTACATATGGTACTAATGTGCAGAATCTTGTAAAGATACTTCCTAATGGGGCTATTTTAATCGGTGAAAAATTTACTATTGATGGACATTATGAACGTCCATTCAGGGTTGTGACGCATTTTCATGCTGATCATATAATGGGTCTTGAGAAAAGTATTTCCATCTGTGATAGTATAATTGCAACACCCATTACGTTAGACATATTAAAGCTAGATTATGCCATACCACCAAGAAAGGCGTTTGGTTTAAATTACGATATAAAAATGACTTTTGATGACGAGACTATTGTGCTAAAGAAGTCAGATCATGTAATAGGTTCTGCGCAAGTTCTTATTACACTTAAAAACGGTTTAGAAATAGGGTATACTGGTGATTTTAAGAATCCAGATAAAGGTACTCCTATACTCCATCCAGATATTTTAATAATTGAAGCTACATATGGCAAACCGGATTTCAGAAGGCCATTTAAAGATGATGTGGAGAGTTTATTTGCAGATTACGTTAGAGACGCGCTTATGAATAGTCCAGTGAGAATCTACGGTTATCATGGGAAATTACAAGAGATAATGCTTAGCTTGAGAAAAATGGGTATTGACGCTCCTTTTATAGTAGGTGGCAAAATTTCCAAGATGACCAATATTGCAATAAAGTACGGCTATAACATAAGCCAAGTTTTTGATGAGAGTCAAAGTGAGGCTAGAGAAATAATGCGTGACGACTGGTATATTTCTTTTTCTCATTATAATGAATTCAAACGAAGAAATGGTAAATATTTTAATTTCTTGTTAAGTGGGTGGGAATTTAAGGATGTGGTGAAAAAGATTGATGAAAAGTCGTATGCAGTATCCTTTAGCGACCATGCTGATTTCGACGATCTCATATATTACGTGGAAAGAACTTCTGCTAAGTATATCATAACTGATGGCGGAAGGAGAAGCTATGGTAAAGAGCTAGCTGAATACATTTCCAAAAAATTAGGTAAAGTAGCGGTTAGTATGCCGTAGATCAAATTACAAGTGTCTCGTTAATTAACTTATTTAACTTAAATCTGGAAGGCGAGAAAATATCTATAAATTTATTCTTGTAGTTATCTGCGATTAGATCAGCCATTATTTTTCCAGAGTAAGGAGCGAACATCATGCCGTGGCCACTATAGCCTGCGTCAATAAATAGACCTTCTGGCCAATCATCAGAATACCCCATAATTTGAGAACTGTCTGGAGTCATCTCATAATAACCTGACCATCCTCTCAATACTCCTATACCCTCTATTCCCTTTATTAATTGTCTTATACCTTTGAGAAATTTTATGGTGTTAGATATTGATATTGTGAACTCCTCAAATTTATATTCCCTTTTATCTTCTATTCCACCTATGATCTCTCCTTTTAATGTCTGTGAGAAATAGATTTGAAGCTTAGAGTTTATAATTAATGGTTCGATAAAATATCTTAATGGTTCTGTTATATATATCTCTTTTTTCTCTGGAAATATAGGTATTTTTATTCCGATACTGGATAGTATTTCACTACTCCACGCCCCTGCAGTAACTATAACCTTATCGCCATACAACTCTTTTCCACTACTTAGTTTTACGCCTTTTATCTTGTTATCATCTTTTATTAGCGAGACCACTTTATCATAAATCATTGAAACCCTATCCTTGATTGAATAATAGTAGCTGTACAATATGTAATCATGATGAAACGCGCCATCTTGAGGTGCCAAGTAACATTGTCCTTCAAATTTTATGTAAGAATACCGATCTTTACATTCTGTAAATTTCCCTCCTATATTATATGAGCTCCAAAAACTATCTAGTTTTTTGAATGAACTATACTCTTTTTCTTCGTTAATTATCCATAGATATCCAGTTCTCAATAGTAACGAATTATACTCAAGTTCCTTTGATTGTTTCTTTAAATAATTTATCGCATTAATGGCATACTCTACGTTTTCCTTACTGTAAAAATGATATCTATATCTAGATGCGTTCCTACTGCTCGATCCATAACCAATTCTTTTCCACTCTATTAGTGTTAGATCTTTTTTATCATAGCCCTTTTTTACTAGATGGTATGCTAAACTTAAACCGTGAGAACCAGCTCCAACAATAATTATCATTCAGATCACCATTCTATACAGAGGAGTTCTAAACGTTATAAGTTGCCTATCGCCTAGAAAACTTCCTAGGGAATATGTACATAATTTTCCTTGGCAATCTCCTGTACCCAAACCTGTAGTTCGTTTTATTTCTTCTACTTTGCTAAATCCTCTACTTACTTGTATCTTAACTTCGCTTAGGGTAATATCCTCGCATTCACACACATATCCTTTACTTCCATAAATGTATGGAGAGGTATTTCTTTTGGGATTTTTTTGTTGATAATAATTATAAATATATGTATAATCTTTTAAATTATTTATGAATTCATCCAAGTATTTCTCATTAACAGCTGTTTTACCACTCAGAAATGAGGTATACTCGTCTGAAATTCCACGCATTCCTCCAACTATGTAAACGTTTTCATAAGCCTTTCCATCCATAGAGTGTATTGGCATATAAACATGGAAATACTCATTAAAATCATATGGGATCCCAATATTATACGAGTGATCTATTTTTGGTTGCTTAATTATTGCATAAACTAAAATATTTGAACTAAATGTTCTTTCGTCAGTTGTTATCTTTAACATCCCACCTTTTTCCCTTTTTACTTGCAAGTTATTACTATTTATTATTTCAACACCTAGCTCATCTATTAGTTCCCTATAATATTTTGACAGGAACAGTATACCGTTATTGATTACAATTCTCTTTTCAACTTTAAATAGCACTTTTACTATGTCATCAGTATTCCCTAAAGCAATTACGTTCGTAAGTTGATTTCCGTATCTTAAGTAAAGATTCTTTGATATTACACCGGGTACGTCATTTCCATCGAAAATTGGTGGAATATATCTTCCGCCACTTGCTAAAAAGATTCTTTTAGTCTTTATCATTAATATCTTACTCTTCGTAAGAAATCCTATTCCTTCATCAAATTTACCTAATAAAACTCCCTCTAGAATTTTATCCTTATTTTCGTTAATGATATCCTTTAATAACTTAGAGAACTCATCTTTATTAGTTTGTGGTAATGGATAGGGTATATGAGTGTTCCATTCGATATCAGATGATATTAAGATCGTTTTCTCTTCCTTATTTATTTCTGATAAGACTCCTAACCCAGAAGTCCCTCCTCCTATAATTATATTCTGTACTTCAAGGAATTCCAACTCTTTTTGGTCATTATTGCTTGTTATTGAATCTGGTAAATTAATGAGGTGTTTAGAGTAAGTTTTTACTAGGCTTGGAAATATTCGTAATAATTTGCTATGTAGGATACTGGTATCAATTGGTATCTCAATTTTCTTCACATATTTTTTAGTCTGTGTATCATGGCATAAGTCAATTCTTTTTCCGTTCTCTATTATCTCGTTATATGGTAAGCCTGGCTCACAATCTTTCATGCTTCTAGGTCTTCTATGCCTTTTGCTTAGTATTATCGGCATATCCATTTTTAAGGACCTCATTTATAATTTTACCATCAGATTTATAATTTATTCCATACAATTTCAATATTGTAGGCGTAACGTCAACTATTTTCATGTCTATTCGTTTCTTAGTGAAATTTTTGCCATATAATATTACAATCCCATTAATATCATCATTTCTATAATACCCATGATCCGCAGTAGTTGTATTATAAGGGATGACGTTTTCAAATATTGTATTTTTTTCTATATTGCTTGAGATGGAGTATTTTGGATTAACGCCATTGATTATTATATCGCCTTGTCTATCACTTGCTGGTGTCTCATTAGAATAAATCACGGTAAATATCCTTTCTCCAGTTTCGGGATCTTCTAATCTTTCTAAGTTAATAGTCAAATATTTAATTAATTTATTAAATTCCTTTTTGCTCACTATTCCAAATTTCTCCCTCTCTTTTAGGTTAATTCTAATAATTCCTCCACCACCATAATACGCCTTAGTTCTCTTCCAATCTATTTTCTTATCATCGACTATTTTTAGTACATTAAGCTTTTCTAAAAATTTATTAAGATACAGCCTCTTTTTTACCTTATTTATTCCATGATCTGAACAAATAATAATATTATCAGCTAATTCGACATGGGCTTTCACAAAGTTATCTGCCATCCTATATACTTGGAAAATATAATCTAATGATCTTGAATCGTCTATACCATAAAGTAGGTGTTGTATATTATCTACTATCGGTAAGTATGTTATTGCGAAATCCCATTCTTCACGTTTAAGCAGAAATAACGAATAGTTATAGAAAAAGTCATATGCAAATTTTAAAGTTTCATAATATTCATTAAAACCGATTATATTAGACTTTAGAGAAACGTAATCACCATCTAGTATCATTCCGTATTTCTTAACAACGTTCTCCCATACTTCGTTTTGTAACTCTTGATTATTTGACCAACTAGGAATTAGAAACGATATTGGTGTGAGATAAATCCCATTACTTAGGCCCTTTAATCTAAACGTTCCTTTCATTTCCTTTCCTTTACATCTCATAATTACCTCAAGTGGAGCTGTCCATTCATTTTGCTTCAAATTTAATGACAACGTATTATTCTCGATATCAGTTATTTTTATAGTATACTCCTCATTATTACTCTCGATACTAAAATTAACTTCATTTATAGTTGTATTGCCAATCTTAAGAAAAGCTCCCTCGCTACACTCTTTAATTTTGGATTTATAGGGATCAAACAAGATAAGATTTTTTAGTTTCCATTTATCCGGTAAGGCTTGCGGTGCTGAGGTTACTATTACTTTATATTCTTTTTTCGCTAAGAGGTACCATATTGGATCAACCTTTAATGGTATACTACTATGTGCTGATAGAGGTTTACTTAGACTATAGCCTTTTATGAAGATCTTTGTGGAAGTTATTCCATGACTTGCTGGTAAGTATCCCGTGAATAAAGATGCCAAAGCTACTGGGGTTATTGTGGGGAAAACACTCTCTAGTTTACCAAAGCTCCCATTTTCAACAAGATTATTCATAGTATCTAAATTATATCTAAATTGGTTAAAAACAGAATAACTAACCCCATCAATGACTATTAGTAATGTCTTCAAATCACGCACCTATTCTTTGTATATTTTCTTTTCTAGGTCTTTTCTTATATTTTTTGGAGAAATCATATTAATATGAGATCTTTTTAAATTACCCTTTTTATCAAAACTTATCGCGAATTCATAAATACCTATTTGATTTTCATATTCACCGAACACATCGTATCTATCTTTAAAGCCTTGATAATACTTAATTTGAAGACTACTATCAACTATTGTATTATCAATCTTTTTAAGAACTTTAAGCGTCAAATCTTTAATTTCATCCATTTCGTTTCATCTCCACCAAAATAGTTTCTATAATGCCTTTGATAGAATGTGTCTTACTTTCTATTATTTTTACCTCATTATTAACCCGTTTCAAAGTTTCCGTCGTAATCGGACCTATGCTATATACTATAATCTTACACTTTCTACTAATATAAGGGCCAATTAGCCTTGCCATCAATGAGCTAGTAAATGCTATGGCATCGACTTCACATTTAGCTAGGATTTTTGACACTTTATTTATATTATCTCCAATTATTTCCGAATCATATACATAGATCTCATCATATTTAATTTTGCCATTAAGAAGATTTTTCATATCTTCAGAAGCTTTTTTACTCCTTATGCTGAGCACACTATTTACCTTATCTTCCAAGATTCTTCTAGCTAGTTCTACGCTTGTAAATTTCTCTGGAGTTATTGGATTTGTATTGTACATTCTCATTAGTAACTCTGAAGTTTCTTCTCCTATGGCGTATATCTTACGATTTTTAATGAGGAAATGTTCTTTAAAACAAATAACTGAATTTCTACTTGTAAATGCAAGGGCCTCATAATCATAGTTCGGTAATGAATACGGGATACATTTTATTTTAAAAATGGGTATGTTTAGAACCTCAATTCCATTTTTCTGAAGGAGCATAAGCTTTTCATTGAGCTCCGTGTCTTCGTTATCGGGCCTAAGGAATAATATCCTCATTCTTCATCTCCTTCTTTAGTAACAAGCCTAATTCAGATCCTATAGTATATGGGTCCCCTGGCTTGCTAATGGATACAGTAATTTTTTTCTTTCCATCACTATAACTTGCAATACCATAGAACTCTTTTCCTTCTTTTTTAAATAACACCCCAATTGGAGAATGACAACCTCCTCCAACTAAACTGATTACTGCTCTTTCTGCTAACGCCTCATCTAATGTGTCTTTATGATTAATTTCTTTGAATATCTCTTTTATCTTCTCATCTTTTTTTCTTCCCAAGGCTACTATAATACCTTGATTTGCTTCTGGAGTAAAATCATAAACATTAAGTCTATGATAGTTCATAGTCATATTGAGCCTTTTTAAGGAGGCCTCAGCTAAAATTAAGCCTTGATATTCTTTTGAGAGATATTTTCTTATTCTAGTATCTACGTTGCCTCTAATATCTTTCGTATTTATTTCTGGCTTGATGTATTTAAGAAAGTTTTTCCTTCTTATGCTACTAGTACCTATAGTGATATTTGAATCCAACTTATCTAGATTCTTCTCTGCAATTAATATATCATAGGGAGGATCTCTTTTCAGTACCGCAAATATTTCAAGGCTAGGATTTATTTCTGATAAGATATCTTTCATACTGTGCACTGCAATATCAGCTTTTCCCTCTAATACAGCCTCATTAACTTCTTTTTCAAAAACTCCTTTTCCTAATTTACTTAATGGTTCAGTTGAAAATAAGTCAGCTTTTGTCTTTATATCTATTATTTCGTACTCTATTCCAATTTTCTTTAATTTTTCTCCTAACATATCAACTTGTATTCTACTTAGTTTACTTCCTCTTGCAGCTATTCGGATTTTCAACTTAATTCGCCTATTACTTTTGCAAGTTTATCTATAGTATCGTTAACTACATCATCTTCATGCGCAGCTGAAGTGAAAATTGTCTCATATTGACTTGGCGGAATGAAGACTCTCTCTTTTAATAGCCTTTCATGAAATTTTATGTAATATTCTTTATTAGCCCTTTTGGCATCTGAATAGTTTCTAACCTTGTCTATTCCGAAAAATACTTGGAACATACTCCCAATATGATTTATTGTATGTTTTATTTTTAGCAACCTTTCTAATTCCTCTACAAGAGTCTTAGAGGCTTTGTTTGCAATATTATATGGGTATTCTTTTTCAAGTTCTTCTATTGTAGCAATTCCAGCTATCATAGATATGGGGTTAGCGTTAAATGTGCCAGCATTAAATACTCTACCAGCGGGAGTAAAGTTATCAATAATTTCTGCTTTACCTGCTACTGCGCCTATAGGGAAACCACCACCTATGATTTTACCTAGTGTTGTTATGTCTGGATAAATTTGATAGTAAGATTGCGCTCCACCTATATCGATTCTAAAACCAGTTATAACTTCATCGAAGATTAATAATGAATTGTAGGACTTTGTAAGTTCCCTTAATCCAGATAAGAAGCCCTTTTCAGGTAAGATTACACCAGCATTTCCCATAATAGGTTCTAAGAGTGCTGCAGCGATGTCCTCATTTCTTAATTTTTTATCTACACAATCAAGATCATTAAATTCGCATATTTCTACCGTTTTCATTATTTCCATTGGGATACCATCAGAAGTTGTAACGTTATATTCTGTAGCAGCACTTCCAGCTTCCACAAGTGTGTAATCGTGAGCTCCATGATAATTTCCGCTAAACTTCAGTATTTTACTCCTTTTTGAATAGCCTCTGGCTAATCTTATAGCAGCCATTGTAGCCTCAGTTCCACTATTTACAAATCTTATTTTCTGGGCTGATGGTATATGTGAACTAATTTTTTTAGCTAATTCTATTTCTAATTTGCTAGGAGTTCCGAAAAGCCAACCTTTTTCTAATTGCTCAATTATTTTTCTCTTTACGGATTCTGGAGAGTGACCTAAAATTAGAGGTCCGTAACCCAATACATAGTCAATGAACTTGTTACCCTCGACCGTGTAAATATAAGCTCCTTTTCCCCTTTCTACATAAAATGGGAATGGTTTTACTGCTGCTCTAACTGGGCTATTTACTCCTCCCGCAAATAATTGCCTAGCTTGAGCCCATAGTTCCTCGCTATTCAAAATGGTACACCTTCCTTTATCCATCTTACAATATCGTTAGCATAATAAGTAATAATTAAATCAGCCCCTGCTCTTTTTATTGCGGTAGTAATTTCCAATACGGCAGTCCTTTCATCTATCCATCCATTAATTGCTGCTGCTTTTATCATGCTATATTCACCACTGACATGATATGCCGCTAGGGGATATTCTGGGAAGTGATCTTTTACTAATCTTATTACATCTAAATATGTATGGGCAGGTTTGACCATCAAAATATCAGCTCCTTCCTCTATATCTAATCTAGCTTCTTTTAATGCTTCAAATGCGTTCCTAGGATCCATCTGATACCCTCTCCTATCTCCAAACGCTGGTTTAGAGTAAGCCGCATCCCTAAAAGGACCATACATTATTGAAGCGTACTTTACACTGTATGACATTATCAATGTATCATTGTAACCAGCTCCATCTAGCGCATCTCTTATAGCCTTAACAACACCGTCCATCATGCTTGATGGGGCTATAATATCTGCTCCAGCTTCAGCTTGGCTTAATGCAATCTTTGCATGAATCTTTAGGCTTTCATCATTATCTATTACATAACATCCGTTATTATAGTTCACAAGACCGCAATGACCATGAGACGTATACTCATCAGTACACTCGTCTGTGATTACTATAATCTTATCCTTAAAACTATCTTTTATTATTTTAACTGCCCTCTGTATTACACCATTTTTATCGTAGGCTGATGATGCTATCTCGTCTTTATAAGATGGAATTCCAAACAATATAATACTTCGAATACCATTTTCATAGCTATCTTGTACATAATTGACTAACTTATCATTTGGTGGATATCTGTACACTCCTGGCATTGAAGTAATTTGTTCTGGCTCATTTATACTTTCCTTTATAAATATTGGAAGTACTAAATCGTCTTGAAAAAGAGTCGTTTCAGCTACTAGATCTCTTACTAATTTGTTTTTTCTTAATCTTCTTGGTCTCAAAAATGGGAATGTTACCATCTTTAAAAATATCGATTAGAAAGTTAATGTAGTTGATTGAATTTTCCCCGTCAAATACTAGAGATCTTACATTGTCAAAAAGGGGTTGAAACGATTTTTTTATTATTGATCTTGTCATCAAATCTAATATTTCCTTAACTTGTTGATTGTTTATTCCAAGTTTTTCAAGTTCTTTATAGGCTCTTACTATTTCATTTTCCCTTATAGTTTCTACACGTTTCATTATCTTTGACATAAATTCACTATAAATTTCTTTTTTGTAATCATATATCAATTCGTCTATTCCATCTTCTACTAATTTATTAATTTTAACTAACTCCTCTTCTCTAGCTTTAAAGTTAAGTTTTGATATTTTTTCTAATTCTTCTAGGGTAATTACATTATTCCCAGTAAATAAGGGAGGGACAGTTATATCAACAATTAGTGTGTTCCATTTGTTTTCCAGTCTAAGATTCTCATGAGAAATTGATATAAAAGCAATATCGAAGCTACCTAACTTGTCTAAATCTAATTTCTCGTAATTGTAGCCAAATTTTAGGGCAAGTTGTTTTGCCTTTTCTACTGTTCTATTCATAATGGTAACATTCTTGACTCCTTCATTGTATAACATATTAGCTATTTTCTGTCCCATTTCGCCAGCGCCTACTATTACAATTTTTCTATCATAGAAGTTATTAAATTGCCTTTTAGCCTCATCAATAGCAAGGGAATATATACCAACTTTCCCCTTGGAAATACTAGTCTCTTCTCTAACTTTTCTACCTACTTTAATTGCTCTTTCAAAGAGTATTTGTAGATACTTTCCACTAAATCCTAATTTTTTAAACATATCAATAGTTGATCTAATTTGAGATAAGATTTCATACTCTCCAATAGACAGAGAATCAGCGCCACTGGCTACTAGAAATAGATGTTTTATACTATCTTTACCGCAGATCACTCTAGCTTGATTTCCAATTGGTTCATTATGCACATTATTTAAATATTGGATCATCTTATTTATCTCACTTATTGTATTTGTATTTGAATATAAGTATATCTCAACTCTATTACATGTTTGTAGAATAGCAAATTCAGCATTGATTAATTGCCTTAAGGACTTTATTTCCGTTTCTCTAAAATAATATAAGTGAAGATTACTTATCCCTATAGTTTTGTATGTAAATAAAATCGAACAATAGTTTTGTAGTAACTCCTCATTACTGGTCATTAATTATCTCCTCCGCTCTATGTAAGGCTTTTTCTATTAATCCATTAGTAGCATAATATTTGAATTTTTCATCATTATATATTTTATGATAAAAGGAATATCTAACAGATGGATCAGCTACTTTTTTCTTTAATAGAGTTTTTACATCATACATTGCACTCAATAAATTTCTCATTTCTGGACTATTAGCAATACTAATTGTTTTCGACAAGATTTCTTTAGCTACGATACTAGATTTTCCTTTAGTAGTTATAGCTATTTCCATATCATCGTCAGAATAGAATATTGGCACTATAAAGTTGGAGTTTTCAGGATTAGTGGGATTATTACAAAGTTTTCTTAAATTTTTAGCTATATTACAAAGTTTCTCATTGAGCTCAAAGTTATTCGTACAAGTCAAAATTATATCGTATTTTTCTATTATACTACCATCTATTTTATTTGCATCTTCCTTAATTAGTCTTATATCTGAGTTGAGAAGATCTTGGGAGAAATCTAAACTTATGACGCATACATTAGCCCCATATTTCTTAAAAGCTAGTGCTCTTTTTGTACCTACTTTGCCTCCACCGATTACAAGTACACGAAAATTAGAAAGATCAATAAAAATTGGATAATACTCCTTTTTGACCACAAGGTAATAGATATAAATAGATAACTTTAAGTTTAACTTTAAACTTCTAAAACCACCTATCTAATCCGGTTTGTCTAGAAGCTCCTTTAGCTTCTCTTATTGCTTTAATTAATCTTTCAATTCCATTCTTAACTCTTTCCTCACTGAAGTTATGTTCATTTACTAATATGTTAACTATATCCTTCTCATTGGGTTCATTTAAATCCAAGGTTTCTTCTGGTTTCACTATTTGTGGTTTCAAAAATAAACTTCTTATCTCATCAATATTGAAAGTAATATCTCTTTTTGAAATTTCTCCATATTCTATTGCCTTCTCTATCTTGCCGTATTTTTTAATTATCTTTAGTGCTCTTTCTGGCCCTATTCCCTTAATTCCATCAGGATTATAATCAGTCCCAATTAATATACTTATATCAATTAATTGTTCTCTTGTTATTCCTAATTTCTTAAGTAATAATTCAGTTTCTATTAATTCTGGTTTTATATCTATATATACGTCCTTGTTAGGAAGTTTTCTTTTACCAGTGATTGTCAAATTTCTTACTAATCTCTTAGCTCCAAAAAGAATCGAATCGTAATCTTGACTCGCCGCTGCCCAGCTAAATCCTAATATATTTAAATATGCAGCCTCAGCTTCTCCTTCGGAAGGTGCTTGAACTATAGGTATTCCCATAGCTCTCAACAAGTTTTTACTTTCCTCTACCATCATATTGGATAGTCTAAGTATAGCTTGCGAATATTTCCTTAGCTCTTCTATTTTCCCTTCACTCTTAGCTCTCTCTAGCTTTCTCTCAGCTTCTTCTTTTATTTTTCTCCTTCTTTCTAACTCTTCACTTTTTTGCTCTGGTGGTTTGCCGTCAAAGACGTAGATCGGTATAACACCCTCTTCTAGGATATTTATCGTTCTATAAAATAATCCACTTAGGTGGCTGGTTATCCTTCCATGGGAATCCATTAAGGGAGTTCCATCTGGTTGTCTTATCGCTGCTAAAAATTGATATAATGCATTATATCCGTCAATACTTACCTTCTTCCCTTTAAGCTCAGAAAATGAAAGTTCTCTTTTTACGTCTTTTACTAGATCTGCTAAATCTACTCCTATTCCTTATCACCTAAGTATGTTATCATTCTTACATTTTCTTTAATTAGTGAAACCGATATATAACCTCTAATCTCCAATGCCATTAACGCTTTTAAGAAATCATCATAAGATACCTCATAATTTGTTGAATTTTTCACTTCTTTAAAAAGATCATCATCTCTTATATTATTATTATTCCTTATTTT
Source organism: Sulfolobus islandicus Y.N.15.51 (assembly GCF_000022485.1). Taxonomy (NCBI): domain Archaea; kingdom Thermoproteati; phylum Thermoproteota; class Thermoprotei; order Sulfolobales; family Sulfolobaceae; genus Saccharolobus; species Saccharolobus islandicus. The sequence goes on along the minus strand of NC_012623.1, from coordinate 757,715 downwards.
ATCCAAAATAATATTATATAATGGTACGCTTCTCCACATTGATTTCACGCATATGTACTTGGTTTAACGGTAGTTTTGGGCAATTGCTGCCTAGCTTTTTCTACCCAATTTTGATAGAATTGCAGCATATCTTGCGTAACTGATGGCTTAACTTTCCTCATAGCTTCTTCGAAATGTCTCAAGGAAACCTTAACCCCGTTAACCTTCATACACTCTTTCATAGTTTTATCTTTGCACTCAGTGTCAGTGGATTTACAACTCTCGTTGGTTTTCTCTATACATATTTTCATACTCTCCCTTATAGCTCTCATTGTAGCTTCTCTTACCAGTGCAGCTAAATCAGCTCCGGTATAACCTTCAGTCTTTTCAGCTACATCCTCTAAGCTGATGTCCTCCCCTAACACTATGTTCCTAGTATGAACCTTTAATATTTCTATTCTTGCTCTCTTGTCTGGTGGAGGTACGTAAATTAATTTCTCAAACCTTCCTGGTCTTAATAGTGCTGGATCTAAGATATCTGGTCTATTGGTTGCAGCTATTACTACTACGTTTTCTAATTTTTCAATTCCATCCATTTCCGCTAATAGTTGATTTACTATTCTCTCCGTTACTCCAGAATCGTAAGAGATTCCTCTTATTGGAGCTATTGAATCTATTTCGTCAAAGAATATTACAGCCGGCGCGTACATTCTAGCTTTTCTAAATATTTCCCTAACTGCTTTTTCACTTTCACCTACCCATTTGGATAATATTTCTGGTCCTCTCACTGCTATGAAGTTTGCTCCGCTTTCAGTTGCAACAGCCTTTGCAAGCATCGTCTTTCCAGTTCCTGGTGGACCAAATAATAATATACCCTTAGGTGGTTCTATACCAGAATTTTGGTATAGCTCCGAGTATTTCAGAGGATATTCAACTACTTCTTTTAACTCCTCTTTTATTTCTTCGAGGCCACCTATATCTGTCCATTTAACCTCTGGAACTTCTATGTAAATTTCTCTTAAGCCACTTGGTACTATTTCTTTGAATGCGTTTATGAAATCTTCCATCTTAACTTCCATAGACTCTAATATTTCTGGAGGTATCTTATCTTGATTCAAATCTATCTTTGGCAAGTATCTTCTTAAGGAATTCATTGCAGCTTCTCTTACTAATGCAGATAAGTCAGCACCAGTATATCCATGTGTCATATCTGCAAGCTTCTCTAGGTCAACATCTTTAGATAAAGGCATATTCCTTGTATGGATTTGTAATATTTCCAATCTTCCTTGTTTATCTGGTAACGGTATTTCTATCTCTCTATCAAATCTCCCTGGCCTTCTCAGGGCTGGATCAACAGCACTTGGTCTATTGGTTGCAGCTATTACTATTACGTTTCCTCTATTTTCAAGACCATCCATTAGAGTGAGTAACTGTGCGACAACTCTTCTTTCTACTTCTCCTATCACTTCGTCTCTTTTCGGTGCTATTGCGTCTATTTCATCTACGAAAATAATTGCAGGAGCATGTTTTTTAGCGTCTTCAAATATTTCCCTTAATCTTTGCTCACTCTCTCCGTAGAATTTGCTCATTATTTCCGGTCCATTAATTGAAGTAAAGTATGCATCAGTTTCATTAGCTATTGCTTTCGCTAGTAACGTCTTTCCCACTCCAGGAGGACCATATAATAATATACCCTTAGGTGGTTCTATTCCTAATCTCTTAAATAGTTCTGGATGTCTTAAAGGCAATTCAACTAACTCTCTGACTTTTTCTATAATATTTTTCATTCCACCTATATCCTCATATGTGACTCTAGGATATCTGGAAGGTTCTACTGGCTTATCAGATATGCTTATTATCGTATCGTCATTCACTAGAACTATACCTGCTGGTTTGACTTGGACTACAGTAAACGGTATGGCTTGCCCTAGGACAGGAATCAATACCGTATCTCCTTCAACTAGGGGGAATTCTTTTAATCGTTTCTTAACATAACTAATGAACCCTGGGTCTACAGTAATTGAGAAGTTAGATGGTGCTAATTTTACTGTGCTAGCTGGCTTTACAACTGCTTTTCTTACTATAACCTTATCTCCAATTGAGACTCCAGCGTTTTTCCTGGTTATTCCATCCATTCTTATTATATCCTTTTCTCCAGTTGTTGTATCCTCAGGCGATAAAGGCCATGCAAGTGCAGCAGTCTTTCTGGTTCCTTCAATTTCAACAACGTCACCTGGGCTTACATCAATTTGCGATAGTAAATCAATATCAATTCGCACTTTTCCTCTTCCGACATCTTTCTGTCTAGCTTCCATTACTCTAAGTGTTAACTCCTTTCTTTGCGGTTTCTGTTCCTCACCAGAACTAGCGCTCAATTTTTATCTCCAAAATATTTTAGCGTATAAAGGATATATAAGAACTAACGTACCAAAGAGTTTATTAGAATCCTAATCTTGTTATCCCTACTACTTCGGCATGACTAACTCCTTGTATATTATTTACTACTTCTTCTAAATTGTCTGTCCCTCCTTCAGTCTGCTCAGGCATTTGAACATATAGAATCAATGCATTTAGGCCAAAAGCTATAGGTTCGGTTTCCTTTCTAATAATTCTATATTCTTTAGGTAATTTATTGCTTATATCTGTGTACAAATTATCTAAATTAACTTCATCACTGTCCGGAAATACTTTAAGGACTACTAACACGTCTGTCATTTTAAGCTACCTCTTAAGGTCCCTTAAATCCGCAGTTCGGACAAATATATTCTACTCCTTGTTTTCTACACATGTGATCTCTTCTTATTATCACTTCACCGCAGTTGGGACAGTAAAATTCCACTCCCTTCTCTCTTGGATGTATTATTTTCCCACAACTTGAACATATTGGTGGTTCTACTTCTTCCCTAATACTTAGCTTAACTGACATATCTATCTTCCCCTTTATTTAACCTCAATAAAAGTTTAAAAGTATTTGTTGTTTTCCTAGTTACATTATGGTTAAGATGGTTATTGTTGTAAGAAGTGATATTAAAATGGGTAAAGGTAAGATGGCTGCTCAGGTTGCACACGCTGCCGTAACTTTAGTAATAAGTATTATTAATTCTAATAACTCACGTTGGAAGGAGTGGTTAAATGAGTGGTTACAGCAAGGACAACCAAAAATAGTCGTCAAGGCAAACTCATTAGATGAAATTATTTTACGATCTAAAAAGGCTGAAACAATGAACTTACCTTTCTCCATTATTGAAGATGCAGGAAAGACCCAATTAGAGCCTGGAACCATAACTTGTCTAGGTATTGGACCAGCTCCAGAGAATTTGATAGATCCTATCACGGGTGATCTAAAATTACTGTGATCCCTCATGAAATAGACATTGCGTTAGGTATGGAAAGATATTACTATGAAGATTGGAACGAGATAGACGGAACAATCGAAAGACCAAATGGATTTAAAGTTGTAGAAGAGATTGACTTTAAGCCAGCTCACGAGTGGAAAGGTGAGGAAAAAGGTAAATATGCAGTTTACTTGCTCACAAAATGGGGAATAGATCATTTTTCCGTTTTATCTGAAATTCAGAAAGTACTACATTCGAAAGTGAATTATATGGGTATTAAGGATGCTAGCGCCATAACCTCTCAGTTAGTGTATATAACGTTAACCAAAAAACAAGAATTGATTAATGAGTATAAATCTAATAGTTTTATTCTAAAGTTTCTTGGATATTCTTCAATGAAGTTTAATCATACCGGGAATATATTTGAAATATCTTTGTCAACGTCAAATTTCGATTTAGTCGTAGAAAGAGTGAGACAAATTGAGAAAAATCCATATCTCCCCGCTTTTATAGGTTATCAACGTTTTGGTACTCGTAGGCCTGTCACACATTTAATAGGTAAATATCTATTGAAAAGAGACTGGGAAAAAGCATTCTATTTGATTTTGACGTATCCTTTTCTTTCTGAATCAAAAGAGATTATTGAAATTAGAAAGCTAATAATAAAAGGTGATTTTAATGAAGCAGTTAGATTGATTCCGTCTAAGTTTAAACAAGAGAAACTATTATTGAAAAACTACATGAAATTTAATTCTTATTACCTAGCTCTTAAAAATAGTTTCATTCCAATCTCGTTATATTTAGATGCATATCAAAGTTATTTATTTAACATGTATTTATCCAGAAGGTTAGACAAGTATAAGAACTCAGATGATAAGGATAATTTATTTATAAGAATTCCTATCTATTTTAATGACTGTGATGATATTTGCAAGGAGATTTATCTGAATGAAGAAATAGAAAAGAATTTTTTTAAATTACCAGAATTTAAAATTTCACTAAAAAGCCTCAATAGAAAGGCATTTATGAATATAAGAAATTTAAAAATTAACGAGGAAACAAGAACAATATCTTTTGTATTAGATAGGGGGATGTACGCTACAGTATTACTTAGGGAAATTTTAAGAGGAGATCCAAGAAAATTCACTTAACTTTTATGGTGTTAGTCTCTTCTTATCTCTAGGGAATGGTACTACTTCCTTTACGCTCTGAAGTCCAGTTAACATTAACATTACTCTTGCTAATCCCATGCCAAAACCAGCGTGTGGTGGCATCCCATAATCAAACCATTTTAGGAAGAACTCAAAACTTTCTGGATTTAATCCTCTTACTTTAAGTGAATTCTCTAGGACTTCTTTCACATGATTTCTCGAACTTCCAGAAACAATCTCCAACCATCTGAAAATTAAATCGAAGCTTTCACTCAGCTGCGGATTGTCCTTTTTCTGCTTTGTATAAAATGGTCTACTTAGCCAAGGCCAATCAGTTACGAAGTAAAGATCTTCTTTTAATTCACTATATAATACTCTCAGTTCAGGTGTTCCTACATCATCGCCAAATTTAATATTTACGCCCTTACTTTTCAGAATCTCTATTGCCTCTGAATAGGAAATTTTCTTCATAGGTATTTTAACATCTGGTGGAGTATAATTTAAAATTTTTAATTCATTTTCACATTCTCTCCTTACATCATTTATCATGTTATAGATTATTTGTTCGATTAGAGCCATTATATCGTTATAATCTGCAAAGGCCATTTCTACATCCATACTAATGAACTCTGAGAGATGATACGGTGTATCTGACTCTTCTGCTCTCCATGCAGGAGCTATCTCAAATACTCTTTCTATAGCACCAGCTAATAATTCTTTGTATAATTGTGGGCTCTGAGCTAGAAATGCTTCTTTTCCAAAGTATAATACTGGAAATAATTGGGCTCCTCCCTCTGTCGCACTAGCAATTATTTTTGGAGTAAAGACTTCTACAAATCCGTATTTATATAATGTTTCCCTAAACGATTTTACCGCTACTGACTGGATTTTCAATACTGCTTGCATTTCCAATCTTCTTAAATCTAGTAATCTTTCTCTAAGTCTAGTATCTATATCAGCTTTAACCTTGCCCGTTACGTCTAACGGCAATGGAGACTTCGCATATGAGAGTATTTCTACGTCTTTTGCGTGTACTTCAATACCATTAGGAGCTCTCGGATCAGCCTTCACTATGCCATTTACAACTAGCGTTGATTCTAATCCTATATTCATGATTTTATCATAAGCACTATTACCTTTCTCAACTACTATCTGTCCTATTCCACTCTTATCTCTTAATAAAATAAATACCTTTCCACCTAGATTCCTTATATTATGAACCCATCCAGCTACTTTTACTTCTGCTCCATCTAATTTAGGATTTAATTCTGAAACTAGATGTGTCCTAAACAACTTACTCGACCCTTATTCTTACTGGCGTTGAATGTATTTTAGTTAATGCTGACTCTAAAAGTTGTGCTTCAGCTGGTAATAATCTTCTTTCTGATCTAGACACACGAATTACATATTGCACAGAACCATCCGGCATCCATACAGTATTTACACCAAGTACTCTAGCAGGCGAGAGTAATTGTACTGCACTATTCTTTATGCTATTAGTTTTTTCTAAGACTCTAACTTTCATGTTCAATTTATCTTGCAAGATTCTTGCTATTTTGATCCACTTCTGTTGAGTCATCTCGGGTCCACTTGTAACTAATAATATTAGTAGATCGTCCACTTTGTAGGCCTTATGATATATGGAATCCTTAAGCTCTTTGAACTGCGTTTCCTCTAAATCTAATAGTACTTTTATTATTTCAACTTCATATTCAAATACCTCACCACTATCTATAAGAGACTGGCATCTATTGCACAGAAGTCCACTTCTAACGCAAACATAATCTAGGGGGATCTTCATCTTCATTCACTCCGTTTACCGCAATACTTATGAATGCGAGATAAAATAATTATAGCCGGGATAAATAAATGCCGCTAACCGATCCCGCGAAATTACAGATAGTGCAACAAAGGGTATTTTTGAAAAAGGTATGCAGAAAATGCGGAGCTCTTAATCCTATAAGGGCAACCAAATGTAGGCGATGTCATAGTACAAACTTAAGATTGAAGAAGAAGGAATTACCAACTAAGAAAGGCTAACATTTTTTTACTTAACTAAATTTTTATTCCAATTGCTGATAAACGTTCCTTTATACTTTCACTATTTTCCTCAAATGCGTTCACATGCGTTTTCAAATATTCCTTATCGATACTGATCTTACCTTCTCCAAGTAAGTACACTAGTGTTTTTAGTTCATCTTCGTCTTCCTCTCTAAACGCGTTGGCTTTGAGCAAAATGTAATCTTCTAATCTTATGCTTTTAAACTCATAAGCTCCTATTTTTATATTAACTGCACTATCTAGAATTTCTTTAGGAACAAAGAAATCTTGTATATTTTCATACAAATCTACTTGGAGTTGGTCATCATCAACTGGAGCTAATAATCTTGGAGTATCAATTGGAGTTCTACCATAATCCCATCCTCTCTCATATGCGAAGTTTCTGATTTTATCGTCATCTACTAAGACGCTTATATCTAGAGCAAACAAGTCCACATCACTCTCAGTTCCTTTTCTCTTTAGAGAAATATCGACTATTGTATCTCCAATTATTATGAATTTTGTAAGATCTTGTAATTCATGAAGAACTTCTCCTACCTTGCTAAAAGGTATCAAGCATATGCACCCATATAGTTTTTAAGTAGCTTTTAATAAGTTATTATTGTTGCCGGGGTGGCCGAGCGGTCTAAGGCGGCACTACCAGCCCATCGGTAGCGCTAGGGGCCGCAGTGGTATTAGTTGACACCCGTTATTTCGCGGGTTCAAATCCCGCCCCCGGCTTTTAGAAGATTTAAAAAGTAGTCTTAATTATAATGTTAGTATGAGTCAGCCCAAAAGGAAAGAGGAGACTGTAGGCGTAGAAATGAAAGGTGAGGAAGCACTTGCATATGTTCTTAATGACATTGGGATAACCAAAGTGTTTTCGACTTACTTCCTACCGAATATGGTTAAGGAAATGCTAAAGAAGTATAATATTGAAGTAGAATTTTCTATGGCAGTAAAAGACGCAAGTTGGTTGGCATACGCTTATGCAATGGAAAATAACTCAGTCGGAACTATAATTCAGATACCTGGTTCTAAGCTAACTGATGCGGTAAATGTCATAGCTCAAGCATATATGGAATCGGTTCCTCTTCTTATTATATCTAGCGTAAGATCACATAGGGATACGGGAAGGGCTAGAATTGGCGAATTTAGAACGATTGATGACTTATCAAATATTTTATCTCCAATAACCAAGACAAAAGAAAGAGTTATCAGTATAGAAGAAATAACTGTTACAATAGAGAAAGCCTACAAGGAAGCGGTTAGTAATAGACCAAGGCCTTCTTATGTTGAAATATCTGAAGACTTATTTAGGGCAAAAGCTTATCCGTTATCCACTGCGGGTCAAAAGCCCGAGAAGAGGACTCCAGATAAAAATACTGTGGCTAAAGTGGCTGAACTTCTGACTAATGCTAAATTACCAGTTATAATCGCGGGATATGGGATAGTTTTAAGCGATGCAGAAGACATGTTAGTTGAATTGGCTGAGTTATTAGATTCGCCGGTGGTTACTACATTTAAGGCGAAAGGTTCAATACCATCTAACCATAAATTATTTGCTGGAGAAGGATTAGGCGCCTTTGGTACTGATGCTGCAAATTATTTGATAGAGAATGCTGACGTAATATTAGCTTTAGGCACTAGGTTTACTCAGTTAAGTACGGCTGGCTGGTCATTAAAGTACAAGGGCATATTAGCACATAATAATGTTGATGGTGAAGACATAGGCAAGGTCTTCATGCCTCATGTTCCAGTAGTAGCTGATACTGGGCTATTCTTAAGGGAGCTCTTAACACAATTGAAAGCTAAGATAAAGGAGAAAGTAAATAGAGGAGCTAGTGACATTATTTATAAGAATCAGCGTGAAGTACATTCAGTTAAATCTTATAGCGGATTATGGCCAATTGACGTAGTGAAAATGCTAAGCACAGTAGGTGGTTTTGAAAAAGTGTATGTAGATATGTCAGCTACCACAATAGATTTCGTTAGATTACCAATAAACGCTAAGAAGAGCTGGTATACTGCAGAATCTTTGCTTGAGAGGGGTATTGCAGTGGGTGGTGCTATAGCTTCTAAATACGTTGCATATGGAATTACTGACCTAGAAGGAATATTACCATATTTGTCATTACTAGAATACAAAGTGGATAAGATTAAGGGAAAAATAATTGTGTTAAACGATGGTGGTGCAAATTATATTGAAGTTTCAAGCTCTGATTTACCGACCATTACTAGATCACAAACTAGTATCAACGTTAATTTCAATGAGATTGTAAAAAGAACCCTAGGTGGTGTAACTGTTGAAACGCTAACTGAGTTAGAGGAGGCTTTAAAATCTGCAGATAAGAAAATCGTAAATGTAAAGATAGATCCTAATTTCGAGTCAGTTGTAGTTTCAAGAATTTAATATAAAGGTAAAGTACTTATTAAGACTAAAATTTTATTTTGTCTTATTCTGAAGTTTAAAATATGAACGATAAGTCTTCAGATCAAATTTCAGTTAAGAAGGCCTTAGTTTATGCAGCAGTTTTCTCAGTGGCATCATATGTTGTTGCTGCGGGATTAGCACTATCTACTAGTCTTTTTGCTGTAAATATATTTGCGGATCCAATATTGAATCTCACTGTTCCTCTAATACTTCTTTCCATTGGCATACAAGTTATTAATAGAAAGTTAGGTCCTATTTTTATAGGGTTAATTAACGCTGGATTGTATGCAATTAGCTTCTTACCATTTATTGCAATACCTTTAACTATTATAGCACTAATTGTAGAGGGCATAACAAGAGTCATGGGATATAGGTCTTTGAAGGCAGTAATAACTTATACTACAATTGCGGGAGGTCTAGAGGGGATATTAAGTACTTTACTTGCTCTTTACATGGTGAAAGTCCCTGCACCTATAATAACTTCATTATATATCTGGACTGGAGTATCAGTTGGAATGTTTGCCGAAAGTGCATTAATGGGATTGATATCTTTCTATATTGTCTCATATTTAATCAGAGCAGGGGTTATCAAATGAAGGTAAAGTTTCTTTATATTTTAGTTTTTTCAGTCCTAATCTATGCAAATAGTATATTTTTTAATTCTGTCATACCATTTCTAGTTACATCGATCGTATTATATAGAAGAAAATGGATTATTGTAATAGAGGCTATAATTGGTATTCTATCTTATCTTATATTGGGTTTTCTTGGGAAAATTTTCATTTATGAGTATACGCTTAGAGCTTTCTCAATTGTTAACGTTTTCCTAATTTCAAGCGACTATACTGATAAGTCTTCAATAATTGACTTACTTGGTTCTAAGGGGGTTCCTCTTGTAATCGCTCTTACATATTATCCTAGGTTTTATGATTTAATGCAAAACGTTGCATTTTATGCAAGAATTCGAAAAATAAATTTATTAGATCTTAAAAGATTATTAGTTCCAATAATAGTAGAAACCGTGAAAGTAGCTGATAATTTATATGTTGCATATACTGTTAAGTTGTTCGGTAAGTATAATTATAAGAGAAATTTAAAACCTTCAAGGGAAGATTTAATACTTCTACTTATAGGTGTAGCCGCATTATGCTTATCAGTAGTCCTAAATATTTAAACGGAAAGATAGAGATTGAAAAAGGAGAAAGAGTAGGTTTAGTAGGTAAGAACGGAAGCGGAAAAACTACATTAATATTATCCACATTATGCATAGATCAGACTACCTTTAATAACGTTATAGTTGATGATATGGACTTCTGCAAAGAGAAGGATTATTCAAGAATCTCAGCAGTTTTACAAGACGTTTCTTCTCAAATATTGGCTTCGACGTGCAAGGATGAAATCGAGTTAATGAAAAGATTCCATAGGGTAGATGATAAAATAGCTAGAAAGTTAATGGGTAATTACTATGAGGGCGAGTTCAATAAATTGTCGGACGGATATAAAAAGAGGTACGCTATCGCTTCAGTTTTAGCTTCAAATCCCGAATATATCTTACTGGACGAGCCATTTGCAAACTTAGATGATGAAGGAGTAAGGTTGGTTAGTGAAATAATTCCTAAAAACAGTTTGATTGCTGAACATCGTATTGACGAATTGCGCAAATTAGTAGATAGGGTCTACATGATTAAGAATAATACGGAAATAAATGAAATATCCAAGGAAAAACTTTTCGATACGGAATTCTTGAGGAAAGAAGGATTAAGAGGATTTAGTTTACCTAAGATTAACAGTGAATTGGGTAATGAAATATTTAATGTAAATGTTAATAATTATACGATAAAAATAAGAGAAAGGGAAATTTTGTGTTTATTAGGCAGAAACGGAAGTGGTAAAACTACTATTCTCAGAAAACTATTTAGGAAAATCTTCGTAATTTTTCAAGAAGTAGACTTACAATTCTTTGATTTTACCGTAAAGGAGATTGTAGGAAGTAAATATGCTTTATCTTTATTTAATATAGAAAGTTTGGCAGATAGAAGTCCCTATGCTCTAAGTTTCGGTCAAAAAATGAGGGTTCTGATAGCATCAGCCTTTTCTTCAAACTCTAAAGTAATAGGCTTAGATGAGCCTAGTATAGGAATGGATGGAGAAGCATTACTTTCGTTCTACGAAATGGTGAAAGTTCTTAAGGAGCAAAGACGAGGCTTAATTCTCGCTACGCATGATAAAGATATAATGAATCTATGTGACACACGCATAGTTATAGATTAAATAGCTAGAAACCGTTTACTTTATATATTATTTATAGTAGTTTTTATTGATGGGCCCGTAGCTTAGCCAGGTAGAGCGACGGGCTCTTAACCATGTAAGAAAAGCGGAGATACCCGTAGGTCCCGGGTTCGAATCCCGGCGGGCCCGCGCACTAAATTTCCTCAAAAAGAATGATTAAGAAACATTTTCAACTTTCCTCTTGGGAGGGTTTTCTAATCAATTCGGAATTCAATATGTAGTGGAGAAGATTAGATAGGTGAGAGTGTCCGGAATGTAAAAAACTGAATTTTAATTTTTGAGAATAAATTGATTCTTAGCATTATCTTGGATTAAATTGTAGTAATACTTAAGTTATGGGAGGAGAGAGTAGTACCATGGCACGTACACTAAGACGCATCCCAAACTTAGTGTACTATTCTCTCCCCCCAAGAGAGGATATGCCGTAGAGGGAAAAATGGTAACGGATATCAAACCCGTGCTAGACACCCTAGATTTAGAAAGAGTTCTAGGAGAAGGCACTCTGGTTTACCTGAAGTTACTAATCGTCATGGTACTCTACTCTTGTTCCTATAGAGACGCAGTAAAGATGGTCAACGTGAACGTCGTTGTGGCGTGGTTCGTTGGGAGGAAAGTGGGCAAGAGCACGTTACACGATTTCGTGGGAAGAGTATACGAAGTGAGGAAGAAGTTGCTGGAAATTTCCTTCAAGTTTGAGGAGAAGTGCCTACCCAGTAGCCCCGAGATTTAAGTCCCCGCTCAAGGGGATTAAGATAGCTGACAGGGGTTTCTCGCCCTCCCCAACCCAGCTCATAGCTATGGAGAAACCTTTCACGACTCTGAGGGCTCACGTGGAGTTCTTCGGTACCTTCCTGTACAAGTTCTGGAGGCCCTATGGGACCACGGTGTGGAGGAACGAAGCCTTCCTCCACGTCCTGGGAGTCTTCTACAACATCAGGATGTTCCTAGCCGTCCAACGAAGAACCCCTCCAGGACGTCGAATAGTTCAACTCTAAGAAACGTCATCACGCACTCAAGCATCACCATGCATGATAAATAAATCTTCTTAACTTGATATTTTTCCATGATCAAGTTTTTCCAGATTAACCAGGTTTTATACTTCTGATAATATTAATATTTATCATTCATTTATATATTCATTCAGATAATTACATTTCGGACATTCTCACGTCCTATTGACGATACCGGGTGTTGGGAGGCTTGCAGCTGGGGTTATTATTGGTGTTGTTGGTGATGTTAGGCGTTTTCCCAAGCCAGAATCATTTGTTGCCTATTGTGGTCTAGACCCAGTTGTGGAAAGGAGTGGAAGAGCTGTAATAAGTAGGGGGATTTCCAAGAGGGGTAATAAGTACTTGCGTAGCTTGTTCTACTTTTTGGCAGTGAGGAATTATTCTAGGAACCCAACATTGTTGAAGTTTTATGAGTCTCATAGGGATAGGTTAAAAGGTAAGAAGTTGTACACTGCTTTGGCTAGGAAGTTGGCAAGGATTATATGGAGTGTATGGTATAATAATAGGCCTTATGAGCCTAAATAGGTGAATCCCTCCCTCGAATCGCCATGTGGGTTGAAAGGACTCACGTGGCAACCTTAGTTGACACTATGCTTGAAGTTTGACCGAAAGGTTTATTACTGAACGCCTCTCGATACAACACTCTTACCACTAGACTCAACAAGAGGATCGAGACCACAATAAGCAACAAACCTCTTCTTATCACCAAAACGCTTAACATCACCAACCTATATAGGTTTGTATGAGATCAGTAAAAATGAGCAATATTAAAAAAGCAGCAAGATTGTGTGGTCGCGTCAATATAATTAGATAATAAACTGACATTGATAATCTATCAAGGAAGTTTAGAGATAGCTCTTATATGAAAGTGCCTTACTCTGTTTAATTATATGAAACATTTTATTAATAGACTGACTTGTATCCATATAACAAGTCTCTTACGGCTTGCCTAATCACTTCTCTAGAACCCATTTTAGGTGACCAACCTATTTCCTTTGAGATTTTTGAGATGTCTAATAACATTACTCTCACGTCCCCCGGCCATCCCCTCCCCTCAGCTGTCAAATCTTTATAAATGATTCTGGGGCTTAATCTCATTTCATCTATAACGATTTTAGCAATCTCGTCTACAGAGATCCAGTCAGTATTACCTATGTTAAAAACATCATAAATTTTGTTTACTTTTTCCTCTAACATCATAAATGCCTCTATTAAATCATTAATATACAGATAACTTTTTCTTTGTTTTCCATTTCCTAAGATTTCTAACAAGTTTGGATTATTTCTGAGTTTTTTGACAAAATCAACTACTACCCCATGACTTACCCTACCTCCAGTTATGTTTGCCAGCCTTGCGCTTATGCTTTTTATGCCATATTGTTCTGCGTAATACTTTACCACATTTTCACACAATAGTTTAAATAATCCATAATTAGAAATTGGCTTAAGTTCTTCTGATTCCGGAGTTGGAATTTTCTTTGTCTCTCCATACACGGTAGATGAAGAAGCAAAGATTACTTTTTCTGCATCTACTTTTCTTGCCAACTCCATTACATTTAACGTAACTTTGACATCCCTTTCGAAATGTTCCTCGATATTTATCATTGATGTTCTTACGTCGGGATTTGCAGCTAGATGATAAATTATCGGTTTTTTTTCTAACTTCTCTGTAAGCTCTACTATACTGCCTTGACGTAAGTCAAACATTATAAATTTAGCCTTCTCGTTTCTGTATCTACCATAGGTCAAATCATCAATAACTATCACTTCTAAATTTTTTGAAACTAAATAATCTACCAGATGTCCACCAATGTACCCAGCACCGCCAGTAACTATATACATATATAATGAGAATAGGATCCTTGATCTTTATTAAACTTGATGTTCTTAATTCTCCTTATTAGAGCTAGCTTGTTTTGTCCTCGTAAGTGCGTTGTATATTATTTTTAACGTATAATTTTTGCTCTTAATTTTCTTCACTGCTATTAAAAAATTAATCTTTCTATCTCTAGGATATTTTTTATTTTCTATAATTACTGGATCTAGACCAAGTTCTTTTAGTGTTGAGACTAATTCTTCGGTTTTTATTTTATATTGCATCCTAGCTAACCGTCTTCCTTTAGATCTAGTTGGTGAGAAAAAATATGAAGGCCAAATAACTATTCTATTTTCTTCTTTAAGATCCCTGAGACTCATTCTTTAAGAGCACCGCATTGATTACTCCGTCTTGTCCTGGTCTCGACGTGACTACAGCTAACCCTGCCTCTGTCCTAATTTTAGCTCCTCTTATTATTATTCCTCTTCTCGCTAGTTCTTTGTTTGCTGGTGTTTCTAAGACTTCAAGAATCTTGACTTTTTTTGCAGTATTTGTTGCTGGGTCTAAGACATTAGCAGTTGTAGTATACTTTAATCTAACTTTAAAGTTCCCACCGAGCGTTCTATCTTTTATCCTTATATCTTCTGCAGACAGTGTTGTAAGCGTAGATGGATTTCCAATTTCATATTTTCTCTTATCTCTGTGTTTTCCTTTTAAACCACCAGTAATTTTCCTATTATCTGGGCCTTGGTAAAATCCCATAACTTACGCCACTTTAAAAGTGTGTAATAAAGGATTAAAAAACTTAGGCTCCAAAGTTACGTTTTCTTTTTTGAAATGACCTTATTGCTCTCCATAGGTCTATTTTTCTGAATTCTGGCCAGTAAGCTTCACAGAAGAACAATTCAGAGTATGCTACATGCCAAAGTAAAAAGTTACTAATTCTCACTTCACCCGAAGTTCTGATTACCAAGTCAATATCATGCAACTCACTATCATAAAAGTATTTTCTGAATGTTTCCTCATTTATCTCGTTTTTACTAATTTTTCCATTTCTATAATCATCTAGAAGCCTAACGACCGCATCTAGTATTTCTTGTCTCCCCCCATAACAAATAGCTAACGTAAGTTTTCTCTTATCGTAGTTAGAGGTTTTCTCTATTACTTTATTAAGATAATCAGTAAGATCTTTGGGTAATTTATCTAGTTTTCCAATTGCACTTACTTTAACCTCATATCTGTCTACGATGGGATCTTCTAATAATTCTTGTAGACCTCTTTTAATATATGTTGTTACTATTGATAGTTCACTCTGTTTTCTCTTTTCACAATTTTCCGTAGAGAGTGCAAAAACTGTTATATTTTTTACACCAAGTTCCAATAACCATATTAAGACCTCTTTCAATTTTTTATAACCATAGAAATAAGCATCGTTAAGAGAAAGATTATTATTTCTAGCCCATCTTCTATTCCCATCTGGTATAATACCCACGTGATCTGGTAATGGACCATTACGAATCTGATTCCATAATAAGATCTCATACAGTTTGTAAATAGGTTTAAAGAGAAAGTTTCTAGTCAGCTCTTTTGCCATAACTCTTCTATTGCTAACATATACGTTTTTACTCCTATATATATTTCATCCAAGGTAATTTTTTCTTGATTAGTATGTTCTAGCATGGAATTACCAGGACCGTAGGTTGCTATACTCGTTGTTATCTTCTGTAATATGTTCATATCACTTGTTCCTGCTTTTCTTACTAACCTCGGTTTTATATTTTGTTTTAATAACGCTCTAGTTAAGGACTTTACTACTGGATTATTTATACTAACTTTCACCGGTTGTGTTTCGTCAACTATTTTAAGACCACATTCTTGGAATTTATCTTTAATCTCATTGATTAAATCGTCTCTCTTATTATTTATTGCATATCTTACATCGAAATGTAGGTATAATTTAGCAGGCGTCACATTATAGGACTCTCCTGCGCGAATTATTGTTGGTACTATTGATGGCTTATCATAATTTTCAGGCTGTTTATAAACTTCAATTATCTTTTTAGAAATATCTACGATCAGATTGCTCTTAGCTGATGAAGAGTGTTCTGGAGTACTTTCGCACATTATATCTAATTGTATTGATCCTCTGTACTCTACAACTATATCTGTACCATTTGACGGTTCTCCCACAATTATATGTTTAAAATTGAAATTTTTCAATGTAAGTTCTTTAGCTCCTATGCTAGTACTTTCCTCATCTGCTAATCCACTTACCATAACTTTTATTCCTTTCTCATTAAGTAACCATGCAGCTATTATCATACTTATTAATGGGCCTTTTGCATCCACTGCGCCTCTTCCATAGATTACTTCGTTTTCTATCTTTGGTTCAATATATCCCGGAACGGTATCTACGTGAGATGCTAATAATATTTCTCCTTCTCCGAGTATAAACGAATTTGAGTCTGGTAGGATCTCAAGTTTAAGATTAAACTCATTAGAAATTTTTTCAAAAAATTTGGTAGCATTTGTTTCGTTCTTTGATGGTGTATATATTGATAAAAGATCAAGAAGCAACTCTTTTGCTTTCTGTTTCACTAATTCCTTTTCTTGCTGCATCTGAAGCCCACTCCATATCTGATTGTGCTATTAGATATGGGGGTAAGAATCTTATTGTTGTAAGCCCTGCTTTTAATGATAATACCTTTTCGTCTTGTAAGATTTTTATAGCCATCGAGGGATTAACCTTTAAGTCTATTCCTATCATTAAGCCAAGCCCTCTTATTTCCCTGACTATTTTGTAATCTTCCAATTTCTCTTTTAGAATTCTCATAAATAATTCTCCTTTCTTTTGAGCTTGTTCTGCAATTTTTTCAGATTTAGCAACCTTACAAGCAGCAGTAACTGCGGCAGCAGCTAATGGATTTCCTCCATAGGTCGAACCATGATCACCTTCTTCTATTTTCTCACCTATCCAATCTGGTAGAAATACTGCACTTACTGGAAAACCTCCACCAATTGCTTTACCTGCTGTTACTATATCTGGTTTTATATCAAAGTGTTGATGTGCCCATATCTTACCTGTTCTGCCAAATCCCGTTTGCACTTCATCCATTATTAATATAGCGTTAACCTTTTCCGTAACTTCTCTTAAGTTCTTCATAAACTCTTTTTTAGCCGGTATTACGCCTCCTTCACCTTGTACTGGTTCTACTATTACTGCTGCTGTATCTTCCGTAATACTCCTTAGGGAATCTATATTATTATATTCTAAAAATTCTACTGGGCCAACTAATGGCTCGAAAGGTTCCCTATATTTTTTATTCCAGGTTACTGACAAAGCACCCATACTTCTTCCATGGAATGAATTTTTGAATGCAACAACTTTTCTCCTTTTCGTAATTTTTCTTGCAATTTTTAATGCTAGTTCTACTGCTTCGGATCCACTATTTAAGAGGAATAAATTATCTAGGTTTTCCGGTTTCAGTTCATCTAGTTCTTTTATCATCTCCTCTCGTATTGGTGTATCAAAAGCTAAAGAGAGAGTAGAGATTTCCTCCATTTGCTTTTTCAAATAGTCTATAACAATTTTATTTCCATGACCAAGAAACGCTACTCCATGTCCAGCGTGTAAATCTAAATATTTGTTATTCCTTTCATCCCATACATATTGACCTTCTCCTCTAACAATTTTAATGCCTCTATCTTGATAGAATTTTAATAACTTTATCATTTTTTCACCCACTCTACTGCTTTTTCCAAAAGGAATTTTGATATATTAAAATTATTTACTCTTACAGTATTTTTATATTCTGGCACTCCATTTACTTCATCTACGAGATATCCCCGATCCTTATCCTCAAATATATCTATTCCTAAAAAGAAACCCCCTATTATGTCCTTTACTTTCAATGCCAACTCTTTAAGTTCCTCATCTATTTTAAGAGGATATGCTTTTGCACCTAATGCAGTATTAGTTCTCCAATTATTTTCATTAACTCTGTAAATTCCAACCGGAGTTTCGTCTCCTATCACAAATATTCTTATATCCCTATTTGGCTTGTTAACAAATTCTTGTATGTAGTATATATCTTTGTATTTTTGTGTACTAAATTCTTGATACTCTAAATAACTATATAGTATGTCTAGATTATCAGCTTTAGCTACCATTCTCCCCCAGCTTCCTTCAACCGGTTTTATAACTACCGGATATCCTAGTTTTTTTGAATATTCCATTGCGTTAGTTTTATCAAATGCTATGAAAGTTTTAGGAGTTGGTATATTATGTTTGGCTAAAATATATGTTGTAAAAATTTTGTTTTCACATCTAATTAGAGTCATATGGTCATTTATTACGGGATAGCCAAGCTGCTCTACTAGAAACGATGTAATAAGTGCTCTGTTATGTGATATGTTTCTTTGGATAAAAAGATTTACATCATTCTCTATATTAAACTCATTTGAAAAAAGAACAAAATCTTTACTATATATGGTAGTAACCTGATAGCCTAATTTTTTTCCCTCTTCAATTAGGTTTTTTTCCTCCCATCTAGGCATATCATATAGAATTCCTATTTTCACTCTCCCCAATCCTCACCTATCTGCTCTGCTAATCTGAGTGACAATTTTCCGTTTTGTTTTACAACTTCTAATTGAGCTCCGCATTCGTGTTCAACAAGTTCTCCTGGTAACGCATCGTCTTCTACGGTTAATTCTCCACCACAAATAGGGCATTTTAGATTTACCATTGAAGGTCAGTTAGATATTAACTTAGTTTTGTGTAGAAAAAGTTTTTAGTAATAAGTGGTACGATTTTAGAACCAAGTTCTAAGGATAATAGTACTATTTGTTCCGATAACACCTTGAATACTTCTAATCTCATCTATTGTTCTATTGATTGATGTTATGTTTGTTCCCCTTACTATTACTAGAATATCATAATCTCCTGTAGTCTCATATACTACTTCAACCCCTGGAATTTTTGCTATCTTTTTAGAGATTTCCGGTGTTGGTATTTGCGGTGTAGATTGAACCATAACTATTGCTCTAATCTCATTTTCTAGCTCATATTCTATAGTGAATCTCTTAATTATACCTTGGCGTATTAATTTCTCTATTCTCTTTCGTATCGCAGCCTCACTTACTTTAAGATCCTTGGCTATCAATGTATAAGGTGTCCTCGCGTTCTTTTTTAAAATCTCCAATATTTTTAGATCACTCTCATCAACATTTGCATTACCCATTCACTATCACCGTCCCATTGAGTTCTAAAGCACTACTAACTGGTCTATCTTTAACTCCAGACCCTATTATTACTTTATTTACACCATTTTCAACACTTTCAGCAGCCATTAATAACTTTCTGTTCATTCCAGGGCCTATTTTTTTAGAAAGCTCTTTTGCCTCTTCCGGAGTAAGTCTATCAACTACTTTTCCTTCCACTAATACTCCTTCCACATCTGAAAGAATCACTAACACGTTTACTTTAACAGCTTTACTTATTGCAAATGCTGCTTGATCTCCATCAATGTTTAGTGGTGTGCTCTCTTCAACATCTAGGGCTAAAGGTGATACTACTATTATGTCAAATAATTTCATTAAATGATTAATAACTTCACTCCTTACTTCTTTTACCTTACCTGTATAACCACCCTCAATTATTCTTTTCTTTCCTCTTTCGTCAATTACAATTATTCTTTTCTTTCTTTCTGCAAGCAGTAAGCCTCCATCAGCACCTGTAATACCTATCGCGTTTTTACCTAAGCTGCATAATTTTGAAGTTATCATTTTATTTATAAGGCTCATTGCCATAATGTAAACTTCTAATTCTTCCTTTGTGGTGTATCTGCTTCTTATACCTTCAGGTGATGTTACGAAAACTGGTTCAATTCCCAATCTTTTAGTATAATCGGTTACAATATCTCCTCCGCCATGCACTAAAATTACCTTATCGTTTATATTTGCTATATCTAAGATTACCTTATCTAACGAGTTTTTTACTACTCTTCCACCTATTTTAACCACTATCATTTTAGGCAGGCCTCAAGGGTACTAGTTTTAATCCATCATCTTCGTTAAATCCCATAGAGATATTAAAGGCTTGGACAGCCTGGCCAGCCGCACCCTTCATCAAGTTATCTATAGCTGAGAATGCTGTTAGTCTTGAAATTCTTTTTTCTACAGCAAATCCTATGTCACCGAAGTTGCTTCCGATAACGAATTTTGGATCAGGATATGGGTGTATATTACCTCTAACTATTCTGATGAATCTCTTGCCTCTATAAAATTCGGCTATTTTTTTCCATATTTCAATCTCTTCTATCTCATTAGATAACCATGTATGTGCAGATGCTAAAGCCCCTCTGATGCTGCTCACAGCATGAGGGACAATACTTACGCTTATATTCACTTTAGCTATTCTGGACAGTTCTTGTTCAGCTTCTGCTGCATGTCTGTGTCCTTCGGCTTCATAAGGTCTAATTGCATTTTGTCTCTCCGGATGATGACTTCCTTCTGAAGGTTTAGCTCCCCCTTCACTACTGCCTACCTTTACATCACTGATAAACTTTTTCTCATCAGTTATTTTTGATGCTACAACTGGGGCTAGTGCTAGTATTGTTGCTGTGGCATTGCATCCTGGGGAAGCTATAAGTTTAGCATTTCTTAATTCCTCGAAATGCAACTCTGGTAGTCCATATACTGCTTTGTCTAATAGATCTGGGTAAGGATGTTCATAGTTATACCATATTTTATAAAGTTCGGGATTCTTGAGTCTAAAATCTGCACTCAAATCCACTACCGTTAATCCTAAATCCAGTAATTTGGGTACGTAATTTAGCGATACTCCATGTGGTAGAGCAAGAAAAATTGCGTCGGCTTTGTCTGAGATTTTATCTATCGAGAAATTTGTGAAATTAAGCGATAATAGCCCTCTTAAATTCGGATGTACCAATGATACCGGTTTTCCTGCATATTCTCTAGAAGTTATGGCTGATATTTCTGTCTTCGGATGTGTAACTAGTATTCTTAGTAACTCTCCACCCGTGTATCCTGAACCTCCCACTACGGCAACTCTAACTCTATCTTTCATTAAACTAACTATTGCAGTTTAGGTTATATATAGTTTAATGTATATAGATATTTGTGATGAGTGTTAACACTGATGAGCTAAAAAAATTCCTTGAGAACAAGATTGCAAGCCTGAGAAAAGAACTTGAATTTTATGAGTTTTTATTGAGTATTATAGAATCCGGCTATTTACCTACTATAAAGGGTAATAAAGGTAGTATAGAGTATATAAAGAATAAAAGAGGTGAAATTTTAGCCGAGATCTATTTTACACCTCCCGTTGCAAAATTTGTTATAAAAAACAAGATCACATTAACCAAGTCATATTTTTCCGCATTAAGTAAAATTCTAGAATCAGAGAAGGAGTTGAATAAAATAGATTATACTATCGAAATGGATAAAAATGATCTAAGAGAGATAATTTTAAAAAATATAAATAGCGAAATAATCTATAATAAGATAAAAACGGGTATACAAGCTATTTTAGAGCGTGCTACTGGCTAAGTTGCCTAATCTTATAACTATTGGCCTAGGATCTCCTAAAAATCTCACGAGAGCTTCTCCTCTACCCATGAACA
This sequence comes from Sulfolobus islandicus Y.N.15.51, assembly GCF_000022485.1. Taxonomy (NCBI): domain Archaea; kingdom Thermoproteati; phylum Thermoproteota; class Thermoprotei; order Sulfolobales; family Sulfolobaceae; genus Saccharolobus; species Saccharolobus islandicus. Next base: position 736,015 of record NC_012623.1, on the reverse strand, counting down.
TTAAATTGTTAGATAATGTATCGTTATCAACATTAACAAACCTTCTTACCTCCTCCCAGAATTTTTTATCTCCATTATTCATAAATACCACTACTCCTATATTATCTAGATATATATTAACTAGGTCACCTAGATCTTCTAAGTTTTGCGTTGCCATAATGATGGAAATTCCATGCCCTCTTCCTCTTTTTACTAGATCTACAACAATGGGATAATCTTCGGATTCATTTTTTAAAATAGTCCATGCTTCATCCAATACTAAGAATACTCTAGACATATCATATATTTTTTCTAATGAAAATTTATTATATATCTCTTGCAGAACGGAATATATTATAAGTCTTTTTACTTCTTCACTTTTAATCAGAGTGAGATCTATTACATTTATCTCATTTTCGCTAATTCCATGTAGCAAGGGTGGCAATTCCGAATCCTCCATTGAGGATAATATGTTTATTAACTTGCCGAGATAATACTTTAACTGAAAATCGTTTAATTCGTCTAAATATTTTTCTAAATCTTTCCACATAATTCTATATTTTAAGTAGCCAGTGTCTATTAGTCTATTTAGATAAGTGTATAAAATAGATGAGCTAAACTTGCTTAATCTGAATGAATTGAGAAGTATTTTCTCTATCTGAAGCAACTTAATCTTTATAGGAATTTCATATTCATCAAGAAGTCCTAGTCTATAAAATAACGGATTTATCAATTGAAATGGCACTTTATATTTAGAAAGTCTATGTTTTATATCACCCTTTATATCAAATAGGATTATTGTACCTCCATAGATCACATTTAGCAGCGTGGATAGCCAGATTAAAAACTCGGTTTTACCTGAACCAGTAGGCCCAACAATTAATAGATGAGTGTTCTGACTTTTGGTTATATTCCAAAATACTAGGCTATTATTATTAGGATCCTTTCCTAACAATATTCCATCAATTATAATACCATTATTAGGCTTTTTCTCTATAGAAATTGGTGTTAAATATGGAATTTGGGTAGGTAATACAATTTTGTTAAAATTTAATTTTGAACGAAAAAAATCTTTTAATAATTCTCGTATTTCATTTAGTGTAGCTATTCTGGTTTTTATACCAAGACCTTCTAATCCTTGCCTAATCATGGATGCGGTAGCTAGCGCTGAGTTTTTATCTTTAGAGTTAACAATTATGTACATTTCATATTTAAATGGATTCTCACCAGATTCGATTCTTGATATTATAGTTTCCATTAGTTCGAGCTTTCTTTTAGCTTTCTCATTTGAAGGATCACTATCGATCATTATCCGGAGCGCTTGCATTTTCTGTGAAAGCGATTCTACGTATGAGTTTTTATCGAAGCTCTCTTTCTTTAATACTATGTTGATATCCTTTGCTATGTCCAAAATTTTATAGAATGACGATATATATGATTTCAGATTCGAGTTTGTAAAATCTTTGTAATCCATTTGTATATCATCTATTATTAAAACTGCACTAGCTTTCTTTTCACTATAGAATACTCCATCTTCGATATTATACATTTGGATTTGTCTTGTATGTCTTGATATATAACTAAAAATCTTCTTATTACTCTGAAACATAAGTACTGCTATAAAAATAAGTGGTATTAAGTATATTAATTTATATAAAAACATAATTGTTATAAATATTGATATTATTAATAATCCAATGATTCTTGAGTTGAAGTCTTTTACGTCCATATTCACTATTATTAAAAAATTGCGAGTGACTGAAGAGAAACTATAGTTCAATATTAGCGTGAACTAACCTTAAATCTTCTTCAGTCTTCTTTAACCTTATCATTAGCTCAGCTACAATTCCATCTAAGAATATTTGTGTTGTATCTTCAAATAATGTACCTAATGGTGCTAACGGTTCAGTTATTCCAAGAATTTGTCTCGCGAAGTAGTCTTCATTTTTCGAATACTTTGTTCTACCCGGGATTTCAATTACTACATCGGATATTTTTGCTAGGGGACTATCGAAGTAACTTGTTATCGATATCAATTTAGCTCCAGCTTCTTTCGCCGCCTCTGCGGCTGTCAATATTAATTTGGTTCTACCAGAACCGGAAATAGCAACTACTATATCGTTCTTCCCAATAGCGGGTACGATGGTTTCCCCTAAAACATAGGAGTTAAAACCTAAATGAAGCAATCTCATAGCAAAAGCTCTTCCTACTAATCCACTTCTACCTGCTCCCATTACTAATACTTTTCCATTGCGGTTATTTTTATAGAAATTTTCCAATTCACTTATCATTTTACTTGTTTGTTCTGGTTTTATTGCTTTGGCTGCCCTAAGTATAAATTCAGCTATATCGTACATTGTCTTTAAAGAAAGAGGATAGTCGTCGAGAGAAGATGACAAATTCGGACCGCCAATTATTATCTTACTTTATTCATTATATAAGTATTGCTCTTTCTGCTATATCACTGCACTTATATTATTTATACTAAAGCTAAGTCCATTTTTCTCTTTTTACATCTATACTTGTCTAATACGTAATTATGGGTCCTGTCATCAATATTACTTTCTCATTTCAACACTACAAAGAATCGAGCTTGGACCATTTGGGGAGCTTCCGTATAAAAACTTTTCCATGAAAAATCGAGCATAGCCACACTACTTATGCAAGTGATGAAACCTGCTTTACTCACTAGCGTCAAATGATTTATTATAATACAGCACAGCCCAAGTAATAACAGCCTAGTACATGCAACAATCAGCTTCTTACCCCTAAACCTACCCTTGTGCTCCTCATAAAAACGCTTAATTACCGGGTTAACTCTAATAGTGACTAGAGCTGGAAGATAGAAAGCCCTCCTCAAAACAGCATCACCCGTCTTAGAAATACTCCTTGAAACAACACTCTTACCACTAGACTCAACAACAAGACCACAATAAGCAACAAACCTCTTCTTATCACCAAAACGCTTAACATCACCAACCCTAGCCAAGATAATACAACCCAGCGTCCTACCAATACCCGGAATAGTAAAAATCAAACTATCCTTGGGGACTAACTCTCTAAGCCTATCCTCAATCTTCCTAGCCTCAAGCCTCTCCAACTCCTCCAAAAGAAACCTCAGACAACACTATACTATCCTCGCCCCTCAAAACCTCCTCCAAGTTCTTCTTGGACAAGCTATCACTATAGCCTAGAAGTACCAAATCCCTCCTCAACCTTAACCCTAGTAATGCTCCTAGTAACAAAATCCCATTGGCTCGTTAACTCCCTAGCATCACTTACTTCAACTTATCCCCCATATTTACAACTAATTCCGCAAGCATCATTTATCACTCTTCTTACCCCTAAAATCCTTGAACTTCTTAAGTATGAAGGGATTAATGATCCTAACATCATACTCGCCCATCAAGTACTTTGCTAGGTTAACGTGGTAAACTCCAGTACTTTCTATACCTATCTTGCAACCCTTAGGTAAGATCTTCCTTATCTCCTCAAACCCTTGCCTATCATTAGCAAACTCGTAAAGTTTGCCTTGAAAATACATATTAATTTATCTTTTGATACATCTATTCCTGCAACTGGGGGCCTCCACTTTTCTCACCCTTATGTTTTATTCGGGCTTCAAGAGAGCATCCCAAGCGCAAATAATTCAATAAATCTATGTACAAGTTTACAGATAATTATTCAAAAATAGAGATAAGTTATTGAGAAATTTTGAATTTTCTCTATATTTGGTTATTTTCCCCACAATATAAGTTTAATCTTACGTTATATTGAAAGATATGATTGCATTTCATTCCTTATAATCCATAATACTATATTCTCTCTTGCTATTGTTATTCAATTATTTGCATTCGAGACAGTCTCTCAACAATATTGTTTAATGTATACGACATGTCCTAATAATAATTTGGAAGAAATGAGTACTTAATATTATATATTTGGCCTCCACAATTATATTACCAATGTCAACGAGATGGTCACCTAAGTGGAAAGCAATAGAGATTGATCATAATAATAAAAAGGTTACAATTTGCTATGATGAAACTACTAAGCTTTACGTTTGTCCTATATGCTCACCAAATTGTGCTAAAGGTGTGTCAACTGACTATAGTACATATTTTTTTGATTTAGAAGATTTAAAAAGGCATTTAGATGCACATAAACATGGGTTATGGTTACAGAAAAAGATAAGAACTGAAGAAGAGGAAGAGGAACCTAAGCTATCAGTTGGTGAAGAAGAAATTGAAGAGGAATAAGATATTAATAGTAGGAGGATTTACAATAGACGAGATACAAGGGAAGATAAGACCGGGTGGACCTTTAATATATTCATCACTTGGCGTAATGAGAGGTGGTGGTATACCAAAACTGTATGGAGTAATAGGAGAGGATTTTAATTTTGAGATAGATTTTATATCTGATTTAGAGAAGCAACTGATATATGACAAATATACAATTAGGTTTAAAATTGATTTAACGAATAGTGGGAGAAGATTAATCTTACTTAAAAAGCCTAAAAGTAAGATAAGAGTGATCGATGATAACACAGTTGATGGAATTCTGGTAAATCCAGTGTGTAAGGAAATTGACAATATTAATATTCAAAGCTCTGCTCCCATAGCAGTAGATATTCAAGGTTTTATTAGGAATTGTGTAGAGTCAGAAGAAATTAAATATGAAAGGGGTTTAAGTTTTCCATTTAATAGTAATTACATGGTACTACATGGCAATATGGAGGAATTTGAATCTTCTAAACTAGAATTAAGCGATCTATTTAAATCAGGTTTTAAGGAAATCATAATTTCAGATGGACATAATGGGTTCAACGTTTATACGTATACGCTAGCAAAATATACTTACAGACCTAGTAGAACAGGCAGAAACGAAGTAGGAACGGGTGACTTCTTGTTAGGAGCATATTTTGCGTTAAGGTTAAGTGGACTGGAGATTATTGAAGCAGCTACTATTGCAGGTAAACTTACAGAGGAATTTAGCAATTCTGAATTCTTGATATAGTTTCGATAATGTCGTAATTTTTCCACTCACCTAATCTACCACAGTTTATTACATTTGGTAGCATTTTATCATTTATTTCGCCAAATAGAAGAGCTTCTGATATCAATTTACTTCTAAAGGCTACTATCTCATTGAGGGATATTATTTGTCTTCTTTTTAGATCTAGTATTATTCTATCTATATCAATGTTCTTTTGATTCGTATCAATGAAGGAGTAAACATAATATAAGTCGAGATCTTTAATGATATTATCTAGCCTAATTATTACTGAGAAAGAATCTGCTGTATCTCCGCTCAAGTGCACATTCCAATCTCTCTCATATTCTTTCCTTGCTAATATCATTAAAGTCAGCACTGATTTATGCTTTAGATTTGAGTTATCCAATCCTAATAATTTGCTCATTTTTTTCAAAGATCCAGTGTTATATGTCTTGGTGTATTTATACACATTTCCCTTATTAGTTATAATTTTCTTATCATCTATCCTTATAGGATATTCCTTAACTATTCTCACATTTTTAGATAAAGTAGCTATAAAATCCGGGATATTCCGTACGACGTATAATTTTCTCATTAAATCAAAATTCAACCATGTAGGTAACTTATCGCAAAATTTGCAAATTTTATCTTTAAAATAGTCATATTTTCTGTACAATATTTTTAAATCATACTCAATATAGTTAAGTCCTATGTTTGTCAGTTTCATAGGATTATTTATTATCGGCAACACATAAGGCAAATCTACTCCAAACACATTATCAGAAGCGAAAACACCACCAATGACAGGCTGCTCTTCCAGTATTAAATCAGCGTTTACTCTCTTACTTAGCAACAATCCAGCTATTCCTGCACCTATTATGATAATCATTAACTTATACCATATAACAAAATCAAATTAAAACTTCTGAAAAATTGGGACCCGGCGGAAAATCCTTGAACTCATTTTGATAAATATCCCCTCCGCTTTCTCTTAGCTGATCAATCTTTCCGTGACTGGTTACTGCGCTTACTATAAGGTCTATTATCTCATCATCAGTATACTCTATAACACTTATAGTCTTATTTCCTATTTGTAACATTGGCGTAGAACATAATAAGCTAAATTCTGCTTCAGCATTCACGTTAGGATATGACATCTTTAAATTGTAAATAGTCTTTGCTAGCCCCATATCACCATTGGGTCCAAAAATTAATTTTATGTGCATCATTTCTACTATACTGGCTCTATAAGGCTAAGTTTTATAACAGATAGGGATAAATAATACGTGGTTATGCGTTCGTTTTTAGGTACCCTAGTTGCTCTACAAGAAGCAGCGGTGTACGATTATAGTAAGGATTATAAAGAAATTGAAAAAGCAATGCAAGAAGCCAAGAGGGTATACAAGGGATTAAAGGTGAAAATTCTTAATTTATCTAATATCGAAGATAGAATGGAACTCATAGATCTGGACCCCGATATGGGACAATATAAAGAAGGCTATGTAGTTGTTGTAAAAGTACCAGAAACACCATTATCTGACGAATAATATCAAAAATAAATAAATGATAATTGCATTTGGTATTAAAATAGGTATAGTATACTTCATAAATTCTACGAAATTAAATCCTTTTCCACCTCTACTCTCAGAAGCTTCGGAAATTATCACGTTACTTGCTGCGCCTAATATGGTAAAGTTACCCGCTATAGTACTACCAGCGGCTAATGCCAACCAGTCAACTACTGTAATATTACCATGAGAGATCATGATCGGAATGTAAATTGCAACCAATGGCACATTGCTCAATACTTGACTCAACAAAATACTCACGATCATTATGCTAGCCACGTTATCTGGAGGTGGAAGAAAATTAGCTAAATATTGTATAATTCCAGATTTCAATACTCCCTCAGTAAATATAAATAATCCAATAAAAAATAATATAGTTGGCCAATCCATTCTTCTTACAATATCCCTTCTATTTTCCGTTATAAGAAGTAAGAGCGATGATGTAACTAATGAGCCTAGTAAAATATCTATTTTAAAGAAACTTAAGGAAAAAAATAATATTACAGTGACTGCCAATAAGGCTAATGTAAGATATCCAAGTCTTCTATCGAAATCTATTTTTCCTTCCTCTTTTTTCATATTAAGTCCATTTGGTAAAGACAGTGATTTTCTAAATAGTCGAAAGAGTATAAAATAAGCAATTACTAGACTAATTATTGATGGTAAAGTCAAATATATTGTGAATACAATAAAAGGGTTCCTAATTCCAGATTCTAAAGCTATCAGCAAATTTTGAGGATTTCCGGTAGGCATTATAACGCTCCCAACTGTAACACCAACTGCTAGTGCATAAAGAAAGGGAACTTCAGAAACGCCTATCATTCTACTTAACTCTAGGATAACTGGAGTCCAACTTGCTGATATCCCATCATTGGTAACTAAATTAGACAACAAACCAGAATATAAAAGAATATAGAAGAGAACTTTCTTAGGTTCTTTGTACTTTTCTATAATTTCATATGCAAGAAATTTTAAAAACCCTGAAACTTCTAATGCTGATGCAAATGTAAAAAGGGTAATAAGAAATAATATCACATCTAAATTTATTGATTGTAGAGCTTCTTCTGGAGATATTACACCTAGAATAACCATAAGGATGCCACCAAAAAACATTGAAGCCCAAGGTGGTATTTTCGTAATACCTCTAGAAATTATAAGGCCATAGGTTATCATCATCACTATTAGCGCGCTAACTAGCATGTCAGCGTTAACATTTGCATCGATATAAATAAAATTAGCCTATATTTGCCACGTGAAGTATAATGGATGCGGACGTAAAAAACCGAAGAAAAATTAATTAACCAAATCTCAATTAACTACATACGTTTGGGCCCGTAGCTCAGCCAGGTAGAGCGGCGGGCTTTTAACCGCAAAGGGTTGCGGAAAGCAACCCGTAGGTCCCGGGTTCGAATCCCGGCGGGCCCGCGCAATGGTTCTTTTTGTTGATCTTTTTATTAACATATATTCCTTCTTGCACTGTAAGCTTCTTGTTTTTATTCTTCATAATTTAAGTCTTTAATGCACTTATTTGTGATGACGAAAATTTAGTTAGAAAGATAATTAATTATTTAAAACAACGAGGTTTTACATATGGGCCCGCTGGGATTTGAACCCAGGATCTCCGCCGTGTGAGGGCGGCGTCCTAACCAGGCTAGACGACGGGCCCTTTAGCTAGCAAATTTGAATTCTCTCTGGCCTCCCCACCCTAAAGGATAAGGAATCCTTCTTGGTGGTTCATAGGTTCTCCTCATCGATTAGGGTCTACATCTCTCATCCGAGGGGCAGACGAGAGGGTTAGAGATCCCCACACTATGCATATTACTGTTCTCCCATTAATAAGCATTTCACATCCTACCCTAAAGGGCAAGGCTTCCGGTTATGGCTTTTTAAAGGTTTCTGCAGAATATGGATTATCTCGTAACGTTTATGTTAAGGTATTAATAAAGTAACCAATTGTAACTTAAAGATAAACTTTGATCTTCAGATAAGGAGAGTCAGAAATTTTATAGACTGCATATCAATGTTGATTGTAATGGTGAACTTGAAACTGCATATTACACAAGATTTATTATGTGTTATGATTATTTTAAATCATGGGGTATCTAGTCCCTTGACAGCCCCGAAGAAGGGTATTGCATGAGAGGGACTTCCTGCCGTGACCATTATATATTATATTCAAGTTTTCCTTTCCATTTTAATGCTGGTTCACACTTCAGTCCTTGATCTTAAATATAGAGAAGTTGATCCAAAAGTATGGATTTATTACTCTCCTCTATGCTTATTCATTATTTTTAATTTTCACAATTTATTCATTCCTATTTATTTGTACTCGTTTATAATCACTAATCTCCTATTTTTAGTTTTGTACAAACTTTCTTTATTAGGTGGGGCCGATTTATTTTTAAACGTAATACTCAGTCTCGCAAACTCCTCAGTTACTTCCCTAGTTCCGAGTCGTTTCTCGATTATAGGTCTAGAGCCTCTAATTATAGTATTATATTCGTCAATAGCAATTTTTATATTTAGTCTAATAAATTTTATAAAGTACTATAGATATGTTAGAAATCTCCCCTTCTCCAAAAGAGTTCTTTTGGCATTATCCGCTAAGAGAATCAAGATAAGAGATTTCATTAACTCGAAGTTTTTATTTCCTTTGACTGAGATAAAGGAAGACGGTTCAATAACTTTGAGGGAGTATTTTTCAGTAGAGGAAGATGACAAATATTGGCGAGAGCTTTATTCAAAATTAGTTAATGAAGGTAAAATTTCAGCAGATATGTATATATGGGTTGCTTGGGGCATCCCAGTAATTCCTTTTATGTTGATAGGATATATAATATCGCTTATTATAGGCTTCCCAATTTAATAATTAAGATTAAAAAGGTGTTTTTAAAAATATTATACGCGTTGTATGTATCAAGGATTCTAGTAAACGGCATTAATAAGGATCTGGTAAAGCAAATAAAGGGATTGTTCAATGAACTTGGATATTCGATTGTCGATAACGATCCTGACATTATAATTTCTGTCAACTCCATTAATAATACTATAAGGAAATATTTCCTAAAATTTCACAATAAGATTATAATAAATGTTGTACAAGATGGCAGTTCAGTAATTCCTCTAACAAAAGAACATTTGGGTGGTTCCTTAATATCAAGTTTTTTGGCTGACTCCTTAGGTGCAAATTTAGTCCTAACAACGTCCACTGGAGTTAAGGGACTATATAGTGTAGAAGAGTTTAGCTGGCTTAATGGTTTTTCAATTCATAATTATGATCACAAAATTGTGAATTCTCTTAATAAAAAGCTAGTAACTGAAGGAAAGGTTAGTGTATACTTAGACTCTTATGAAGGTAATTATATACTATATGACGGATACTCAGTAGTCGATCATAAGGCAACTGCTGATCTGGTAATTTCTAGACATGTTGATAATGTAGAAGAAAGTAGTGATAAGCTATATTTAATGCCTGCTGGCATCTATGTTGGTATAAAGTATCTTGAATCTACCCCCCTAGATGTTCTTGTGTATTCCTTAAAGATGACCTTAAAATCTCTTTATATTCTAAATGATAGAATAGATTATATAGTAGTATCTTCTTCATTCAAAGATGATAAGAAATTAAATCAACTTTCGAAATACTATTACTCTAATATTATATATATTTCTGACGTGGATGAGTTGTGTTCTTGTGAAACATTGCTTAAAGAATTACAAGTTAAGGTTTTGTTAAGGGATGTGAGAAGAGCGTTTGGAGTTATAACTTGCCTTGGAGTTAAATAAATATAAAGATGTATTCTGTTAATTTTAATAAATGAGCATAAGAGTTTATAATCCATTACAAGATGATTATATAAGAATTCCGAAGCCAATTACTAAAATAGTTAGTCTAGATCCAGCTTCTACAGAGATAATATTTCTTTTAGGCTTAGGAGATAAGGTTAAAGCCACAGACGCCTTTAGTTATAGACCAGAAGAGGCGAGAAGAACATTAAAGGCAGGTAGTTATACTCACGTTAATATGGATATCTTAGAGCAAATTAATCCGGATATAATATTTACTACTGCAGGAGCACAAAAGGAGCTAACAAGAAAATTAATTGGTTTAGGTTTTAACGTATATCCCTTACCAGTTCCAACTAACATCGCAGGGATTTTGAATAACGTTTTACTTATTGGAAATGTTTTAGGAGCCTACCAAAACGCCAGAGAATTATATTATAATCTTTACACTATTATAAATGAGCTTAAAGTTGGGAGGTTTAAGAATAAGCTAAAGGTCTATGTGGAACTGGACCTAGGCGGACCTATAACAGTAGGTTTTCCAACTCATATCAGTGACGGAATATCACTATTAGGAAGTATTAATATTTTCGATGACGTTTCTGAAGCCTATTTCACACCCAATGATGACGAAATCTTGAAAAGAAATCCAGACATTCTAATTTACGAGCCGAAAAAGCTTACAGATTACGAAAAGGAGAGATTTTATTCAATTTTACAACAAAGAGGATTATTTCAGCTGTTAAGTAAGCGTATAATCTTCACCAAGGGTGATTATTTAGCTCATATGGGACCTAGTTTCATAACTGATGCACTGATTTGGCTTAAATCAGTTGTTTTTTCTTAACCTTAGCTTCCTAGTTATCCTACTTCCTTTAGCTAATCCTCGGATTATTGAATACAAACCCAATATTATGCTTCCTGCCATGATCACTTCATAAATCACTTTAAGTAACGCTAAAGATGAATAAAATGAAGAGATTAGATTATAGTTGAACACACCATAATCAAAGGTTAAATACGCAGTCTGCTGTCCAGTATTTATCAAGAATATTCTGTAGGTTCCGTTTATCAATTTCACTCCTATATATCCTTGCTGATTAATAATAGTCTTACCAATTTCATTTATGACTGAAATATTGATCGTAGAAGTGTTTGAAGTAAATGCGATTAGCGTATTATTGAAATCGTTAATAGTAATGTTTGCAATATTTATACCTAAATTAGGTGATATCTCAACGTTTTTGAGATTGCTTTTGTAAACAAGGCTAATATATTTATAATTGGGAAAATAGTTTGGGATTTCTAAGAAAAGCGCAAATGTTATTAAAAAGATTATTAGCATTATGGTGCTAAAAATGAAATATGATTTTTTCCCATTATCATTAAAGCTTTTAAATCTTCCCATTATTTTTCACCTATGTTCGGTGTCCAAGAAATCTGTTGAGGTTCTAGATACAACATTAAGAGATGGATCGCAGGGCGCGAATATATCTTTTACTCTAAATGATAAAATTAAGATAGCATTACTCTTAGATGAGCTTGGAGTAGAATATATTGAAGGAGGATGGCCAGGATCTAATCCTAAGGATGAGGAGTTCTTTAAAGAGATAAAGAAATATAAACTATCTAAAGCTAGAATAGCTGCCTTTGGAAGTACCAAAAGAAAAGATGTTAGCGTAAAGGAAGATATTAGTCTAAATAGTATAATAAAAGCAGATGTTGATTTTGCTGTAATATTTGGTAAGTCATGGTCACTACATGCTACTGAAGTCCTAAAGGTAACTAAGCAAGATAATTTAGATATAATATATGACAGCATTAATTATTTGAGATCACATGGTCTTAAGGTGATATTTGATGCAGAGCACTTCTATCAAGGCTTTAAAGAAGATCCAAAATATGCACTCGAAGTAGTGAAAACTGCAGAATCT